>JAILIG010000128.1 GCA_024695445.1 Oscillospiraceae bacterium
GAGGCGAGGTTCAGCGGCAGGGACTTTGCCCAGTTCACAAAACCGGTGAAGTGCGACGGGAAGAACGAGAAGATGCACATATGCGCCGTTGTCGAAACAACACCGAGCGCAAAGCTCGTCCAGACCGCAGTGCGGGTAGTCTTTTTGCTGTAGAGACCCCAGAGGAACGGGCCGAGGAACGAGCCGGACAGGGCGCCCCAGCTGTAACTCATCAGCGAAGTGATCGCGGCGTTCTTGTTCAGGGCGATCAGCACGGAGACGAGCAGGAAGAACAGAATCAGCACACGCATGGTGATGAACTCGCGTTTGTCGTTCAGCTTGCCCTTTGCGGCAGGACGGATGAGGTCGTGCGTCAGTGTGGTCGAGGAGGTCAGCACCAGCGCGGAGAGCGTCGAGAGCGAGGCGCTCAGCACCAGCACGACAACCAGACCGATCAGCAGCGTCGGAAGCGCCTTCTGGAGCATGGCCGGCACCATTGCGTCGAATTCCGGCTTGCCGTTCGAGAGCACTGCGATGACATTCTTGCCGGAGCCGTCGTCCTTCAGCGTGTTGAACAGACGGTCGAAGCCGCCGAGCAGGTAGCAGCCGCCCGCAACGACGAAGCAGAAGAAGGTCGAGATAATCAGGCCGCGCTTGATGTCCTTTTCGTCGCGGATGGCGTAGAACTTGTGGACCATCTGCGGCAGGCCCCATGTGCCGAGCGAGGTCAGCACGACAACGCCGAAGAGGTTGACCGGATCGGGGCCGAAGAGGGAGGCGAGCTTGCCGTCTGCGACATCCGGGATCTCGCGGAGCTTGTCCACGGATGCAAAGAAGCCGCCGTTGTAATTCAGAACGGAGAAGACGACCGCTGCGATGCCGACCAGCATAATCATGCCCTGAATGAAATCGTTGACGGAGGTTGCGGAGTAGCCGCCCAGCACAACATAAATCGCGGAGAGAACCGCCATGGCGATCATGACATATTCGTAGCCGTGCTCGCCAAGGTCAAACGCCATTGCAAAGAGGCGGGACAGGCCGTTGTAGACCGACGCGGTGTACGGGATCATGAAGATGAACACGATGACAGCCGCAACCGTTTTGAGCGCGCTGCTGTTGTAGCGCTTCATGAAGAAGTCCGGCATGGATTTTGCGTCCAGATGCTTGGTCATCAGACGGGTGCGCTTGCCGAGCACCGCCCAGGCGATGGTCGCGCCGATGACCGCGTTGCCGATGCCGATCCATGCGGCGGAGACACCGTAGCTCCAGCCGAACTGTCCGGCGTAGCCGATGAACACGACGGCGGAGAAATAAGTCGTGCCGAAGCCGAATGCGGTCATCCAGGGGCCGATCTTGTTGCCGCCGAAGACGAAGTCGTTGACGCTTTTGGTCTTGCGCGAGGTAATCAGTCCGATGCTGATCATGACCGTCGCATAGACCGCCACCACGATGAGCGTGATGATCTGTGATGCTGTCATGGGGAAACCCTCCGTTATGATAGTATTGTCAAAGCGCTTTTACGCTTTTAAGCTGCAATGCTTTAACGCAGCAAACTGATTATATCACAAATCGCGCCGCTTGTCAAGCGTTCTGCGAAAACTTTTCGGGGCGGAATTTTTCAGAATTCTACAAAATGTAGTATCATACGGGATATTCTACAGAACCAAAACCGGCTGGGCAGGAAAAATACGCTTGCGAATTGTGAAATGTAGACAAAAAATGCAAACCGATTTCTACACTTCCGCCAAAGTTTCAAAAAGCCCTTTACAATTACCGGAAGTTGTATTATAATGATAGCAATGAGTTTTACGGGCAGGCTCTGCCGGGAAACTCCAAATTTTGTACGGGCAGTATAATTTCGGATGCTGAACACACTCAGTTGATATCATTCCGGAGCGGAGCACGGGTTCGCTGCGGGAGTCCGGAACCGTACTGTCTGTCTTCCTACGGATATAAACGGGGCGTGTACTGGCTCCGGTTATATAAATAAAAACGGGAGGGTATCTTATGCACAAGAAATCAAGTATGATCATTGCGAGCCTTGCTGCTGCTGCAATGGTCGCCCCAACGGCTGTCGGTTTCATGGCACCGTTGACCGCTTCTGCGGGTGAAGTGTGCGGCGAGAGCACCTTTGATTACAAGGCGCTTCCGTGGCATACCTGTGAATCCAGCCCTGCAAAGCAGAACTTCGCAATCGAGGACGGCGCGTTCCACATCACGATTCTGGAGTCTGACGGCGCAGAGCATCAGCACTGGGATCTGCAGTTCCGCCACAGAAACCTCGACTTCAAGGCCGGTCACTCCTACAAGGTCAGCTTCAAGGCGAAGTCCAGCCACAACGGCCTGAAGATGAACTCCAAGATCGGTCAGCCGAACAGCCCGTACGAGGAGTACTTTGACCTCGTCGAGGACGAGTTCGTCATGGGCCCGCACATGGGCAACTCCAACGGCTGGGGCAAGCCGGCAACGCTCTCTACCGAGTACAAGACCTTTGAGGGTACTTTCGAGTGCACCAAGGATCTGGAAGGTATGGAGTGGGCGTTCCACTTCGCAAAGGGCGACAAGGGCAACGCAGAAGACGGCGATGAGATCTGGTTCGATGATATGCACATCGACTGCACGACCTGCGGTTCCAGCGGCCCGTGCCTGCCGGATCCGAACAACCACTACGGTGCAATCAGCCGTTCCTACAGCGGCCTGGAGAACAACTACATCTCTGTCAACCAGATCGGTTATCTGACCGACTATGCAAAGGTGGCAACGCTCGGAGACAACGGCGGCGACATCATGCACGGTGCAGAGAAGATCAGCCTGAGCGGCAGCTATGACTTCGAGCTGGTTTCCAGTTCCGGTACGGTTGCCTACACCGGCAAGACTACAACTGTCAAGCATGATGCACAGTCCGACGACGACACCTGCAAGCTCGACTTCTCCGAGTTCAAGACGCCGGGTACCTATTACCTGCGCATTAAGGGCAAGGACTGGAGATCCTTCGAGTTCAAGATCGGCGACGACATCTATTCTGAGTCCGGCCACGATCTGCTGACCAACTCCATCAACTACTTCTACCAGAACCGTTCCGGTCTGGACATCGAGAAGGCTTACATCACCTCCGGTGAGGACAAGTCCACGCTTGCTCACCAGGGCGGCCACAAGGTCGATACCGCTTATGTCCAGAAGATCTGGAAGAACGAGTACGGCTCCCGTACAGATGCGACCGGCACCTACGCTTCTTCTTCGATCACCGCATCCGGCGGCTGGTACGATGCCGGTGACCACGGCAAGTATGTCGTCAACGGCGGTATCTCCGTCTGGACGCTCCAGAATATGTACGAGCGTGCAATCAAGACCGACGCCGGTAAGAAGAAGTTTGCCGACAAGTCCGGTACCGTCGTGATTCCGGAAGCCGGCAACGGTTACCCGGACATCCTCGATGAGTGTATGTACGAGCTCGACTTTATGGAGCAGATGGTCGTTAAGTCCTCTGAGCCAACCTGGGGCAAGTATGCCGGCATGGTCTATCACAAGCTCCACGACCACAAGTGGACCGGCCTTGCAACCAGACCGTGGAACTACGACGGTCCGAAGGAAGACGGCGGTTGGGAAACCGAGCGTATCGTTAAGCCGCCTACCTTCGCAGCAACGCTGAACTATGCAGCCTGCGCTGCACAGGCAGCAAGACTCTGGAAGGAATATGATTCCTCCAAGGCGACCAAGCTCCTTGAGGCTGCAAAGGTCTCCTACAAGGCAGCACAGGACAACTACTACGAAGCAGACCACACCAAGACCAAGCATCCGGACCTCAAGTGCGACTGCGAAAAGGAAGAGATCAGAGAGGATTCTCTGTATGCTCCGATGTGGCAGGCAAAGGGCGGCGGCCCGTACGGCGACAACGAGGTTAAGGACGACTTCTACTGGGCAGCTTGCGAGCTGTATACCTCTGCAAAGGCGCTGAATGATTCTTCTGCTGATACCTACCTCTCCGACCTCTCTGACTACAAGGTCGGCGGCAAGGATATGGCATTCAAGGTCACGACCAGAATCACCGGCGGTGAGAACGCCAGCGGTGAGGGTTCCTTCACGACCTACAACTGGGGCAACACTGCTTCTGCAGGCTCCATGACGCTCCTGCTCCATCCGGAGTATCTGACTGATTCCCAGAAGTCCACTCTGAAGGCTTCTGTCCTGGAAGCAGCTGAAGAGTACCTCGAGTGCGAGGATGAGGAAGGCTACGGCATTCCGTACAAGTACGACGGCCCGGGCTACAATGATCCGAACAACCTCGATCCGAGCATCATCATCAAGGGTTATGAGTGGGGCTCCAACTCCATGGTTATCAATAACCTGTCTGTTCTGGCATATGCTTATGATCTGACCAATCAGAAGAAGTACATGGACGGTGTTGTCACCGGTATGAACTACCTGCTCGGCAACAACCCGCTGTCCTTCTGCTATGTCACCGGTTACGGTACTTACCACGAGAAGAACCCGCACCACAGATATTGGTCTCATGAGCTCGACAAGACTCTGCCGATGGCTCCGGACGGCGTGCTTTCCGGCGGCCCGAATGCAGGTCTGCAGGATCCGTATGTCCGTGCTCTGGGCTTCGTTCCGGGCAAGGCAGACAACCCGTCTCAGAGATGCTTCGTTGACTCCATCGAGGCATGGTCCACCAACGAGGTGACGATCAACTGGAATGCTCCGCTCGCATGGATCACCGAGTACATCCAGGATGGCCGCATTGACATCTGGGATGATATTCCGGTTGACACCACCACCAGCACCACCACGACCACGAGTGACTCTACCCAAGGCCCCGGCGGAACACCGCTTTACGGCGATGTTGACTGCAGCGGCGATGTTAAAATTGCTGACGCTGTCCTGCTTGCTCGTTATATGGCGGAAGACAAGGTCACGGTTACGGCACAGGGCAAGCTGAACGCCGACTGCTTCACAGACGGCAAGGGCGCGCTCACTTCTGAGGATCTCGCATCCCTGCTGAAGTTCCTGGCTGGTTCCATCAAGTCTCTGCCGGAGAGCTAATCAGCGGCTTTCAGAAGATTGCTGATGCAAACTAAATGAACTGAGGGCGTGTCATCATGACACGCCCTCAGTTTTTGCAGAAAAGCGGCCGCCGTTACGAAGCACTGCGCTGTGTTTCCTTTGTGCTGCCGGTTTGTGTGCTGCTGCCCGACTGCGTACTGCCCGACTGCGTACTGCCCGACTGTGCGGTTCCGGACTGTGTACCGGATTGTGTACCTGACTGTGTACTGCCCGTTGTCTGCGCCGTACTGCTCTCCCCGGACTGCGGTGCGGTTCCGGCGACGGCTCCGGCGCGGTAGTCATGAAATGCGGCGGTCAGCGGCTGGCTCGGCATCTCAAACCCCGTCAGGATGCCGGTATCCGTAAAGGTGACCGTGTAGGTGCCGTTTTCGGCATCGCCTGCGCAGACCAGCCGGCCGTCCTCCAGCTTCGAGCAGGAGACGCCCTCTGGCGTGTCCAGGCTGTCCAGCACATCTGTCAGGATGCAGAGCATCGCTTTGGCGGGCATCGCCGATTTCGGCACGGTGAAGGCCAGTCCCTTGTAGCTGGCCGTGACGGCATTTCCTTCGAGTGTGAGCAGGACGCCGGAGAGCGACTGCGGCTCCGAGAATTCGGCGTCCCAGTTGCCCTTTCCGCAGCGTGTCAGCGTCAGCTCAGCGGTCTGCGATTCGCCGTATTGCAGCGATGCGCCGACGGTATAGGCGCCGGAAAGCTGCGGCCGGACGACCGTTTCCTTCTGCGGCGAGGCCGTACACGCGGCGGTCAGCAGCAGAACGGGCAGCGCAGACAAGAGGACTCTCCCCCGGAAGTTCAGTGGTTTCATGAAAGCAACCTCCATGTGTGATTTGCTTTTTGACAACCGCTTCTGTTCGGAGGAGAGTCCTCGTTCTTTTGTTTTTTCGGTCAGTCGTAATCGCCGAAGACCAGCGGAAGCTGCCGGATGAGGTCGCTCGGCAGCATGGCGCGCTTTGAAAATTCCGCGGCGGCGCAGTCTCCGGCAAGTCCGTGGAGATAGACACCGCACATGGCCGCGGCCTCCGCGTCGATCTGCTGTGCGGACAGGCCGGCAATGATACCGGCGAGCACATCGCCGCTGCCGCCCTTGCTCATGCCGGAGTTTCCCGTCATATTGATCGCGGCGTGCTCGGTGTTTGCGACGACCGTTCCAGCGCCCTTCAGCACGACGACGGTTTTCGGGAAGCGCTCGGCGAGCTTTTTCGCCGATGCAATGCGGTCCTTCTGCACCTCGTTGACCGTGCAGCTCATCAGCCGGCCCATTTCGGCGGGATGCGGCGTGAGAATCGCCGGCTTTTTGACCTCCTGCAATATATCTATGCTGTCTGCAATCGCATTTAGACCGTCCGCGTCGAGAATGACCGGGCAGTTCAGTGCGCGGAGCAGTCCGCCGACCATCTGCCGGATCTCACCGGAGAGGCCGAGCCCCGGTCCGATCAGGACGGCTGTGCAGCCCTTTGCGTAATCGAGAATCGGCTTGACGGACTGGATGCAGAGCATTCCTTTGGCGTCGGTCGGGACGGGCAGCATCATGCACTCCGGTGCGCTGCCGACAACCATCCGGCAGACCGATTCGTCCGAGGCGATCGTGCAGAGCCCGACACCGCTGCGCAGCGCCGCCTGTACTGCGAGCATGGCCGCGCCCGGCATATTGCGCGAGCCGGCGACCACCAGCAGCTTGCCGAACATTCCCTTGTGAGAATTTTCGGGACGCGGCGGCAGCATGGTCTTGACGGTGTTGGCGGAGATGCGGCTGACCGGATATCCCAGCGCGTCAAACGCCTCCTGCGGGATCCCGATTTCGACGAGATGCACCATGCCGCAGTATTCCGAGAGCGGCGGCATCAGCAGACCGCGCTTGGCTGCGCCGAAGGTCACGGTTGCGGCACAGCGGGGCGCACCTGCCGCGACGGTGCCGTTGAGGGCATTTCCGCCGCTGGGAATGTCCACGGCGATGCACTTCTTTTCTGCGTCGGCGTTGATGACGGCGAACATCTCCTTGACCGCCGGGCTGAGCTCCCCGCGGAACCCGATGCCGAATACGCCGTCCACGATGAGCTGATGCGCCTCCACCGCCGCTTTGATTTCAGCGGGATCGGTCAGCATCGGGACATTTGCCATTTCCTTGTATTTGGCATAGGCCGTGCGCGTTTTCGGGATGCCGCCGGTCAGGCCGACCGTCACGCGGAAGCGCGCCGAGAGCAGCTTGGCCGCGACAAAGCAGTCGCCGGCGTTGTTGCCGTTGCCGCAGAGAAAAAGCATTGCATCCGTGCCGAGACTTTCGGCAAATTTCGCAAGATGTGCCGCCAGACCTGTGCCGGCGGTTTCCATCATTTTTTCGTAGGTGACGCCTGCTTTGTTTGCAAGCTCTTCGAGCTTCATCATTTCAAGAGGGGTAACCAGCCTCATATCAGACACCTCGATACTTTTCTGTGATTGCGGCCGCTCCCGCCGTCAGATGCGGCAGCAGCGGCACGCGGAACAGTGTTTCGGTTTTTCAGATTTCTTCGTCTTCTGCCGGCTTCTCCCAGCGGAAATTGAGATTGCGCGGCATATGGAGCGACAGATAGTACAGGATGTCGTCATTCGGCGTGAAAATCAGTCTGGTCTGCCCGTACTGCGAGTGCTCCAGATCGGCGCAGAAGGCGGTTTCGTCCTGTGACGAGCAGGCGAGCACGACGGTCTGCGAGGGAGAGGGTGCCGGCATTTCCGTCAGTCTGCCGAACGCGGTAAAGTCCTTGAGCGAAGTCGTGAACATCGGCTTGCGGCGGCTTTCCGCGAGAATTTTCGTGATTTCCAGCTCGTCGCCGGAGATGATATACTCATACTCGACGCGCTGGGTTGTCCAGAGATACCATGTCCCGAAGGCGACGGCCGCGGCGAGGAGCAGCAGCAGGAATTTTCCGGTCAGAAGGGAAAACGCAGTGACCAGCACGGTCAGCGCGATGCCTGCGGTCAGGACGGCGGGGGCTTTCCAGCTGTCGTCCAGACGCGGGACGATCAGTTCACGGTAATCAGATCCAAGCATAGTGTTTTGTTCCTTTTCGAGATTTGAGATTTATGCGGAAAACTCTTTCCGGACGGACTGTTCGCTTTCTGCTGTGCGTTCCTTCCGGTGCAGCTTGCGCTTGCGCTCGTACATGATGCGGTCGGCGCGGTCGAAAAGCTCAACGGAGCTCTCCATGCAGTTGTACTCGGCGGTGCCGTAGCTGAAGGTGATCTTCTGCTTTGTGAAGTCGAACTCGACACCGGTGAAGCGCTCCAGCGCCGTTTTCATCGTGCGCTCGGCGGTTTTGGCATCACAGCGGAAGATGACGGCAAATTCCTCGCCGCCGTAGCGGAAGACGGCGCCGTTTTCCCCGCAGATTTCCTGCAGAATCTTCGCCAGTGCAATCAGCACGATGTCGCCGTTTGCGTGGCCGAAGCTGTCATTGATCTTCTTGAAGCTGTCAATGTCCGCGATCGAGACGGACAGCCGGTATGTGCCGCGTCCCGCCTCTGCCATGGCATCCTCAAGCATCGGGTAGAAGGTGGCGTGATTGAGCAGGCCGGTCATGCCGTCGCGGTTCAGACGCGCACGGATTTCGGTGATGTCGTCATAGGTCAGCAGCTTGCCGTGGTGACCGTCGCCGCTGCTCCACTCGGTGATCTTGCGCTGATAGGTTGCCCCCTCGAACTGAATCGTGGCAAACTCGGCAGAGCAGAGCGGGGAGAGATCCTGCACATGGATCAGCCGGGAGTTGCCCAGCACCGGAATCAGTCTGGTTGCGGCGCGGTTGGCGAAGATCAGGCGGGATTCGTCATCGAGGAAGACGAGGCCGGTCGCCATGCTCTGGAGCATTTCGTCCTTGTTGAGCAGACCGTACCGGAAGATCGAGAATGCGATGATGAGCGCGCCGCCCATGACGCCGACCGGGCTGGTGTCGAAGCCCTTTGTCCAGCCGGAGAGGTAGGCGAGCAGAGCCGCAAACGGCATCAGGCACGCGCAGATCAGCAGGGTGTTGTTGGTCTTTTCCCGCCCGCGCAGACCGGCGCGGTGATAGAGGCAGAAGCCGAGATAGACCATTGTGAGCAGTACATTATACCCCATGTAGAGGTAGTAAAACGGTCCCGGCTCGACGCGGACGATGTTCTCTGAGGTCATGCGGATATCGGCATAATACAGCTTGTTGTCCTCGCAGTTGAAGACCAGCCAGAGCGTGATGATCGGGATGGCGTACTGCAAAACCTGCCAGAGCCGTCCGACCTTGACATTGTAGTACCGCACGACGAGCATCAGGAGCATCGGCGTGACAAAGACCTTGCCGATGTAGCCGAATTTGACGGCATCGACCTTGGCCGCCATGCCGGGGGTGTTCAGCTCGACAAAATAGGACAGCATCGTGAGAATGGAGCAGAACAGGCCGAGCACGGCGAATTCCCGCATGGAATTGTCGTGCTGATCGAGCAGAATGAAGATGATGATGCTGCCGGTCAGAAACATTCCGGCCAGCAGAATATAGGACATCAGCGCGATCGTCAAGGCCACTCCCCCCTTTTTTCGCAGGATGACTGAATGCCGATGGTACCCGATTCTCTATTCTTATTTATAATACCACAGTTTTGTCGAAAAGTCAACGAAAAACCGCCCCGAATCTGTCTATTCCATCTAAAGCTTTTATGAATTGGCTTAAAATAGCAACAAAATGCAGCCGAGTGGATAATCCGTCATAATCCGGCGCGGATAGGCTATTGTTTTTGCGCCGGGAATGGGCTATAATGGAGAAAATACCGCAGCCGTATGCGGGGAAAACACGGGGGAATGTTACCATGAAGATACAGAGAAGAAAAACAGCGGCGGCACTGCTTAGCGCGGTGCTGACCGTAAGCCTTGCAAACGCCGTGCTGCCGGCGGAGCGCGGCAAAGCACCGGTCGTGCTGACGGCCTCTGCCGCGGCAGACGACTATCCGTGGAGCACCTACCTCAAGAAATCGTCGGACTGGTTCGGCTCGTCCGAGGCCATCGGCGTGGCGGACGACTGCATCCGCTACCAGATTCAGAACGAGGGCGGCTGGCGCAAGGGCATGGCGACCGAGCAGACCGGCGACTGGGCGCATTCCACGGTGGACAATGACGCGACGACCTCCCAGATCCGCATTCTGATGCGCGTCTATGCGAAAACCGGCCAGCAGAAGTATTTTGACTGCGCGATGCGCGGCGTGGAGTGCCTGTTCAAGCTGCAGTATTCCAACGGCGGATACATGCAGGTCCTCAATACGCCCGGTACTTACCATGCGCACATCACGCTCAACGACGGCGCCTATGTCCATATCCTGGAGATCATGAAGGAGATGAGCACGAAAACCGGCGATTTCACGGCGGTTTCCGATTCGTATGCGCAGCGTGCGAAGCAGTCGCTGGAGGCGGCGATCGACTGCCTGCTGAAAATGCAGATCACAGTGAACGGCGTCAAAACGGCGTGGTGCCAGCAGCATGACGAAAACACGCTCGCACCGGCCAAGGCGAGAGCCTATGAGCTGCCGTCCGTCTGCACGAGCGAGAGCGCGGGCGTCGTCACCTTCCTCTACAAGTATGCGCAGGAAACCGGACGGGGAGACATCGCGGCGGCGGTCAATGCCGCGATTGCGTGGTTCAAGCAGGTCGCGCTGTATAACATCGAGTGGGTGTCGCAGGGCGATGACAAGGTCGTCGTGCAGAAGCAGGGCGCCGGCCCGATCTGGGCGCGTTTTTATGACATCGACCGCCAGATCCCGCTCTTTTCCGACCGCGACAGCTCCGTGCATTACAATGTCGCGGAAATCAGCCAGGAGCGCCGGACGGGCTATGCGTGGTACGGCAACTGGGGCAAGAATGTCATCGGTCTGAGCCCGCTGCCGGAGAACGGTCAGGGCGGCACACAGACGACCGAGCTGCAGAAGCAGGAGCCGGAATATGCAGGCGAATTCGTGAAAAAGCTCGTCGTGCATGACATCACCAACGGCGAAAACTGGAGCGTGCAGGAGAATCTGAAGGTCGGCGCAAGGATTTTCGGCGACCGCGATTTCACCTATGCCATCGTGCCGAATGAGCTGGCCGGCGCGGAGTACATCCGCCCCGCGTGCAATTCCAAGACCTATACGGGCGATCTGGCGGAGCTGACCGCCGCCGCGCCGCTGACGGTCTATGTCATGGTCGATACACGGCTGTCCGTGGAGCAGGGCATCAAGCCGCGCTGGCTTTCCGGCTGGACAAATACCGGCATGATCGCCGCGAGCTCCAACACGGAGACCTTTGAGATTTTCGCAAGGGAGCTGGACGCGGACGAAACGCTGACACTCGGCAGCAATATGACCGGCTCCGGCGTGGTCAATTACACCGTCGCCGTCGTGCCGCGTGAGGTGATTCCGGATACCACGACCACCACTACGACGACCACGACCGCCACTACGACCACCACGACGGAGACAACGACCTCCGAAACGCTGATGCCGTCGCTGCGCGGCGATGTGGACTGCAACGGCCTCGTGCAGATCGCGGACGCGATCATGCTGGCCAGATATCTCGCGGAGGACCAGATCATCGTCACCGTGCAGGGGCTTAACAACGCCGAAACAACCGGCGATAACGCCCTGACAGCCGAGGACAGCGCCCGTCTGCTGCAATATCTTGCCGGGGTAATCGACGGTTTCGGCTTCTAAAATTGTGCAGGATGCCTAAAGTTGGCGCCAGCCCTTGACAAATGCCGCAGAATCCGGTAAAATATACGGGTAGATTGCAAGCGGAACGCACTGTTCTCACCGCAGGCTGAAAAATGCGAAGCGGTAATCTCATCCGACTGAACCGGAGCCGAACGGCTGGTATAGAGGTATGAGTGAGAGCAGCAGACCGCTGCTCTCATTGTTTTTTCACAGAATGAATACTGAAACGGAGGTGCTTGGCAATTAGCAAGCAGGAACTGCAAATCAATGAGGAGATCCGCGACCGCGAGGTGCTGGTCATTGACGCGGAAGGGGTCAAGCGCGGCGTCATGTCCGCCAGAGATGCACAGATGCTCGCTTTTGAGCAGGATCTGGATCTCGTGAAAATCGCGCCGCAGGCGACACCGCCTGTCTGCCGCATCATGGACTACCGGAAGTATTGCTTTGAGCAGCAGAAGCGCGAGAAGGAAGCGCGCAAAAATCAGCGCATCGTCGAGATCAAGGAGATCCGGATGTTCTCCGCCATTGAAAAGCACGACTTTGAACGCCTCGTCTCGCAGGGCAAGAAATTCCTGCAGGGCGGCGACAAGATCAAGGTGTCCGTGCGGTTCCGCAAGCGCGCCATCGCACACCCGGAGCTGGGCAGAGAGCTGCTGGAGCGCTACCGCGATATGCTCGCGGATGCCGCAGTGGTCGATAAGCCCCCGAAGATGGAGGGCAGAGCGTATGTGATGTTTATGTCGCCGAAGCTCACAAAGCCCGAAAAAGCGGAGAAATCCGCAAAGGTGAAGAAGCCCGCGGCCGAGCCTGAGGCCGTGCCGGCAGCAGCACCGGAAACCGCCGCGGCAGAGCCTACTGCCGAGGCATGATGTCACCCCGATATGCAACGCCGTTCGCAGAACCGGAACCGGCTTTTTGTTCCGGCCTCTGGCGCGTTACCATATAAACGAAAAACTCAAGGAGGAAGAATCCATGGCAGCCGTTAAGGTTAAGAAAATCAAGGTCAAGACGCACTCCGGTGCAAAGAAGCGCTTTACCGTCACCGGAAGCGGAAAGGTGAAGTTCCAGCACGCATACAAGCGTCATCGTCTCGTCTCCAAGGACAAGAAGGTTAAGCGCATCGCAAGAAATGCAGGCGTCGCAAGTTCCGCGAATGCCGCAACGATCCGCGAAATGGTTCCGTACAAGTAAGGAACAGTCATTCGCATCAGCCTGATGCTGCGGCGCCCGTCTGACGCTGCGGCGGACTATAGATTTACGGAGGAGAAAGAACATGGCTCGTATTAAGGGCGCAATGATGACGCGCAAGAGAAGAAATAAGGTTTTGAAGCTCGCAAAGGGCTACTGGGGTGCAAAATCGAAGCACTTCAAGATGGCGAAGCAGGCTGTGATGAAGTCCGGCCAGTATGCCTACATCGGCAGAAAGCAGAACAAGCGCTTCTTCCGCAGACTGTGGATCACCCGCATCTCGGCAGCGTGCAAGCTCAACGGCATGAATTATTCCACATTCATGAACGGTTGCACCAAGGCCGGCATCACGCTCAACCGCAAGATGCTTTCCGAGATTGCCATTCACGATCCGGCAGGCTTCACCGCGATTGTCGATAAGGCAAAGGCCGCGCTGTAATTATCATATCGAACACGCTCTCCCGGAAACCGTCAGAGCGTGTTTGCTGTTTTTTGTAATAGATGCCGAAGGGGGATTTTTATGCCGCAAAATGAGATCTTTTTGCAGCCGGGGACGGCGAATCAGACCGTCCGGAGCTTTCGGCATCTGAACCGCAGCAGGATCTACCGCGAAAAGCAGAGGCTCTTTGCAATGGAGGGCAGCCGTCTGATTTTTGATGCGCTGCGCTCCGGCGTAAAGCTCAGAGCGGTCATGCTGACGGCACACGCAAAGGATGTGCTCGGCGAACGGCTGGCAGCGGAGGCACCGGGCGTGCGCACGCTGATGCTCTCGGATGCGCTGGCGGACGAGATTGCCGATACGGAATCCGCACAGGGGATTTTCGCCGTCGCGGAGATGTGCCCGGAACAGGTGCTCAGCCCGGAAGCAGGAATGCACGCGGTGCTGCTCCACTGTGTGCAGGACCCCGCCAATCTCGGCGCGGTGCTGCGGACAGCGGAGGCACTCGGTACGGACGGCGTGTTCCTCTATCAGTGCGTCGATCTCTACAACCCGAAAACCCTGCGCAGCAGCATGGGGGCGCTCTTCCGGCTGCCCCTGCTGAAAATCAGCGATGCGGAGGCGTTTCTGGCCGATTGCGGCGCGGCAGGTCTGCCGACCTGTGCGGCCGTTGTGGACCGCGATGCGCTCCCGCTGCAGCAGTTTGATTTTTCAGGCGGTGCCGCCGTCCTGATCGGAAACGAAGGAAACGGCCTGCCGCGCAGCATCAGCGATGCCTGCACACACCGGCTGACCATCCCGATGGCACCCGACTCCAATTCGCTCAACGCGGCAATGGCGGCGGGACTGTTCCTCTGGGAGATGCAGCGGGGTAATTTATCACACGAATGAGGTGAGCATATGGCAGAGTCGAACGGAGCAGAGCAGCTCCGCTATTGGGTTTGGCTGTCGATGGTCTTCGGAGCCGGCAGCGGCAAGGTGATCCAATATCTGCGGAAGTATGAAACACCGGAAGCGGTATATGACGCGATGCAGGCGGGAATGCTTCCCGATCTGCCCGAAAGTGCGCAGAAGCAGATGGCAAAGCACGGCATTTCCGAGGCGGACAGCATGGTGTATTACTGCAAAAACCACAACATTGCGCTGCTGCCGATGGATGCGCCGGATTATCCGCAGATGCTGCTCGATCTGTCGGTGCCGCCGATTCTGCTGACGGCGCAGGGCGATTTGTCGCTGCTCAATGCACCGATGTCGGTTTCGGTCGTCGGTACCCGCCGCCCCTCGCCCTACACTGAGCGCGTGACAAGCACCATTTTACAGAATCTGCTGCAAAATCCGTTTGTGATCGTCAGCGGATTTGCAAAGGGCGTTGATGCGCTGGCGCATCAGACCGCGCTGGACTGCGGCGGAAAGACCGTCGCGGTGCTGGGCTGCGGCATCAATGTCAATTATCCGCGGGAGCACACTGTGCTGCGGGAGCGGATGTTCTCCTCCGGGAACGGCCTGTTCCTTTCGGAGTATCTGCCCGGCACACAGCCCTTCCCGGCAAACTTCCCGCGCAGAAACCGCATTCTGAGCGGACTGAGCGTGGCGACGGCCGTCATGGAGGGCGCAGCGCGCAGCGGCTCGCTGGTCACGGCACAGTGTGCCTATGAACAGGGGCGATACCTCTTTGCCGTGCCGCCGGCCGATCTCTTTGACACGCGGTATTCGGGACAGGTCCGGCTTCTGCGGGACGGCGCCCTGCCGCTGATGAGTCACCGCGATCTGCTGATGGTCTGCTACGAGCAGTTTCCGCAGCATCTGCGGCTTCAGGTCGGTGCGCTGCTCAATTCGGATCGGGCGGTCTTTGCATCGGAATCGTATGTGCTGAAGCCCGAAGCATCCGGCGTCCCGGAGGATGCGGAGGAGGACGCGGAGGAGCCGGAGCAGATTCCGCCTGTCAGGCAGTCTTCCGCACTGCTGCCGCCGCAGCCGTTGCCGGAGCCGGAGCCCCTTCCGCTTCCGGATTCGGATGCGGGAAAAGCCGTGGTCAGTTATCTGCGCACGCACGGCGATACATACGCGGACGATCTGGCGCGGGCTGTGGATCTCGATCTCTCCGAACTGCTCTCGCTGCTGACGGTTCTGGAGCTGGACGGCTTTGTCGAATCGCTCTTCGGCAAGCAGTACCGCGCCCTTTGAGCGCACCCGTAAACATTGCAGATTGAAAGGAATCCCAATATGTCTGAACTCGTAATCGTGGAGTCGCCCGCAAAGGCGAAAACCATTCAGAAATACCTCGGCGCCGGCTTTGAGGTCGTCGCCTCTATGGGCCATGTGCGCGATCTGCCGAAGTCCAAGCTCAGCGTGGACATTGAGCACGATTTCACGCCGACCTACATCGACATGAAGGGCAAAGAGGATGTCATCCGTGACCTGAAATCGCGTGCGAAGAAGAGCACCCGCGTCTGGCTCGCAACGGACCCGGACCGCGAGGGCGAGGCGATTTCGTGGCATCTGGCGCAGCTCCTGAAGCTCGATATCGAGCAGAATAACCGCGTCGAATTCAATGAAATCACCCGCACCGGCGTGCAGAACGGCATGGCGCACCCGCACCGCATCGACCTCGATCTGGTCAACGCGCAGCAGGCGAGACGCATTCTGGACCGCATCGTCGGCTATCAGCTCAGCCCGTTCCTCTGGCGGAAGATCCGCCGCGGACTGTCGGCAGGCAGAGTGCAGTCGGTTGCCGTGCGCCTTGTCGTGGACAGAGAGCAGGAGATCCGCGCCTTTGTGCCGCGGGAATACTGGTCAATCGACGCGAAGCTGACCGCAAAAACCTCCCGCAGAGTGTTCTCGGCACATCTGACGGAGGTGGACGGCAAAAAGGCCGAGCTCGCAAACGGCGCGGAGGCGGGCGAGATTCTCGATTCGCTCCAGAATGCCGATTTTGTCGTCAACTCCGTGAAAAAGCGCGTGACAAGCCGTCAGCCGGCACCGCCCTTCATCACCTCGACGCTCCAGCAGGAGGCGTCCCGCCGCATGAGCTTCCAGGCACGCCGCACGATGAAAGCGGCACAGGAGCTTTACGAAGGCGTGGAGATTCCGGAGATGGGTGCAGTCGGTCTGATTACCTATATGCGTACCGATTCGCTGCGTGTCTCTGATGAGGCCAAGGCGGCGGCCGCGGACTATATCCGCGAGGCCTACGGCAAGCAGTATCTGCCGGCGACGCCCCGCACCTTCAAAACGAAGAAAAATGCACAGGATGCGCATGAGGCGATCCGTCCGACCATGCCCTCGCTGACGCCGGAGCAGGTCAAGAACAGCCTCACCGCAGACCAGTACAAGCTCTATAAGCTGATCTGGGAGCGCTTTATCGCCAGCCAGATGGCAAACTGTCAGCTCGATACCGTTTCGGCGGATATCACCGCGGCACACTGCCTGTTCCGCGCATCGGGATACAGCGTCAAGTTCGACGGCTTCACCAGACTCTATGAGGAGGCAAAGGACGGCGCACAGTCCGAGGAGGAGAACAAGGAGCTGCCCCCGCTGACCGAGGGCGATGTGCTCCGCGTCAAGTCGCTCGATTCCAACCAGCACTTCACACAGCCGCCGTCCCGCTACACCGAGGCGACGCTCATCAAGGCGCTGGAGGAGAACGGCATCGGCAGACCGTCTACCTATGCGGCAACGGTCAGCACGATTCTTTCGAGAATGTATGTGGAGCGCGACGGCAAGCAACTGAAGCCGACCTCTCTGGGCGAGGTCACGACGCAGCTCATGAAGGAGCAGTTCAAGCAGATCGTCGATGTGAAATTCACCGCCGAAATGGAAAGCGATCTGGACGGCGTCGAGCAGGGCAAGACCGACTGGGTGGAATCGCTCAGACGGTTCTACGACGGCTTTGAGAAAACGCTCGGCGAGGCGGAAAAGGCGATGGACGGCAAGCGCCTGCGCGTGCCGGACGAGGAGACGGACGAGGTCTGCGATGTCTGCGGCAAGCCGATGGTCATCAAGATCGGACGCTTCGGCAAATTCCTTGCCTGTTCCGGCTTCCCGGACTGCCGCAATACCAAGAAGATCGTGCTGCCGACCAAGGGCTTCTGCCCGGTCTGCGGCAGGAAAATCATCATCAAGAAATCGAAGAAGGGACGCAGCTTCTACGGCTGTGAGGGCTATCCGGAGTGCAACTTCATGACATGGAGCACGCCGGTCGAGGACCGCTGCCCCAAGTGCGGCAATACGCTGTTCAAGAAGGGCGGCAGAGCCGGCAAGCTCGTCTGCGAGAAGCCGGACTGCGGCTATGAAAGACCGCTGTGAGCATCACGGTGGTCGGCGCGGGCATGGCAGGCTGTGAGGCCGCCTGGGCAATCGCGGAGGCGGGGCTCCCCGTCACGCTCTGCGAGATGAAGCCGGTAAAATATTCCCCCGCGCATCATTCCCCTGATTTTGCCGAACTGGTCTGCTCCAATTCGCTGAAGGCGTCGCGCATCGACTCCGCAGCCGGACTGCTGAAGGAGGAGATGCGGCGGCTCGGCTCGCTGCTTGTGCCCTGCGCGGAAGCGGCGGCAGTCGAAGCGGGCGGTGCCCTCGCCGTGGACAGAGCACAGTTTTCGGCGCTTGTGACGGAGAAAATCCGTTCTCACCCGATGATTACGGCGGAAACCCGCGAGGTGACGGAAATTCCCGACGGCGAGGTCATCCTCGCAACCGGTCCGCTGACCTCGGATGCGCTGCATGAACCGATTGCGGCGCTGACCGGCAAGCCGCTGTACTTTTACGATGCCGCCGCCCCGATTGTCACGGGCGAGAGCATCTCGATGGACCGGGCGTTTTATGCCTCACGCTATGGCAAGGGCGGCGAGGATTATCTGAACTGTCCGATGACGAAAGAAGAATACCTCGCATTTTACGAGGCGCTGATTCATGCGGAATCCGCACCGCTGCACGAGTTTGAGCAGGAGGCGCTGCGCGTCTACGAGGGCTGTATGCCCGTCGAGGTGCTGGCAAAGCGCGGCGAGGACGCCATCCGCTACGGCATGATGAAGCCGGTCGGGCTGACCGATCCGCACACGGGAAAGCGCCCGTATGCCGTCGTGCAGCTCCGGCGCGAAAACCGCGAGGGGACACTCTGGAACCTCGTCGGTTTCCAGACCAATCTCAAGTGGGGCGAGCAAAAGCGCGTCTTTTCGATGATTCCGGGGCTTGACCACGCGGAATTTGTCCGCTACGGCGTCATGCACCGCAACAGCTTTCTCGATTCCCCGCGGCTGCTCGATCCGACCTATGCGCTGCGGACACAGCCGCGCATCCGTTTTGCCGGCCAGATGACCGGTGTCGAGGGCTATATGGAGTCTGCCGGCAGCGGCATTTTAGCGGGCCTCAATCTCGTGCGTGCCGTCAAGGGGCAGCCCCCGCTGATTCTCCCGCGGGAGACGATGCTCGGCGCGCTGACGGCGTATATCACCGATCCATACACCGTCAATTTGCAGCCGATGGGCGCGAACATGGGCATTCTGCCGATGCTCGGCGAGACCTTCCGCGGCCGGGACGGCAAGCAGAAGAAATATCAGGCGTATGCGGACAGGGCGCTTGCCGCGCTCGATGCGGTGCTGCATTCTGCATAACGCCGCACGCGGGGGTGAAACCGTGCGAAAAGCGATTCTTGCGGGGATGCTGGCGGGACTCTGCGCCGTAAGCGCAGCAGGCTGCCGGCAGGAGGAGCCGCCGGTTTTTGAGCCGACTGCGCACCACACGGCGCCGCTCCGGACAAAAACAGCCGCCGAACAGACCGGTACGGCGGAGACGACCGAAACGACCGCCGCGCCGCGGGATCCCGAGCTGGACGCAAGGCTGGAGGCTCTCTATACGGCAGAGCCGGCCCCGATCCCGGAGGGCGGCTGGACGGATGAGACGCTGAACCCGGTGCTCCTGATCTGCGGGAGGCCCGCCGAAACGCCGTTTTGCCTCAAGAATCTGCTGTACGGCTATTCTTTTTATGAGGACGACAAGGCGTACTGTGAAACCTACGCAGACCGGATCTTCACGCGGACACTCCTGCTGCATGACGGCTGCTGCGGCATGACGAATGTCTTTGCAGCGGACGATGTGCCGGCGGAGGCCGTGCCGAAAATGCTCGATCTGTATGCGGACTGGGTTGTCATTACGCCGGAGGGCAAAGAGCGCTATCCGGTCAGCGTCAACTGCGTGACAATCGGCTCGACGGCGGACGAGGTCCGGGAACGGATCGGGGAGCTGTCCTACCTCTATGAGGATGACGGTGCTTTCCGCGCCGAATGTCAGACCGAGCATCTGCGCGTCACCTTCTCAGGTACAAATCAGAAAGTCAGCTTCATCTCAGTTTATGATAGAACAACCAACAGCAATTCATCAGGAAAGTGAGGTCAGTATCATGCGGATCATTCTGGATGCAATGGGCGGAGACAACGCCCCGCTCGCCCCGCTGGAGGGCGCGGCAAGAGCCGTAAAGGAGCTCGGCGTCACGGTCGTGCTGAGCGGTGATGAGCAGAAGCTCCGTGCCCTCGCGGAGGAGCAGGGCATTGCACTGACCGGCATTGAGTTTCTCCACACGGATGAGGTCATCACGATGGAGGATCAGCCGACCGATGTAATCAAATCGAAGAAAAACTGCTCGATGGCAGTCGGGCTGCAGGCGCTTGCCGATGACAAGGCGGAGGCCTTTGTCTCGGCGGGCAATTCCGGTGCGCTGCTGGTCGGTGCGACGATGATTCCGCGCCGGATCAAGGGCATCAAGCGTGCGGCCATGGCACCGGTTCTTCCGACGGAGACCGGCCATGCGATTCTGCTGGACGGCGGTGCAAATACCGAATGCCGCCCCGAAATGCTGGTGCAGTTCGCGGTCATGGGCAGTATCTATATGGAAAAAGTGATGGGCGTGCCGTCGCCGGCCGTCGGCATCATCAACAACGGCACCGAGGAGTGCAAAGGCCGCGAGCTGGAGCAGGAAACCTACAAAATGCTCCGTCAGACCGACCTCAATTTCATCGGCAATCTCGAAGCGCGGGATGTGCCTTCGGGCAAGGCGCAGGTGCTGGTGACAGACGGATTTACCGGCAATATCGTTCTGAAGCTGTACGAAGGACTCGGAAAATTCTTCGCCGGAAAAATGAAAGAGCTGTTCACAGGTACGGGCAAGATCGGCGCACTGTTCATGATGGATAAGCTGAGCGCCTTCAAAGACGCCTTTGACTACAAGAAGGTCGGCGGCGCGGTGCTGCTCGGCATTGCAAAGCCCGTCATCAAGGCGCACGGCAGCTCGGACGGCGAGGCGTTCTTCCACGCGATCCGGCAGGCACGGAACTGTGCGGACGGCCGCGTGTGCGAGACGATTTCCGCGGCGCTTGCAGTGATGAAGGCATCGCAGCAGACGGCGGATGCCGGCGAAAACTGACAGGGAGGCGCGTCATGACTGCAAGATCCCAGACAGAGCTGGAAGAGGCGGTCGGCTACCGCTTTCAGGAACCGGCACTGCTGACCGAGGCCCTGTGTCATTCGTCCTATGCCAACGAAACCCGCGGCGCGCTGCGCTGCAATGAGCGTCTGGAATTTTTAGGCGACAGCGTGCTTTCGATTGTCGTCTCGAATCATCTGTTCCGCAACACCCGTCTGCCGGAGGGCGAGCTGACGAAGATCCGCGCCTCTCTGGTCTGCGAAAAATCGCTTTTTGAGTGGGCGAAGCGCATCTCGCTCGGCGACTATCTGCTGCTCGGACACGGCGAGGAGCAGTCCGGCGGCAGGGAGCGCCCGTCGATTCTGGCGGATGCCTTTGAAGCCGTAATCGCGGCGATTTTCCTCGACGGCGGAATGGAGCCTGCGGCAAAGCACATCCTGCGCTTTCTGCCGGAGCAGTTTGACCGCCCGTCCGAGGCGTTTCACGACTATAAAACCGCGCTGCAGGAGGTCATTCAGCAGAATCCGGAGGAGCGCGTGGAATATGTCCTGACCGGTGCGGAGGGGCCTGATCACATGAAGCTGTTTACGGTCGAGGTCCGGCTGAATTCCAATGTCATCGGCACCGGCACGGGAAGATCGAAGAAAATTGCCGAGCAGATGGCTGCGAAGGAAGCGCTGCTGCTCATGGGAGAATCGGTATGATGTGGACCGTAAACATTCAGCGTGACAGCGTCTGCATGGCGGATGATGTCAATGCCCCGAACGCAGTCGGGTTCAAGGCGGACGGCGAAATGCCGCTCGCGCAGCTGTTCAAGCTGGCGGCGGAAGCGCTGCCGGTTGTTGCGGATCCGGAGCCGGTCGTGTGGTCGGTGCATTCCGGCAGCAAGGACGGCGCGGTGCTCGGAATCATTGAAACGGTTTATCAGGTCGGCAGCAGAGTCAGGCTGTTTGTTCCGGACCGGAAAATACAGGACATCGGCGTCAGCCTGCTGTATTGCAGATACTTTTGCAAGAGCACACTGATGCTTCCTGACGAGCAGGGCCGTCTGTGCGTTCCGATGTATCCGGAATGTGCGACACTTGCGGAAAAGGTCATGAAGCATCTCAAGGTCGGCGGAGTCTGAGCCATGCGGCGTGTCAAAATCATCGGAACGGCAGTATCTGCAGTGCTGCTGGCGGCCGCGGCAGTCATTCTGATCTGGTTTCCGGGGCTGTTTACCTGCCTGCACATGAAATGGAAATATGACAATCTTGACCGGAAGGTGCCGCAGTACGAAACACAGAGCGCCCCGGCGGATTTTCAGCAGCTTGAGCTGAGAGGGCTTCGCATTTCCGTGCCGGCGGACTACGCGCCGAGCAAGAAAAGCAATTCCGCCCTGAGCGGCCCGGACGGGAAAACCCGTGTGTTCGTCACGGCAACGGCCGAGGCGCTGGAGCTGGTGTCGGATCTCAACCCGGAGTACGATCCGTTTGCGGCGTATGACTTCACGGAGGCCGCGCTGCGGCAGTATTTTCAGACCGTCGGCAGACCTTACCGCGGTCCCGCGGGCAGTGCGCTGCTGTTTTACTGCAAGGACCGGCTTTCGGTGTGGGACGGCCTCAGACTGCGCGGCAGCGACAGAGCCGTCTTTGCCGAGCTGTGCGAGATCAAAAACGGAAGCTGGGACTATGAGGAGTCCGAGAAAATGACGATTCCCGGCGGCATTGCCTACATCAGCAGCGGAATGCTGGGCGGCGGCGCGCAGACCGTCTCAATCTTTTCCGAAACGGACGGGAAACAGCGGATGGTCACGGTCACGGAGCCGGACGAACAGCTCAAAAGACAGATCATCAGCTCGCTTTCCTTTTCCGGCACCGGCTGATTTGCCCAGCCGGCGGGACCGTATCGTTCATTTCGCATTCACGCGGGCGCTGCCCGCTCAGGAGAATACAGAATCATGTACTTAAAATCACTGGAGCTTCAGGGCTTCAAATCCTTTCCGGACAAGATCCGGCTGACCTTCGATCAGGGCATGACGGCCGTCGTCGGACCGAACGGCAGCGGCAAGAGCAATATCGG
>JAILIG010000178.1 GCA_024695445.1 Oscillospiraceae bacterium
CAGAATTCACGGTTACGGAAAGTGCCGGCGACTTTACCGGCACACTCTCCTTCACCCCCTCCGGTGACACCGTCCATGCAGATTTTACCGTTTCTGACATCGGCTCCGCCGATGCTTCCGACACGGAAATCACTGTAACGGCTTATTCGGAGGACGGCACGCAGGTCTTTACGGTCACGAAAAAGTCTGACATCAAGGCAGGCGGTTCCGTGTCGTTTGAGGAGTTGTTCTCCTCGTCCGAGCTCGCTGCCGGCAGATATTCAGGCGTGCTCAGTGTCCGGTATGACGGAAATCAGAAAGACCTTGCGAACGCAGGCTTCTCAATCGGATCAGCAGTGACCGAAGCCACGGAGAAAACCGGAACGACCGCTTCTGAAACCACGACTGAAACACAGTCTTCCGCCAGAAACGATGCGTCCGATCCCGTGAAAGCAATCGCAACGGGTGTAAAGGGAATTCCGTGGTACATCTGGACGATGCTCTGCATCAGCTGCACCGGTCTCATTGTAACACTCAGAAAGACAGGAGGCAGGAAGGATCATGAATAATTGTATGAAAAAACTTTTAGCACTTGCCACTACGGCAGCGATGCTGTGTTCGTCCGTTTGTCTGCAATTCAGCAGACCGCTGACTGCATACAGTCCGGTGTCCGGGGCACAGGCAAAAAAACCGCTTCCCGCAAAGGTTCTTTCTGCAACCACGGCGGACGCCGGTATGGCAGGACTGGAGCAGCTGGACAGTGCGCTTACCACGGAAAGCAGTGAACAGGTAACCGCCATCTGCGACACCCTGAGCACCCTGCTGGAACGCGAGCTCAGAGAACAGAATGTGCAGACGGAAGCCTTTGACGATCCTGTGCTGGAGGCACGCCGTCAGCAGTACCAAAACGAAATGACGGTTCGCGCCGCCAGAACCAGAAACGCACTGAATGCAGTCCGTGCCGGCAGTACGGACGAGTCGGATATGCAGGTTCTCCGGGAGGCATTTGCAGAGACAGGTGCATCTCACCGCTCCACTGCTACGCCGTCCTCCGCGAAGCATCTGAAGGATGCGGATACCGAAGAAGGCGAGCTGACCGTTGCCGCGGCGCAGCCCGTATCCGAAGCACCGCCCGCAATCGAAGAAATCTATCTGAACAGCGATACAGAAATCCCGGAGGATATAAAGGAATTTGCAAAGGAACTCGGCAGTGCAAGGGAAATCTACCGCTTTGTCAAGGAGAAAATCAACTACGAGGCATATGCCGGTTCAAAAAAAGGCGCGTCAGTCACGCTGGATCAGCTCGGCGGAAATGATATTGATCAGGCAAGACTGCTGATTGCGCTGCTCCGTTCGGTCGGTGTACCGGCCAGATATGTAACCGGCACAGTGGAAATCACGGCCGAGCAGGCGGTCGCCGTCACAGGCGCAGCAGATGCCGGAAGTGCCGGCAGAATTCTGGAGGCTCGCCACAAGGGCGTCAAGGGTGTGACAAAGCAGGGCGTGCTGAACGGATACCGGATGGAACAGACATGGGTGGAAGCCTATATCCCGTACACCGACTACAGAGGTGCCGGCAACGCGGAAGGCAAATCTGTCTGGGTGCCGCTTGATCCGAGCTTCAAGACACTTTCCGTCCTGACCGATACGGTCACCTTTGACCTGACGGCAGACGAGCAGGCTTTGATCAGCGCGATGGACACAATGGCAGAAGACCAGCCGGTCATCTATTCCGAGTATGTGCATCCCGATCATCAGGCGGAAATTTCTGTCCGTACGATTGATGCTGTGGATGACAGTTATCTGCCGGCATCGCTTCCTTATACCGTGCTGTCCGTCAAAGAACGGTATGCCGCACTGCCGGATGAGCGGAAGGATTCGCTCTCCATTGCGGTCAACGGCGAGGAACTGTTCAGCGGACTGCTGACGGACATCTATCTTCAGAGAATCACCGTCTCCTATGTCCCTGCAACGGATTCCGACAGAAAGCTTCTGGACAGCGACGCAAAACTGACGGAGGTCCCCGCATATCTCGTACAGATGCTGCCGGTTGTGAAAGTACGCAGCGAGAACGGTACCCAAACATATACCGGTAAGCAGCCGGTTGCGCTTGGCGGTATGCAACAGATGACAACCACACTGAAGAACGAGGGAGACACCACAATTCTGACAGACGACATATTTGCCGGCTCGGTGTATGCCTTCAATTTTGACTACCAGCGCATCATGCCTGCGGATATTTCATATTCATACGGTCTGATGATGACTGCAAGGGATGCTGTCAACGAATCCAACTACGCTTCTCCGGAAATCATCGGCGCGATGCTGGATTATGCAGGAAAGAACTACTTTGCGCTGTGCGATGAAACCGCTGCAAAGTATGAAACGGCACTCAATATCTGCCGGAGCCGGCAGTTCAGCCTCTGCATTACGGGCTATCAGTTCAACAGCAAGGACACACTCGGAATTGTGGACAAGCTGGAAAATGCGTCCTTCATGATTGATGTGGCGTATAACCACTATGCAGCAGTCAGCTATGCCGGCTCGGTACAGGATGAAACCGCATTCAATACGGCAATCGGCTTTATTGAATCCTATCATGAAGGCATCGTCTGGGAGTGCCTGACCAACAACGGTCTGCGCGGTATTTCGACGGTTTCCGTCATCAATGCTGCACTCAGGCAGAACATCCCGATCCGGCTGGTCTGTGTGGAAAATGAGGAAGAAGCGCTTGCGGCCAGCCATGTCAGCGAGAGCGTGAAAGACGAAGTCCGCGATTTCGTCAACAAAGGTATGTTAGTTGAGCTGGTTGCGGATACCGTATCCATCGGCGACTGGACCGGCACGGCATACATCGCAAGAGATGTGCAGACCGGCGCAGCGTCGTTCATGCTGTCCGGCGGTACGGCAGGCGGTGCTTCTGAATGCTTTGAGCTGATGTTTCTGATCAACTCAATTCTGCTGATTGACACCTTGTTTGTTGCGGGTATCGAGCTGCTGTCCGTCTCGTTCAAACTTGCATTGTCATTGCCCTCCGCAAAGCTGAGCGCGGCAAAAACAGGAATGAGCACCGCATGGGTACTCGCTCAGGCATTCGATATGCACCTGAAAAACTGTGCCTTTATTTTTGATTATGCCGCAGAAGGCGATGCAATGCTTGAACGCTATTACGAATTTACAATGGCAAACCTGAAGAGAACAGAATCCTACCTGATATCGTGTATACACGGTGCGGTCGGGGAGGCTGTGGGCGGCATCATGGGAATATTCCAGGATTCCTACGAGATCATGGAATATGTCAAAGACGCTTATATGGCGCTCAACAAAGCGGGTTCAACCGCGGTGAAAATCGGAAAAACACATCACGATCTGCATGAAAAGAAGAAAAACGGCATGGATTACGATGAGTGGCTTGAAGAATGCGCACAGGCACACAGCAAGCAGGCCATTGATTTGATGCTGGATCTCGTGTATGCTCTGATCGGCGACACAATGAAAACCGATTAACTGCATAGGGTTCTGACCATGTCCAAAACACAAACGGCACCGGAAACAAATACGGATTTGTCATAATGATGTATCACAGAGCCAGAGCTGCACGAAGCAGCTCTGGCTCTGTTCAGCAAGAAAGCCACCGGCTCAGCCGATGGTCAAAAAAGCTTTAGCTATGGAAAGAAAAGACCTCCTTTGTTACTCGGTTGCGGTATAGCCAAAAGAGAATATATGTTCGTTTTTTTGGCTGGAACGGAGGTGAACACCGTGTGCGTGTGGTATTATGCTGAAAGTCAATCACTGTCTTATTTCATACCGAAGGCGCAGCAGATGCCGCTTGCGCATGAAATAATGGTTGTCATGTCGCGGAGCGCAGCGATGTCCGGAAACATCAGGCCGACGGATATGACCGCAGTACTACCCTTTGTATATCTTCATCTGATACTGGTACTGGTTGCTGTATTCGTTAAAAAGCATAAAAAGGTGCTTGACAGTCTAGCTATAATTATGATATAATAGTGACATAAATTTGTATATTCCATATCCACATTGCAAGAACAGAAAAATCGATGAGTTTACACTGTTTTTCACGAAATCCTTTACAAACAGGCGGGCTTTCCGCAGCGGAAATGCCGCCGCCACGGAGGTGTATTTTATGTCAAACCAGTGCAGTTTCTGTAACAGCCCTATTGATGAGGATGCAAAATTCTGTTCTGTATGCGGAAAGGCGCAGCCCGCTACTGATGCGGAGCTGCCGGGGCAGCAGCCGGACACCGCGGATGCGGCACAGCCGGCGGAGACCTATGTCCGCGAGCTGACAATTCCGGAGGGACAGAATGAGATCGCGATTTCGCTCTCGCCGCAGGGCGAAATCGCGGCAGCAGATGCCGTCAAAAGTCTTCCCGGTGCGCTGCTGGGCGGTGCCGGCTCTCTTTGCGGCGGCTTTGTCCGGCTGTTCCGCAATCCGAAAGCGGCGATCCTGACCGCAGTGCTGGCCGTGCTGTGGTTTGTGCTCGGCCACCTGATTGTGAAAGGGAAAACCGGCACTGTGACCGATGCGCTGTCATGGCTGACCTATGCCCGCGGCGGACTGACCGGCGGAGCCTCCGGTCTGCTCGGCGGTGTGCTGGGCAAGGGGCTGGTCGGTGCGGGCTTCGGAACGCTGCTGTTCGGCGGCGGCCCGCGCTGCTTCTCCGGCATCGGTCATCTGCTGAAAACAAAAAGCATGAACCCCGGCAGTCTGCTGACCGGCTTCGGGCTGGCGGGACTCGCCTATGCGTTCATGGCCGGAACTGCCGGTCTCAGCGGCACGATGGTCGGCATCAGCGGTGCAGCGCTCGCACTGCGTGCCGTGACGGTCAAAAACGGCTTCTTTTCGTCGCTTGCCGCATCACTTTCTGCGCAGAAGGGCGCAGAGGGCGTGCGGACAGTCGTGCCTGCGCGCTTCCGCGGGATTCTGGCCGGTGCAGCGGCGGGATTTGCAGTCTCGGCGCTGCTCTGCGGCGTGTTTTCCCTCAGCATGACCGGCTGGTTCTGGTACGGCGTCCTGCTGGCAGCAGTGATTGCTGGTGTCGCGCTGATACTGAACGGCCGAAAAAATGTGACGCGGATGCTATCCTTTTTTGCGGCAGTATCACTGGTGGTCTGTCATGCCCTGATGATCTTCACGCTGCCTGTTCGCGCCGAAGAGACAGGCTACTGGAAATATGTGAAGTATTGGACTGACGAGGATCTTCTGGAGGACCCAATCTATGACGGGCGGACTGCCGAAGGCGATGCAGCAAGTGGGTTTCATGTCCACAATCAA
>JAILIG010000180.1 GCA_024695445.1 Oscillospiraceae bacterium
GCCGCCCCACTTCATGGAAATATCAAATGCCTTGACGCTGTGTGTCAGGGCGCCGATGGAAATAATATCCACGCCGGTTTCCGCAACGGCGCGCAGCGTGTCATGCGTGATGCCGCCGGATGCTTCGAGCTTGGCCGCGCCGGCTGTGATGCGCACCGCCTCTTTCATCGTTTCGCAGTCCATGTTGTCCAGCATGATGATGTCCGCTTTCGCGGCGAGTGCCTCTCTCAGCTCGTCCAGCGTGCGCACCTCGACTTCAATGCGCACCATATGTCCGATATGCTCCCGAAGCTGCGTGATCGCCGGCAGAATGCCGCCGCAGGCGTCGATGTGGTTGTCCTTGAGCATCGCGCCGTCCGAGAGGTTGAAGCGGTGATTTCTGCCGCCGCCGCAGCGCACGGCGTATTTCTGCATGGCGCGGATGCCGGCCATGCACTTCCGCGTGTCGGCAATCGAGACGCCGGTTCCGGCAACAAGATCGACACAGCGGCGTGTCTCCGTCGCAATGCCGGAGAGATGCTGCAAAAGATTCAGCGCCGTGCGCTCGCCCTTGAGCAGCGTGCGGGTTCTGCCGTGCATCGTCGCTAAAATGTCGCCGTATTTCACGCGGTCGCCGTCCTTTGCCTTCGCGGTGAAGGTCACGCCCTCGCCGGCCAGTGCAAACACCCGCTCCGCAATCTCCATGCCGCAGAGGACGCCCTCGTCCTTTGCCATGAGGTAGGCGTCGGATTCATGCGCTTCGTCGAGCAGAAAGTCTGTTGTCACATCCATGCCGGTGATGTCCTCGTGCAGCGCACGCAGAATCACCTCGTCTACATAAGAACGCAGCAGCTCCATTATAACTGTTCCTCCAGAATCAGGTATGCGCAGGTTGCCTGCGACTTCGCTTCGAGATAGTCGAGGTCCATTTTCCAGTCCTCGCAGGCGATGAGCTGAATCAGCTCCGTCACGCGCTCATAGGCAGCCCGCATATTTTCGGTGTTCGGAATGACGAAATAGTTTTCCTGCAAAATTTTTCTGAGCTCGGTGCGGATGCCGTGCGGAATCGGCTCGGTCGCCGTGATGTCCGGGAACGCGGCGCGGTCAAAGCGCGGACCGATGTCAGCAGCCTCTCTGGCAATTTCCTGTGCGGCTCTGCGGGAGAAGACCAGCGCTTCGAGCAGCGAGTTGCTGGCGAGACGGTTGTTTCCGTGGACGCCGGTATGTGCGCACTCTCCGCAGGCATAGAGCCGGTCCACACGCGTCTGCGCGTTGGAATTGACATCAATGCCG
Source organism: Oscillospiraceae bacterium (assembly GCA_024695445.1). GTDB lineage: Bacteria > Bacillota > Clostridia > Oscillospirales > Ruminococcaceae > Firm-04. The sequence goes on from JAILIG010000180.1 coordinate 1,273, forward strand.
CCCATGAGATAATGCTGGCAGGGGTAGATCGGGACGGGCTCCTTTGTCAGGTCGTAGCCCTGCTCCAGGAGCTTGCCGTAGATCTTCGGGAAGCGTGCTTTGACCTCCTCCGGATCCTTGTGGGAGATATCGAGCCAGAAGTCTTTGGAGCCGGTGCGCTGGCTTTCGAGGATGATCGCGTGCGAGACAACATCCCGCGGGGCGAGCTCCAGACGGTCGTCATAGCGCTGCATGAAGCGTTCCAGATGACAGTTCCGCAGATAGGCGCCCTCGCCGCGCACCGCCTCGGAGATCAGGAAGCACTCTCTCGTATGCCTGTTGTTGAAGGCGGTCGGATGGAACTGAATCAGGCTGAGATTCTTGATGCGTGCGCCGAGCTCATACGCGATGCGGATGCCGTCGCCGGTGGCAATCGCGCTGTTGGTCGTGTACTCGTACACTCTGCCGATGCCGCCCGTCGCCAGAATCAGGAAATGGCAGTCCACAACATCTCTGGCGGGCGCCTCGTCGGAGGTCAGGCCGCGCAGCAGCTCAACGGAAAAGCCGGTCTCGGTCTTGAGCGCACGGCTCACGACGGTGTATTCCGAGATCGTGACATTCGGGAGCTGTCCGGTCTGTGCGAGCAGGCCGCGGAGAATCTCCGCGCCGGTGGAGTCACGGTAATGAAAAATGCGTCTGCGGCAGTGACCGCCCTCCAATGTGCGGTCGAAGTCCCCGTCGGCATTGCGGTCGAAGTCCACGCCGTATGCGACCAGCTGCTCAATGTCCTGCGCCGCCTCGGAGACGAGGATGTGCAAAGTCTTTGGGTTGTTGGTGAAGGCGCCAGCGATGCGCGTATCGTTCGCGTGCAGCTCGATGTTGTCGCCGGGGGAATTCCAGACGCCGGCGATGCCGCCCTGTGCCAGTGCCGAATTGCAGAGGGTTGCCTCCCGCTTGGCCAGCACGAGCACGCGGAGCGTCGGGGGAAGGTGGAGTGCGGCGTAGAGGCCTGCGGCTCCCGCGCCGGCGATAATGACATCATAATTCTGTTCGAGATGAAGCATCGGATGATCTCTCCTTTTTTGTGAGATGATGGTTCCGCTTCTATTGTATCACAAATTCCCGCGATTTGCAAGACCGGACCGGCAGTGTCCCCGTTTTTGTTCTGAATTCCGCATTCCAAAAAGTGCCGCACCGTGAGGCTTCCCCCGCGATGCGGCCTGTTTCTCATCACCAGCGTTTACACGCTCGCCACGATCTCCTTGACGATCTTTTCCATTTCGTCGCGCTTTCTGAGCATATCCTTAGCAAGCGCAAGCTGGCAGCGCGTCCGCACCAGATTGTGCTCCGGGTATTCCGTCTTGAAATACTGGTCGCCCGTCAGATAGTCCGTCAGGAAGCGCACGGCCAGCTCAATCGTAATCGTGATCGCGCCGAGCGCCATCGTGCGGATCTCGTTCTCCGTCAGGGCATCCGCCGTCTTGCCGATGAAGCCCTCCGCAAAGGCGCGGTATTTCGCAAGGTCGAGCGCCACCTTCGAGGTGTCCGGCTCATCCTCGCGGGCCGTGCTCGCGGCAAAGCGCACCGCATCGCCGAAATCGTGCATCGCAAGCCCCGGCATGACCGTGTCCAGATCAATGACGGTCAGCGGCGCACCGGTCACGCGGTCAAAAATGACATTGTTTGTCTTGGTATCGTTGTGCGTCACGCGCAGCGGCACCTGTCCCGCCTCCTGCATCTTCGTCAGCTCGCCGGCAAGCTCGCGGTGCTCGCGGATGAAGTCGATTTCCTCCCTGACAGAGGCGGCGCGTCCGCAGGGATCCTCCTCCACGGCCGCAAAGAAGGTATCCAGACGCTTTACCGTGTTGTGGAAGTCCGGAATCGTCGTGTAGAGCGTTTGAGCCGGGAAGTCGGAGAGCTGGTTCTGGAATTCGCCGAAGGCCGCTCCCGCATTGCGCAGGACGGTCAGCGAATCGACCGTGTCATAGCCGACGCCGTCAATGTGGTTTTCCATGCGCCAGAACGCGGTATCGTTCTCGATGTAGTAATTTTCGCCGGCATCGGTGCTGTAGAAGTGCAGTGCCGGCTTGTTCAGGCGGCGGACCTTGCCGCGCAGATGCTCCGTGACCTTCTTGATGTTCTCCATAATCTCGATCGGGTGACGGAACACATAGGTATTGACCTTCTGGAGGATGTACGAGCGGACAGAACCGTCCTCCTGCCGGAAATCGACGCGGTAGGTCGAGTTGATATTGCCCTGGTTGACGACATGATGCGCCATGAAGGTGCCGGTCGTGTGGAAGAGCGAGGCGATCCGGCGGATCTTCTCTTTTTCTTCGAGATAACGGCGGTGCTGCTCGTTCTGCTCCTCGATGAAGCGTCCGGCGATCATCACGCGCTCGATTTCCAGATCGGCGTCCAGCAGCAGCAGATCGGCGTCTGCACCGACCTCGATGCGGCCCTTTTCAGGTGCGCCGATCATGTCGGCAGGGGTTCTGGTCGCCATTTTCACGGCATCCTCGAAGGGAACGCCGAAGCTCGCAGCCCGCTTGACACACTGCCAGAGCGTCGAGGTCGAGCCGGCGATTGCGCCGTCCGCCGTGCGGGCAACACCGTCCTTCACGGTGATGTCCTGTCCGCCGAATTCATAGGTGCCGTCGCCGAGGCCGGTTGCGCGCATCGCGTCACTGATGATGACCATGCGGTCCGGACCGAAGGCCTTGTAAAGCAGCAGCACGATTGAGGGATGCAGATGCAGTCCGTCGGTGATGGCCTGCACATAGATGTTCTTTTCGAGCGCCGCACCGATCGGGCCGGGGTTTCTGTGGTGAATGCCCGGCATCGCGTTGAAGGTGTGCGTCAGGCAGTTTGCGCCCGCGTCAATCGCCTTGATGCAGGTCTCGTAGTCGGCGTCCGTGTGGCCGATGCAGACGAGCGCGCCGCAGTTCCGGATGAATTCCTCGCTGCCTTCAAGCTCCGGTGCGATCGTGACGACACGCATTCCGTCCAGCGACTTGAATTCGGCGAGGTCGGGGTTCTTGATGAACTTGCCGTTCTGTGCGCCCTTGCGCTTTTCGTTGATGTACGGGCCCTCCATGTGGAAGCCGAGAATCTGCGCGCCGGAGACACTGCGGGGCGCCTCGGTGACGCGGCGGATCGAATCGTAATCCATCGTCATGGTGGTCGGGAGCCACGAGGTCGTGCCGTTCTGTGCGAGGAAATTGCTCATCTCCTCAAAGTGCGCGTCCATCGTGTCGCAGCCGACGCAGCCGTGCGTGTGCATATCGACGAGGCCGGGGATGACGGTCAGGCCGGTGCAGTCCATGCCCTCGCCGCCGCTTCCCGATGCCGGCGACACAGCGGCAATTTTGCCGTTTTCGACGGTGATATCCGTCAGCACGCCGTCCAGAAGAAGATTCTTCAATACCATAGCTCTGATACCTTTCTGTAAAATAGATTTGGTGCAATGTATGGAAAATAGAGACTCGGCTCTATACATCGCCGAACAGAATCAAAACGGCCGCGGCAGATGTTATACAGTTGCCGGCAAAGATGCCGCCGCAACCGCCTGTCCCACTCTCCTGTCCATTTCGTCCGGCAGAATGAACTGAATCTGCTCCGCCAGCGTCGGGAATTCCTCGCGCAGGACGCGCTTTGCTTCCTCAATGATGAGGTCGCCGCCGAGCCCCGAAGTCACCCGTCCGGAAATCTGGAGATAGGAAATATCGTAGAAATCGGCGTAGTTCGCAATCGCGTAGCCGAAATATGTGCCGATCGTACGGAAGATGTCCTTCGCGCCCTCGTGACCGGTCTTCAGGATCTCCTGCACCGCCGTGAGCTTTTCGGCCAGCGTCAGGCTTTCGTCCAGTGTGATGCCCGCCTTCGGTGCCAGACGGATGACCGCATCCTGCGAGAAATACTTGACACCGCAGCCGTAGTCGCCGGACCACTCATCGACCGGGGAATCCGGGTTGTAATCGACCGGCACGAACGCAAGCTCATTGTGCCAGCCGGTGACATTGCCGTTCGCATCGACATAGCCGCCCGCCTGCGAGGTACCCATCGCAATGCCCAGCACGCCGTTGACATCCATGGCCATCGAGGCGGCCAGCGCCGCGACATCACCGTCGTTCGCAACGGCATACGGCACGCCCAGACCGTTCAGCACATCGACATAGACATTCTTGCAGGCATCGCCCTGCGTGTCCTTCGGCACCTTGAGGAACAGATGCGAGACCATTGCGCGGTTTGCGACCAGCACGCCCGCCGTCGAGACGCCGACCGCGTCAAAGGAGGGCATATGCTCCGCGGCCTTGAGAATCGCCGCTCTGATGTGCTCGCGGTGATAGGAAATGTCCTCGGCCAGCTTCGGCAGCCAGACGATCTCCTCTGCCCAGACGGTCTTGCCGTCCACGACTGCGGCGACCTTGATGTCGCTGCCGCCCGCGTCAAAGCCGACGCGACAGCCGTCTAAATTTCTGCCGATTGCGAGAGGACGCACACGACTCTCCGGCATTTCGGCAAAGGCACGCTCCTCGACCTCGAACGGACGCTCATAGGTCGTAGACCAGAAATCGACATCGAAGGCGCGCAGACCGTCCTTCGTGTAGGCGCTGCGGATGTACTCGTACACCGCGTGATCGCCCGCCAGCATGACCTTCCAGCCGCCCGCGCACCAGAGGATCGTCTTAATCAGGCGCTCGGCGTAGCGGCAGTTCTCGGCGGGATCCTCGCCGAGGAAGGTGTCGCGGCGGTAGACCAGTCCGTCCTCCCGCTCCACGGCAATGGAGAACGGGCGCTTCGCATTCTTCAGGAAATCGCGGTTAAAGTAGACCGCAGGCAGAAAATCGGGATCGAGAATCGGTCGGATCATAGAGAGGTTCCTTTCTTACTTAACCGGAAAAAACAAACGGCGGCTTTCACGCCGTCATTTGCTTTCCGAAAATTCGGATATTCCGGCTGTGTGCCGGTGCGGGCATACAGCCTTTTCAGTTTATTTCGTATTCATGAGGTTCCAGCGGAACGGGCAGATCCGCGAAGCCTTCGTCGTGTCGTACATGAAGTTCTTGTCGAGTGTCGCCATGTCCAGGAAGCGGTAATTGGTCTTTTCCTCGGCACTTCCGAAGAGACGCTCCTTCAGCGAAACGCCGGCGCTGCTGCGCTGCACGACGACGCCCAGACGGTGATGCTCGCGCATGAAGGTGATGATCTCAGAGGCCATAATCAGCCCGCTGTCCGCCACATTGTAGATGCCGGTATAGTTCAGGCCCTCCGCCTGCCGCAGGAAGCCGATGATGAAATCGGAGATATTGTGGATGCAGCAGAGGTGGAAGCCGTACTCACCCGTGCGGAACACGAACAGGCGCTTATCCTTCGGATCGGTGATGCGGGAAACGAGGTTGTCGGTAAAATCGAAGGAATACACCGGCGGAATCCGCATGACGCAGCAGATCATGGTCTTGGTGCGGCGGACATCCTCCGCAAAGGCCTCCTCCGACGCCGCCTTCATCTTCGCATAGTTCGAGACAGGCTTTGTCGCGTCGTCCTCACGGACCGGCTCACGGGTTTCGGGCGTCTTGTAAATCTGTGTCGTACTGAGCATGATGAACTTCTGGATTTCCTTGCCGATTGCGAGCTTGTAGATAAACTTGTCGCAGGCGGCGCACAGATCCATCTGTTCCTTTTCCACGACCGGACCGAAATCGTTGTCAACGGTACAGGCGAGATGCACAACATAGTCCAACTGGAACTCGTCGAAAATCTCAGCGTACTTTGATTTCTCGTTCGGAGCTGCCGCACGGAACAAGTAATTTTCCTTCTCGGCGTTGTATGCAGTCGGCTCTCTGTCAACGGCGATGACAGTATTGCCCTTTTTCAGCAGGCCGGAACAGACCTTCTCTCCGATCCGTCCGCATCCTCCGGTTACAAGAATCGTTGCCATATCTCTCACAGTCCTTTCCGCGGTGGATTTGCCTCACATCTCTGTATGCGGCATAAAAAAATACAAAAATTCGATACTTCTACAGCTTTATTATATCACAAACATCCCCGAATTGCAAGTGACCGGCAGATTTTTGCTATTATCCTCAATCGGCGGCGGGATTTCCGCGGCTTCCTATGTTCATTTTTCACAAAAAGAAACCCGGAAAGTATTATGCAATCTTTGTTTTTGCTATATTTCAAGGAAAACAATCAAAATTTGCGCTCTGTGTCCGGGAGTGCATCCGCATCGCGCAGCTCCCGGAAAAAATCGCGCAGGAGCGCCGCGCAGGAATCCTCCAGCAGCCCGGCCGTCACACGCGGACGGCGGACAAAGGGCAGCGAGAACAGCTCCGTCACCGAGCAGACCGCGCCCGCCCTCGGATCGTAGGCGCCGAAGATCACGCGGTCGATCTGCGCATTGAGAATCGCGCCCGCACACATCGGGCAGGGCTCCAGCGTCACATATAAATTGCAGCCGGAAAGCCGCCAGGTGCCGCGCTTTTTCGCGGCCTCCTCCAGCGCGAGGATCTCGGCGTGTGCGGTCGGGGAATGATCGGCTTCGCGGCGATTCCGCCCCCTGCCGAGGATCTCGCCGGTTTCGCGGTCGATGACCAGCGCGCCGACGGGGATTTCCCCCGCAGTGGCAGCCTCCTGCGCCAGCGCGATCGCCTCATTCATATAGTCAAAGTCCGTTTTTTCGTTCGGCATACCGGGCCTCCTGTCCGCCGCTCAGTAATAGATCTGAACCAGTGCCAGCAGCAGCGAGGCCGCCGTCCACGGGAGCACGGTCACAGTCGCGGTGAGCTGTGCCAGCTTGCCGCCTGCGGAAATGCCCGTGTGTGTATTATACAAGCGCAGACGCCCTGCGCGCCGGACGGCAAAGGAGGCCGCCGCGAGCGTTCCCGCACTGAAGAGCATCAGCGCAAAGCTCCAGCGCGGCATTCCGCCGTCCCCGTAAATCAGAACCAGCCGCGCATACGCCAGCGTGATGAACACGGCCCGCACCACGACGCATTTTGCGAGGGAACCGCCCCGCAGCATCAGATAGCCCGCCGCCAGACCGATCAGCAGCTCCGCAATCCGTCCCGCAAGCGTGTTCGGCAGCAGGAAGCCGATCAGCGCCGTCGTCGCCACGGCAAAGGGATCGCCGAACTGCCGCAGTGCCTGCAAAATGCAGCCCCGCAGCATCAGCTCGGCCAGCACCGAAATGACCGTGACCTCATACAGCGCATACGCAAAGACCGCCTCGGTATTTTTATATGCAAAGATCTTCTCCGCCATTTCCACGCCCTCCTTGTGCGAGAGCATGGTGAACAGCGCGGAAATCAGCATTCCGAAGCCGAACGCCGCCGTCATTTCCGGCACGGAACCGGGACGCAGCGGGAAATACACCTGCCGCGGCAGCCGGAAGGTCCGGATCAGCAGCAGCACGGGAATGACGAATTTCATCGTACTGAGCAGAATGCGGACGGCGGTTGTCGTCCACTGGCTGCCGTGCATGGAAAAGCTCAGGAAGTCCAGCCGGATATTGAATCCGAAGGCGCCCAGCAGCCAGACGAGCAGCGTGCCGCCGATCATCTCGCAGCAGAAGCAGGCGATCAGCGCGGCGCCGATGCGTTCACCGGAACGGTGCAGAGCCTTCCGCTCGGCGGCGGCGGCGTTCTCGGCCGCCAGCACCTTGCCCTCGGTGTAGATGTTTTCGCGGCTGTCCCCGCGGAACCGGAACATGAAAGAGCCCTGTGTCCGGCTGCGCCATTTCCGGTATGCCTCGTTATAGCGCTTGTTTTCTGACGCATATACGAAGTTTTCAACAATATCAACCGTTCCGTTCGGCACTGCCGGCACCTCCTTCCGCTATAAAGTCCGTTTTCGCACGATGTTTTTAAAAACTGCATAATCATCCGATTCTATTGTAACGGATTTCGGGCGGCCGCTTGTACGGCATTCTGTAAAATTTGCGTGAACAAATCATGAATAGCGGCGGTCCCCCGTTCGCCCTGCCGTTATCCGGCCGGATGCGCCGCACGGAATGCGCGCCCCCAATCACAAAATCAGCCCCCGCAGACGCTTTGAATCTGCGGGGGCTTTGCTTCGGATGCTCAAATCTGTGCGGAGTAGTTCGGGGCTTCCTTCGTGATGTAAATATCGTGCGGGTGGCTTTCCTTCAGGCCGGCGCCCGTGATGCGGACGAACTTTGCTTTTTCATGCAGCGAGGGGATATCCGGGCAGCCGCAGTAGCCCATGCCGGAGCGGATGCCGCCGCAGAGCTGGAACACGGTATCGGCGACCAGCCCCTTGTAGGGCACTCTGCCCTCGACGCCTTCCGGAACGAGCTTCTTCGCGCCCTCCTGGAAGTAACGGTCCTTGGAGCCGCACTCCATTGCGCCCAGCGAACCCATGCCGCGGTACACCTTGAACTGTCTGCCCTGGTAGATCTCCGTTGCGCCCGGTGCTTCCTCACAGCCCGCGAACAGGCTGCCCAGCATGACGACATTCGCGCCGGCTGCCAGCGCCTTGACGATGTCGCCCGAATACTTGATGCCGCCGTCTGCGATGACGGGGATGTTGTGCTTTTCCGCGACGCAGGCCGCATCGTAGATCGCCGTGATCTGCGGAACACCGATGCCCGCGACGACACGCGTCGTGCAGATCGAGCCCGGCCCGATGCCGACCTTGATGGCGTCTGCGCCGGCGTCAATCAGCGCCTCTGCCGCTTCCGCCGTTGCGATGTTGCCGGCAATCAGCGGGGTGTGCGGGAATTCTGCCTTGATCTTGCGCACGGCGTTCATGATGTTTGCGCTGTGGCCGTGTGCGCTGTCCAGTACGAGGACATCCGCCTTCGCGTCGATCAGGTGGCCGGCGCGCTCCAGCAGGTCCTTCGTCACGCCGATCGCGGCGCCGCAGAGCAGTCTGCCGGTCTCGTCGCGTGCGGAGTTCGGGTACTTGACGGATTTCTCAATATCCTTGATCGTGATGAGGCCGCGGAGGATGCCGTCCTTATCGACGATCGGAAGCTTCTCGATCTTGTGGGAGCGCAGAATCTCCTGCGCCTGCTCCAGCGTGGTGCCGACCGGTGCCGTGACGAGGTGATCCTTCGTCATGACATCGCGGATGCGGAGATTGAAGTCGGTCAGGAAGCGCATATCGCGGTTCGTGATGATGCCGACCAGATGCCCCGCCTTATCGACGATCGGAACGCCGGAAATCTTGTACTTGCCCATCAGCTCGTCTGCGTCGTAGACATAGCGGTCCTCGGTCAGCGAGAACGGATTGACGATGACGCCGTTCTCCGAGCGCTTGACCTTATCGACCTCGTCGCACTGCTGCTCGATCGACATATTCTTGTGGATGATGCCGATGCCGCCCTCACGGGCAATGGCGATTGCCATTTTGGACTCTGTGACGGTGTCCATCGCAGAGGTCATAATCGGCGTATTCAGGTGAATATCGCCTGCCAGACGGGTGCCGAGGTTGATCATGTTCGGCGTGACATCGGATTCTCCCGGAATCAGAAGAACATCGTCAAAGGTCAGACCTTCCTTTTCAAATTTACCTGCGTTCTCAATCATGTTTTCTACTCCCTTTCCTGCCAAAAAACTTCCTCACATACCGGAGTATGTGTTTCTTACCGTTCTTCCTTCGTCAAAAGCTGACAGAGCGCCTGCAAGTCGTCCCTGTCGTAAAATTCCAGCACCAGCGTGCCTTTTTTCTTGCCGCGCTGTACCTGTACGCGCCGGCCGAGGCGGTTGGAGAGGCTGATCTCCATTTCCTCGAAATAAATCTGCTCCGGCGATTTCTGCGGCGGCTGTGCGGCGGGCGGCTCGTTCTGCCGCCTGGCAATCTGCTCGATTTCGCGCACGGTGATGCGGTCCTCCGCGGCGCGTGCGGCGAGCGACAGCAGCAGCTCCTCATCGCGGATCGCGGCGAGTGCCTTTGCGTGGCCGACAGACAGTTTTCCCTTTTCAAGTGCATCCTGCACGGCAGCGGGCAGATTCAGCAGCCGGAGCGCATTTGCGACGGCCGGACGGGAACGCCCGACGGTCTTTGCGACCTCCTCCTGCGTCATGTGATACTGCTGCATCAGGGCCTGATAGCCCTGCGCCTCCTCAATCGGATTGAGGTTTTCCCGCTGAAGATTCTCGATCAGCGCGAGCTGACTGGCCTCCGCGTCGCTCAGATCGCGGATGATGACCGGCACCTCCGTCAGACCGATGCGCTTTGCGGCACGCCAGCGGCGTTCTCCCGCGACGATCTGCCAGCGCTGCTCCCCGATCGGTCTGACCACGATCGGCTGGAGCATTCCGTGCGCCTGAATTGACTGTGCCAGCTCCGTAATAGCGTCGTCGTCGAAGAATTTACGCGGCTGTGCGCGGTTCTGTTCAATGTCAGTGATGTGCAGCGTCTGGATGCCGCCGCCGGTATCTACGGCATTCTGCGCAAGCAGGGAACCGAGTCCGCTGCCGAGCGCCGCGCCTTTCGCCCTTGCCATATCATCCGTCCTCTCTGGTAGAATCCGTTATTTGCGGGGGAAGAGAAAATGCCTTGTGCGCTTTTCGACGACGAGCGGCTCACCGAGTATCTCGTGTCCGAGCAGCTCATAAGCCTCTGCGCCCTTGGAGCCGCGATCGTAGGAAAAGACCGGCTTGCCGTGGCTCGGCGCTTCGGAGAGGCGCACATTCCGCGGGATTTTGGTCTGAAAGACCTCGCCGGGGAAATACTGCTTCACCTCTGCGACGACCTGTTCCGCGAGGTTCAGGCGCGCATCGTACATCGTAAAGAGGATGCCCTCCAGCGTCAGGTTCGGGTTATACCGCGATTTGACGAGCCGGATGGTCTCGGCGAGCTGTGAAAGGCCTTCCATCGCAAGGAATTCTGCCGTCATCGGAATCAGTACGGTATCTGCCGCGACCAGGCCGTTCAGCGTGACAAGGCTCAGCGAGGGCGGGCAGTCGATCAGGAGAAAATCGTAATCGTCGCGGCAGGTCATCAGCGCAGCCTTGAGCCGGCTGACGCGGTTTTCCAGCTCGACTAAGTCGATCTCCGCGCCGGCAAGTGCCGAAACAGCGGGGACGAGACTGACATTTTCGGATTCCGTTTCGAGAATCGCGTCCTGAATGCGGGCTCTGCCGATCAGGACATCATAGGTCGAGCAGGTCAGCTCCCGCTTGGAAATGCCGAGTCCGGTTGTGGTATTGCCCTGCGAATCCGTGTCAATGCACAGGACGCGCTTGCCGCGCATTCCGAAATACGCTGCGAGACTGACCACGGTCGTGGACTTTCCGACGCCGCCCTTCTGGTTTGCGACGGCAATGATCTTTCCCATGCGGTGATGCCTCCTTTTGGGCGGTTTTGCGCCAAAAGAGACTGCATCGCCGCCGATTGCTCCTAATCTTATCCTTCATTATACCATATCCGTCAAAAAAAGTAAAGCGAAAGCCGCGAATTTTCACCGGAGGGACCGGACAGAAATTCGCGGCGGAATAAACCGTATTTTAGGGCGTTATTTACAAGACGCCTTCGAGACGCAGCAGCAAGGCCTTGCGTTCCGTGCCGCCGGCATAACCGGTGAGGCTGCCGTTTTTCCCGACGACGCGGTGACAGGGGACGACCAGCCAGAACGGATTCTGACGCATGGCGGCGCCGACGGCTCTGGCGCTCTGCGGCGCACCGATTGCCGCGGCAATCCTGCCGTAGCTGCGGGTTTCGCCGTAGGGGATCCGCAGAACGGCGTCCCGGCAGCGCTGCTGAAAGGCTGTTTTTGCGGGTGCGAGCGGCAGGGAAAACGCGAAGCGCACGCCGTCTAAATATTCCTGCACCTGCGCGATCGCTTCCAGCAGAACGGGCGCGGGATGCTCCGGTACGGCGGGCGCAGGGGCATCAGAAAAGCGGAGCTGCGTGAGCTGACCGGCAGCATTGCAGGAAACGGTCAGGGTGCCGAGAGCCGTTGCGGCCGCGGCGGTCAAGGTCATGGCGGGCACTCCTTTCTGAAAAGCATCCGGCGGCTGAAAAAAGAGGGACGCCCGCTGCCGCAGGGCGTCCCCCTCCTGCCGCAAGGTGCAGTTGGCAGCTTGTCCTCACTGATTCCAGCTTTCCAGCTCGCGGTACAGTCCCAGATACAGCTCCGCCGACTGCGCCCAGCTGAAGTCTGCCTCCATGGCCTGCTTCTGAATCTGCGCCCAGAACGGCTTGTTCTCGTAGGCGCCCTTTGCGCGCAGGCACGCGCCGAGCATATCATGCGCGTTGTAGGTCTTGAAGGTAAAGCCCGTGCCGCCGTTCTCTCCGCCGGCATCGGTGACGGAATCGCGCAGACCGCCCGTCTCACGGACAATCGGCATCGTGCCGTAGCGCATCGCGTACATCTGCGCCAGACCGCAGGGCTCACTCTGCGACGGCATCAGGAACATATCGCAGCCCGCATAGATGCGCCGTGCCAGCGTCGGGACAAAGCCCAGCGTCACGCTGACCGCCTGCGGATACCGCCACGCCATTTCCTTGAAGAAGTCCTCGTAGATGCGCTCGCCGCTGCCTAAAATCGCAAAGCAGAAGCCGTCATGCACCATTTCCTCAAAGACATAGCGGATGAGGTCGATGCCCTTGTGTGCGACAAATCTGGTGCAGATGCCGATGAGCGGCTGATCGTTCTGCGGCAGACCGAGCTCTGCCTGAAGCGCCTTTTTGCACTCCGCCTTGCCGGCCA
>JAILIG010000007.1 GCA_024695445.1 Oscillospiraceae bacterium
ATATTCTGCAATTCTCTGGTTGGGCTTATTATGATTGGGCGCGTCATGAATCAGGCAAATGATCTTTTGATTGATCCGGTACATTTTTACTTCGAAATTCTTTCCGATCGTCCGGATGTTCCCGTTCGCCGGATCCAGTTCAAACAGACCGCTGTCCGGCCATGGATCAGTACCGTCTTCACTACTATAGTAAACATTGAATAGAATCTTTCTGTTCTCCAGCGGCAGCACTTGGTCAATTTTGTAATACGGAATATTCGTACCCGTTTCGTAGACCCGAAGTTTGCCGTTTCCGGGTGTCGGGACATGAAGGATAAAAGTATGGTTTCCGATGTAAACACCTGAACCATCCGGTGCAGCCGCAATATGATCCTGAAATACACTCACAAATTCTGTCACGGAATCTCCTTCATATCCGAAGAAATCGCCCCCGTAAGCGTCATCCCATTCCGGCTTGATGTTCAGATCACTGCGCTTCAATGTATAGACGGCCGGTTCTGACTTTCCGGTTTTCCGGTTATTCCAGAAGCTCACACATTTCCAAAAATGCCACTCATCGGGGTAGTAATAAATAGAAGCAGAAATGAGATACCAGTCTGTTCCGACTGCCTGGATGGAATCAAATTCAACTGCTGTCTGGAAGTCTTTGATCTCTGCATCCAGATACTGCTGCGGATCTTCAATAGTCATGATCAGCTGATCGTTGTCGGTGCGGTAAAGGCTGTTCCCTCTGGTCTGGAACTGATATTGGCCGTCCGTGAGGATATGGACGGGAATGTCTGCCGGGTCAAAGGGTTTGCGTTTGTACGTAAAATCTATCCGGACTGGTTTGCCGTCTTTGTCAAATTCGAAGCGCGGAATATCAAGATTGACCAAAATGTGCGTGCCTTTGTCAACTGCTTCATCCGAGCTGACAGACTGATCGACAATATCGCCAGGTGGCTGCCAGCCTGAAGACTCAGATACAGAAAGAATCAGGCCGCAGGATTCCGCCAGCTTGACAGCTTTATCGTAGTCCATGCCGTAAAAGTTCGGAACAATGACCTTGTTCGGATCGGCCGTCGTTGTCGTGGTTTCGGTCGTTTCTGTCGCGGTTTCGGTCGTCTGCTCTGTGGTCTCAGTGATTTCCGCCGGGGTGCTTACCGTTGTCTCAGCAACAGATGAACCGTTCCTGCCGATCTTTCCGAGGCTGTAAAGCAGTGCGAGATTGCCCGCCAGCAGCACACCGGCGATTGCCGCCGCGATGCCGCCGCGCAGCCAGATCCGGCGGCTGCTCCGCTTCTCCTCATGCTCTGTGATCATCATAATCTGCTCTCTTTCCGCAGGGGCAGCCATGCGGTCATCCGCAGCAGACAGCGCCCTGATGACCAGATCTTCCGGCACTTCGCCGAGTGCTTCCATGATATCGGTAGTCTTCACAGCAGCCCCTCCTCTCTCAAAAATGCTTTCAGTTTTTTTCTTGTGCGGTGCAGTGTCATTTTCACGGCGCTGACACGCATTCCGGTGCGCGACGCGATCGCGCCGACCGGCTCTGACAGATAATACCGCTGCATGAAAATCTGCTGCGGCAGCGGCTCCAGAGTACGGAGCCACTTTGTCAGGGCGGCAGTCAGCTCCCGCAGCTCTGCCGTGCGCTCAACATTGTCTCCGGCGGGGAGAATGTCTGCCAGTTCGTCCAGAGCCTCTGTATAAGCTCGTCCGCCCCGTTTGAGACTGTTCTGAGCCTTGAGCTTTCCCATTGCCGCACGGCGCACCAGTGTGACGGCATACGCCTCCAGACTGAGCGGTTCCTGCGGCGGGACACTGTTCCAGACTGCCAGCAGCATATCGCTGACGCATTCCTCTGCGTCCTGACGGTTTCCGAGCATCTGCTCCGCAATCCGGAAGCAAAGTCCGCCGTAGGCAGCCCGGAGCTGCTCCAGCGCCGTCTCATCGCGTTTCTGCAGCAGCGCAATGATTTGGCTGTCCATTCTCTCACCTCCTCTGTAATCTGAGTGGCATTCTGTGACATTCGGTCACTCTTTTTTTTGAAAAAATTTGAAAGCATTTTCATTCCGGGCAGATTCCCCTTGACAAAGCCCGCCGTTCCGTGATACAATGAAAGCAGCGGGAACAATCCCCCGCAAATCTTTCGGAAAGAGGCGAGTCATATGCAGACTTATCAGATTACCATGCTCCGGAAGCTCGGCATGAACCGGTTTTCGGACGAGGAACCGGTCGGTCAGGTCGAAGCCGATCTGCTCGGCCCTGCCAAGCGATTTGCAAGCGAGTACATCAACAACTGGCTGATTGACCGCAAGCTTGCCGTCCGCACCCGCGGTGACTGGGCAAAAGATGTCAAGCGCGGCGGCTTCTCCCGCGAGATTGTCGTCACGGAAAACGGTCAAATGGCAATTATGGTCTTCGTACTCCGCGAAGCATGACATACCAAACCGCACGCCGGCTCCAGAATCGGGGAAACCGGCGTGCGGTTCACTTTTTCAGCCAAGGCGCGCATCCCGCAGCGGCTGCTCCCAGAAGATTTCGGCGCCGAGTTTCTCCGCGAGCGCGTCTGCCGTTCCGCGGAAGGTTTTCATCAGCTCCGCCTCACGCTTTTTGGAGCGTCTGCCTTTGGCGGCATAGACAGTTTCCGTCTGTACGGCATCGTAGCTGACCGCGTAATCCTCCTCGTCCCGATGCGGGAAAAAGCTCACCGTTACCTCATAGCGGATTTCGCCGCTGTCCGAAGTCGCTGTCAGCATGACCGACACCGCACGCCGCGGCACGCCCGAAAACTCACATTTTGCTGCAAAATACTGCTGGTATACATCAATTACTTTCATCCGATGCTGCTCCTTTCCGAGTCCGTCTCCGGAACGGCTCTGCGTTTATTATACCGCACCGTCCGGAAACTGTCAAGACCGTGCGGCGACAACAGCACATAGACCGCCAAATCACAGCAGCCGCCCGCACAGACCGCACAGAACAAAGCCGCCGCCGGATGAAACCGCACCGCAATCAGCGGATACACAGCTCCGGCTGCAAACGCACAGAGCAGTCCCGCGGCCAGCGCTCTGCCGCATATCCGGAGCAGGCGCAGCCGGATGCCCGTACTCCGGTAAAACAGAGCGGACGCCCGCATCCAGATCACCGCATAACAGAGTAAAGTCGATGCGGCTGCGCCGGAAAGATGAAAACGCGGAATCAGCAGCAGATTGCCGAGCAGCTTTACCGCTGCGCCCGTCAGCATCGCCGTCACACTGTCACCCGCTCGGCCAGCGGCCTGCATCATACTGAACACGGGCGATACCATTGCCGTAAAAATCACGCCGATTCCGAGCACGCAAAGTGCAGGCGACGCCGCGGAAACCTCCGCCATGCGCAAGGGGAACAGCACCGACAGGACCGGCTGCGCCAGAACCGTGATGCCAAGCCCTGCCGGCACCGCAAAGAATGCTGTACGGCGCATGACGGTCTGCGCATGAAATGCAGTTTCATCCGGCCGCTGGCGTGCATAGCTTGAGGCAAAGGCCGGCAATACGCTCTTGCCGAAATTGTTGGTCACGGACGGAACCAGATTGAATACCGTCATCGCCATACCAGAAAAAGCACCGAAGCAGAAATTTGCCGTTTCCTCCGGCGTACTGCCGCCGAACGGAAACTGTTCCGGGCTCCGCCGCGCTGCTGCCGTCAGCAGGCGGATTGCCGTCGCCATATCAATCAGCGTCGTGAGATTGGTCACAAGAGATGCTGCCGCGATCGGCAGGAGCAGTCGCAGCAGCGCACGGCGCAGTGCCGCATCGGACTGCTTCGGAGTGCCGGAAGCAGGCGTTCCGCGGCGGGCGGCACGCAGGAACAGCAAAGTCAGTGTTCCGACGGCGGCGGAAAGCGTCACGCCGAACACCGCCGCCGCAGCGGCGGCGGCTTCAGGGGAAGTGCCGGCCGGTGCAAACCGCATCAGACGCGCCGGATTCCGCAGAGCCCAGCGGCAGAGCAGCAGTCCGAAGCACAGTCTGCCGATGCCTTCGGTCACCTGCGAAACCGCAGTCGGCACCATGTCGCTGCGCCCTTCTGCCGCACCGCGCAGGACGGCGTTCATGCAGCAGAGCCACACAGCCGGCGAAAACAGTCTGACCGCAAACGCCGCGCCCGGATTTCCCATAGCTTCGCAGAGCGGCACGGCACCGAAATACAGAAGGAGGCTCCCGGCCAGTCCGGACAGCCCGAACATCCGGCGCGCCAGCAGGGGAATCCGGTCGGCGCCTGCCGGATCACACCGGCCGAGACACTGCGCCGTCAGCGCCGCCACAGCCGTATTCATTCCCGTGACTGACAGCGCGAACACAGGCAGAAACAATCCGTAGGCACAGGCATAATACCCCATGCCGCCGCCGCCGAGCATTGCCGTCAGCGGAATCCGGAACACCGCGCCGAGAAGCTTTGCGGTCAGCGCCGAGGCAATGAGCCAGACCGAACCGCGCAGCACAGTCTGCCGCATCCTGCCGCCCCCCTTCCTTTTCGGTTTCATTCGCACGAACACTCCAGTCTATGCGGAAAAACCGGCAAATATGTGCGGCATCACAGCGGTATTGTGTCCTGTTTTTCCCCCTGTACGGCATGAAGAAAACTTTTCTCGTTCCGCCCATTGAAATTTACAGGATTATGTGTTATAATAGAAAGGCATACCCCAACCGGAGACGGCACATTCCGTCTGCCGGAATTCGCAGATAACGAAAGGAAATTCAACAATATGGCAAACAATGACTCTGTGATGAGAGCTCCGGTCAGCAAGCCCTATCTCATCACCAGAAATCAGGCACTGCGGCTTTCCGCCTCTAATTTCACTCAGTTTATGACAGAAAGCACCGTTTACGGCGTCGTCGTCGATATTCCGATGTCACCGACTCTCATCACCACGCTCGCCTGCTATGTCAACGGTGCGGCGAATCTGTATTTCAGCCCCGGCGGGGATTACTCCGGCGCGGCACAGCGCTATCCGGGCGTCGTGCAGACTGCCAGATCGCTCGTCGTGAATGCGGCAAACTACCTCGAATCCGCAGAGCGCGCCGACACGCTGGAGCTGCCCAACGGCAGAATTCATTTTGCCTATATTCTCACGACAGGCGGCACCTACCGTCTGACGCTCAATCCCTATGATCCCGCACGCAGTGAGCGCGAACGGCTCTTCACCGCTCTGTATCAGCGCGTGATGAATGAACTGCGCAATGCACAGATGAAAGACAAAGCGGCGGGCATTTCCCCGAAACCGGCAGATCAGTAAAAAGGAGTCTTACACCATGTCCGAACAAACAGCACCTGTCAAAAAGCAGCGCATTTTCAGCGGCATTCAGCCGACCGGCGTTTTTACGCTCGGCAACTACATCGGTGCAATCCGGAACTGGAATGCACTTCAGGACGAATATGAATGTATCTACTGCATCGTCAATCAGCACGCAATCACCGTGATGCAGGAGCCGGCTGAGCTGCGCGCAAACACCATGCGCGCCTATGCCCTGATGCTCGCCTGCGGCATTGATCCGCAGCGCAGCGTTGCTTTCGTGCAGAGCCATAACCCGAATCATGCAGAGCTGAGCTGGGTGCTCTCCTGCTCGACCATGTTCGGCGAGCTCAACCGCATGACACAGTTCAAGGACAAGAGCGCCAAGCACGCGGACAACATCAATGCAGGTCTGTTCACATATCCCGTGCTGATGGCGGCCGATATTCTTGCCTATAACGCCGATCTCGTGCCGATCGGTGCAGACCAGAAGCAGCATCTGGAGCTGGCGCGTAACATCGCAGTACGCTTCAACCAGCGGTTCGGCGAAACCTTCGTTGTGCCGGACGGCTACATCCCGAAGCAAGGCGCCCGTCTGATGTCTCTGCAGGATCCGACCAAGAAAATGTCCAAGTCCGACGAGAATGCGAACGGCTGCGTCTACATTCTGGATGACAAGGACACGATTCTCCGCAAATTCCGCCGCGCCGTCACCGACTCTGACTGTGTCGTCTGCTGCGGAGAAGGCAAGGAAGGCATCGTCAACCTCATGTCCATCTACGGCGCCGTCACCGGCAAGACCATGGAGGAAATTGAGGCGGAATTCAAGGGCAAGGGCTACGGCGACTTCAAATCCGCTGTCGGAGAAGCGGTCGCAGACCACCTCGCACCGATCCGCTCGGAGTATGCAAGACTGAGTGCCGACAAGGCATATCTGACGGATTGCATGAAGAACGGCGCTGAGCAGGCAGGCCGGATTACCAGACGAACACTCGCCAAGGTTTACCGGAAAGTCGGCTTTTTAGAGCTGAAATGAGACTATCAACTTTGTGCTAAATCCACAAAGCACGGTTTTGAAACCGTCCCAAATTTCAGCTTTACACTGAAACTTTGAAAAACGACCGAAATAAGCTTGCTTTTTCGGAAAAAATGAGGTAAAATTGATACAAAATGGTAACGAGTCAAGAAAGACTGGATGCACTGCGTGACTGCCCGCACTACGGACTCCCGGAGCTGCTCGAAATCATGAAGGCGCTTCGCAGCGAGAACGGCTGCCCGTGGGACAAGGAACAGACGCATCAGAGCATCCGGCAGGATCTGCTGGAAGAATGCTACGAGGCAGTCGAGGCGATCGACATGGACAGCGTTCCGATGCTCCGCGAGGAGCTGGGCGATGTGCTGCTGCAGGTCGTTTTCCACTGCCAGATCGAAGCGGAACAGGGACATTTTACATTTGACGACATCTGTGATGAGCTCTGCCGCAAGCTGGTCATCCGCCACCCCCATGTATTCGGCAGTGTGCAGGCGGAAACCAGCGAGGAAGTCCTCAAAAACTGGGACGCAATCAAGCAGGAGACCAAGCAGCAGACCACTGCAACCGAAACGCTCGAAGGTGTCTGCAAGGCACTCCCCGCTTTGATGTATGCGCAGAAGCTCGGCAAACGCGCCGGCCGCGCAGGCATGGACTGGGACAATGCAGAGGACGCCTTCCGGTACATCCGGCTGGAAACGGATGAGCTGGAAGCTGCCATGGCAAAGGGCAGCAGCGAGGAAATCTCCGAGGAAATGGGCGATCTGCTCTTTTCCTGTGTCAATACCGCAAGACATCTGCACCTCGACGCAGAAACAACCCTTCGCGCTTCGGCAGATAAATTTCTCAGACGCTTCGCGGAAACGGAACGGCTCGTAACGGCGGACGGCAGGACAATGTCTGAGCTGCCGCTCTCCGTGCTCGACGAATACTGGGCAAAGGCCAAACAGAATCTTCCGTAACGCAGTTCCGGTGCACTTTGACGATACAGCGCAGGACATGATCTTATATTCGGTTTTCTCTGCCGCACACGGCAGAAAACACATACCAAAAAACAGAGAACACTATGTGGAGGATGTTAACAATGACTAAAATCGAATTGATCACCGCTCTGGCGCAGAAAGGTCACTGCACCAGAAAACAGGCAGACGAGGCACTTACCCTCGTGACCGAGGTTCTGAAAGAGTCCCTGATTCAGGGCGAAAAGGTTCACCTCTCCGGGCTCGGGACCTTTGAGATCCACGAGCGCAAGGCTAAGGTGACAAAGAATCCCCGGACACAGGATCCGATGATTACTCCGGCAAAGAAGGCGCCCGCCTTCCGCGCATCAAAATCACTGAAGGAAGCTGTTAATCAAAAATGAGACTTGACAAATACCTAAAGGTGTCCAGACTGATGAAGCGACGGACAGTCGCAAACGAAGCCTGCGACGCCGGCAGAGTTTCCGTCAACGGGAAAATTGCGAGAGCGTCCTATGAGGTCAAGGTCGGCGACCTGATCGAAATTGGCCTTGGACAGAAAACAATGCGTGTCCGCGTGGCTGCCGTTGCTGAGCATACACTCAAGGAGGATGCGGCGTCACTTTACACCATTGAACCCTAACACAAGAAAAACCGGCACAGCAGCGTTCATGGCTGCCGTGCCGGTTCTGCTATGATTTCCCATGCCGCCCGCAGACGCGCTTCCGTCCATGCCGCATTCGCCGGACTCGTGGACGGCAGACGCACTGCAGGGCGGTTTGTCAGCTTTTGCTGGAATTTCTCGTAGTATTTCGCCGCCGTGCCGCCGTTGACGAAAATCTGCCGGATCGATGCCGCCTCCAGAATCACGGAAAGATCATTCGGAGTGACATTCCGGATGCTGCTGTCCGACGAGCCGGTAATCTCACAGCGGGCAATCACATCCCAGAGCGCAATGTGATGACGGAGCAGAAATGCCCGCTTTTCTTCGACAGTCTGCGGGACAGCACAGCCGAAGACCGCTGCCGTCACCCGCCAGAAGCGGTTCTGCGGGTGGCCGTAAAAAAAGCGCTGCTCCCGCGATTTCACCGAGGGGAAGCTGCCGAGAATCAAAATACGCGATGCCGCATCGTAAAGCGGCGGAAACGGATGTGTGACTTCCAAATCCGATCACCTCCTCACACATTATACCGGATCGGAGTGCCTTTTGCAAGCCCCTTTTTCGGCATTTTTGTGAACAAAGAGTGAACAATCGCGCTTTCGCTTGCTTTTTCGCACTGTATGTGGTAAAATAGTTGTATCTATCGCTTTCTTCCAAGGAGGATACCATGAACTACGGTTTTTTTGATCTCAAAAACAAAGAATATGTGATCACCCGTCCTGATACCCCCGCTGCATGGTCAAACTATCTCGGTGATCCGGAATACGGCGCAATCATCACGAACAATGCCGCCGGATACAGCTTTGTCAAGAGCGGCGCAAACGGCAGAATCGGCAGATTCCGCTTCAATTCCATGATGGCGCTGCCCGGCAGATATATCTATCTCTTTGACCGGGAAACAAAGGATTACTGGTCTGCTTCATGGCAGCCGGTCGGCAAGCCGCTCGATCAGTACAAGTCTGTCTGCCGCCACGGTACCGGCTATACAGTCCTGTCTGCTGAATATGCGGGCATCAAAACGGAGACGACCTATTTCGTGCCGGACACCTACGAGGTCTGGCAGTGCAAGGTCACAAACTGCTCCGGCAAACCCAGAAAGCTCGCTGTCACCGGCTTCATCGAGTTTACGAACGAGAGCAATTATCAGCAGGATCAGGTCAATCTTCAGTACACGCTGTTTATCTCGCGGACAAGCTTTGAGGGCGGGAACCGCATCATCCAGCATATCAATGAGAATTCCGGCAGAGACGAGACCGGCTCCAACCACAAGGAGCGCTTCTTCGGTCTGGCCGGCGCACCCGTTGCCTCTGCGAACGGCGATCTCAGCTCGTTCATCGGTCCGTACCGCACCTACTCGAACCCGATCGCGGTCGAGAACGGCTGCTGCGACGGCACGATGAACTATAATTCCAACGCCTGCGGCGCGCTGCAGTCCGACATCGAGCTGGCACCCGGCGAGACAAAGGTTCTGACCTTCGTGTTCGGTCAGCGCAATTCCGCCGAGGCTGCGGAAATCCTCGCAAAATACGAAGTCTCCGGCACTGCCGACACCGAAATTGAGCAGCTCCGCAGCTACTGGCACGAGCAGCTCTCGCATTTCGAGGTCGAAACGCCGTCCGAAGAATTCAACAATATGATCAATGTCTGGAACGCATACCAGTGCTTCATCACCTCGATCTGGTCGCGTGCGGCATCCCTCATCTACTGCGGCGAACGCAACGGCTACGGCTACCGCGACACCGTGCAGGATATTCAGGGCATCATTCATCTGAATCCGGACATGGCGCTGGAGAAAATCCGCTTCATGCTCTCCGCACAGGTCGATAACGGCGGCGGACTGCCGCTTGTCAAGTTCAACCACAACGCCGGTCACGAGAACACACCGGATGATCCGGAATATGTCAAGGAGACCGGTCACCCGTCCTACCGCGCAGACGACGCGCTCTGGCTGTTCCCGACCATCGTCAAGTATATCGGCGAATCGGGCAATCAGGCATTCCTCGACGAGGTCATCGTCTACGCAAACGGCGGCGAAGACACGGTTTACGGTCATCTCAAGCGCGCAATCCGGTTCTCGATGGAGCGTCTGGGCGCGCACAATATGCCTGCCGGCCTGCACGCGGACTGGAATGACTGCCTGCGGCTCGGCGCAAAGGGTGAATCCACCTTTGTCGCGTTCCAGCTCTGGTACGCGATGCGCGAGATGAAGGAAATGGCAAAGGCCAAGCAGGACAGCGAATATCTCACCTATCTGGAATCGGCACAGGCCGCGCTCTCCGATGCGCTCGGAAAGTGCTGGGATGAGGACCGCTTTATCCGCGGCATCCGCGAGGACGGCACCGTTGTCGGTGCAAAACACGATCCGGAGGCCAATATGTGGCTCAACCCGCAGAGCTGGTCCGTCATTTCGCGGTTTGCGTCTCCGGAGCAGGCGGAAGCGGCAATGGACAGCGTCTACCGCATCCTCAACACGCCCTATGGCGCAAAGCTGCTGGAGCCGCCCTATATTGACCACTACTTTGACGGCGCGCTCATGCACATCTTTAACCCCGATACCAAGGAAAACGGCGGCATCTTCTCGCAGTCGCAGGGCTGGCTGATTCTCGCGGAAGCACTGCTCGGCCACGGCGACAGAGCGTTCAACTACTTCATGGAGAGCTCCCCTGCCGCAATGAACGACAAAGCGGAAATCCGCGTCATGGAGCCGTATGTCCACGGACAGTTCACGGAAAGCAAGCGCTCGCCCTTCGCCGGCCGCTCTCATGTCCACTGGCTGACCGGCACGGCATCGACTGTCATGGTCGGCTGTGTCGAGGGTATCTGCGGTATGCGCACCGAGCTGAACGGTCTGCGCATTGATCCGTCGATTCCTTCCGCCTGGGACGGATTCAAAATCCGCAAGTCCTTCCGCGGCAGATGGCTCAGCATTGACATTCAGAATCCGGACCATGTGCAGGCCGGCGTGAAATCCATGACGGTCAACGGCAAGGCAGTCGAAGGGAATTTCCTGCCCGCCGAAGCACTTGAAGCGGAAAACGACATTGTCGTCGTGATGGGCTGATTCAGTCTGAAATCAGAAAACCGGCATCGCTGTCAAAACAGCGATGCCGGTCTTTTTTGAAAGGATCTGCCTGCCGCTCAATCCGTGACGGCATCATAATTGTCCAGAAAATGATGCCGCTCGTCACCGTCGTGATAGGAAATCAGAGTCCGGAGATTGACATTCTCCACGCTGCGGAAAATGTTCATGTCAATCGCAGGGCTGACCGCACGAAGCTGCTTCAGCAGCAGCTTGATCTCCTGCCGCTTGGAATTGCTGCTGCCGTCCTCGTATACCTGACGGTTTTCCGTAAAGCGGCACGCGCACTGAATAAACTCCAGCCCATTATACTGCTGCCAGTGAATGATCTCGTCCTCGCGCACCAGATACAGCGGCCGGATCAGCTCCATGCCGGGGAAATTGCTGCTGCGGAGCTTCGGCATCATCGTCTGAATCTGCGAGCCGTAGAGCATTCCCATCAAAATCGTCTCGATCACATCGTCAAAGTGATGTCCCAGGGCGATTTTATTGCAGCCGGCATCCTGCGCCGCTTTGTAGAGATGGCCGCGGCGCATCCGCGCACAGAGATAGCACGGATTCTGCTCGACATTTACCACGGCATCGAAAATCTCCGTTTCAAAAATGCGCACCGGCAGACCGAGCAGCGCTGCGTTTTCCTCAATTTTCCGCCGGTTCCGCGGGCTGTATCCCGGATCCATGACGATGTATTCCGCCGTAAACGGCACCTTGCTGTATTTCTGGAGACGCTGCATACATTTTGCCATGAGCATGGAATCCTTGCCGCCGGAAATACAGACCGCTACACGATCCCCCGCCCCAATCATCTCATAATCACGGATGCCCGCCAGAAATTTAGTCCAGATCGTCCGGCGGAACTTCTTCACGATGCTCTCCTCTGTCTTGACCGAAAACTCCATTTTGTTCGCGTCCCTCCCCGTTCTGCCTATGAAATCAATAGGTATTATACCGGATTTCCGGATATTTGTCAAGCGGAACTGCCTGCCGGACTGCTTTTTTCAGAAAAAATGGTGAAAACCCCTTTACTTTTACAAGCTAATGTGCTAAAATATAGAGGTACAGACTTTTCCGCATTTGAAAAAGGAGGTTCGCCCCATGTTCAAACCGCTCGATGCGTCCAATCTGAACGATCTGTATCAGGCTTTTTCGGTTCTCAGGACACCGGAGGAAGTCTCCATGTTTTTGCAGGATCTCTGCACACCGCAGGAGCTCGTTGCCATTGCACAGCGCTACCAGATTGCAAAGCTGCTTTCTGAAAACTGCCGCTACTCCGAAATCGTCGCCAAAACCGGCACCAGCACCGCCACGATCAGCCGCGTGAACCGCTCCCTGAGCATGGTCAGCTACGGCGGCTACGGCATTGTCTTTGACCGTCTCAAGCAGGCGGACGAAAACGGGCAGAAATGAGCAGCTACGGCACCTTTGCACAGTATTACGACAAGCTGACGAAAAATGTCTGCTATCGGGAGCGCGCCGGCCGGCTTCAACTGCTCATTGAGAAATGGCAGAACCCGGATATGCCGGAACAGATCCTGCTCGACCTCGCCTGCGGCACCGGCACGCTCACAGAGGAGTTTGCAAAACTCGGCTGGGATGTCATCGGCATCGACAGCTCTGCCGAGATGCTCAGTGAGGCACTCGACAAAAAATACGACAGCGGACTGCCCGTGCAGTATTTGCAGCAGGATATGCGAAAGCTCGACCTTTACGGCACGGTGGCCGTGACAGTCTGCACGCTGGACAGCCTTAATCACCTGCCGTCAGCCGAAGCGCTCAGACAGGTGCTGTCCCGCGTCAATCTGTTCTCTGAGGCGGGAGCGCTGTTTTTATTTGACCTCAACACTGAATACAAACACCGGAAGGTGCTCGCGGACAATGCCTTTGTCTACGAGCTGTCCGATGCGGTCTGCATCTGGCAGAATACGCTCGATGACACGGCGCCGGAATATCCCGTGACCATCCGGCTCGACTTTTTTGAGCAGCTCGGTGATGACAAATACCGCCGCAGCAGCGAGGAATTCACAGAACGGATCTGGCAGCCGGAAACCGTAAAGGCGCTGCTGTCCGAAACCGGATTTACGCTGCTCGAAGTCCTCGACGGCGACCGGTTCTCTGTGCCGGATGCACAGTCGCAGCGACTGCTCTATATTGCAAGAGCGGCAGGCGGCCAGCAAATGCAGAGAGAGGATATCAAGGCATGAATGCACTGATTCTCAACTGCAGCCCCGTGCGGGACGGCGCTACGGCGGAAATCGTCCGCACCGTTTCAGAAGCGGCTGCACTCCGGTTTCAGACAAAAACGGTCTGCATCGGCGATTATGACTTCCGGTTCTGCAAGGGCTGCCGGCGCTGCCATGAAACAGCGGAATGCGTCATGCAGCCGGACGGCGCCGACCTGCTGATGGATGAATTTGCGCACGCGGATGTGATCGTCTGCGTGTCGCCTTCTTATTGGGCGGATATTCCGGGACAGTTCAAGGCGTTCATCGACCGGTGTACGCCCTGGTGCAACACACATGAGCCGCACAAGGCCCTTCCCGCCGGTAAAAAAGGCTATGTCATCGCGCTGCGCACCGGCCTGAACCGGTCGGAATGTGAACGCATCATCGGCAGCATCGAGCATTTTTACGGACATCTCGAAATCGAATGCTGCGGCAGCCTCAGTCTGACGGGCATCGAGTACAGGGAAGCAGTCAGCGGCAGAATGGACGAAATCAGGGCATTCTGCTCGAAGATCAATGGGAGTGACACAGATGAAAGGTGAGCTGAAGCGTTATTTATCCGCAGACGGATCGGTCGTCTGCGCTGTTCTGGACGGCACAGGCATGATTGCCGAAATGGAACGCATCCACAAGACCTCGGCGGTCTGCACGGCGGCACTCGGCCGGCTCTCTATGGCGGCCTCGCTGATTGGCTACGGGCTCAAAAATCCGGACGATTCCGTGACCGTGCGCATCGAAGGCGGCGGTCCTGCGGGCGTGCTGCTCGCCGTCGCCGACTACCACGGCAATGTCAAGAGCTATGTGGACAACAAGGTGGTCGAGCTGCCGCTCAATGCGGCCGGAAAGCTCGATGTCGCAGGCGCGGTCGGTACCAACGGCACGCTCTTTGTCATCAAGGACATGGGACTCAAGGAGCCGTATTCCGGCCAGACGGCACTCGTTTCCGGCGAAATCGCCGAGGATGTGACGCAGTATTTTGCGGACAGTGAGCAGATTCCGTCTGCCTGCGGACTCGGTGTACTGGTCAATCCGGACCTGACGGTGCGCTGTGCGGGCGGCTACCTGATTCAGCTGCTCCCCTTTGCGCCGGAATCCGCCATTTCTCAGCTGGAACAGAATCTCGCGGGCGTGACCTCCGTCACCGCAATGCTCGAACAGGGCATGACCGCAGATGACATCGCAAACAAGCTGATGCAGGGGCTCAATGCCGAGCTGCTCGACGAATCTGCGCCGGCCTACCGCTGTGACTGCTCGCGGGAACGCACCGAGCGGATGCTTCGCTCTCTCGATGACAACACACTGCGCGAAATGGCGGAAGAAATGCCTGAAATCGAGGTCTGCTGCCACTTCTGCAACGCCAAATATGTCTTTACGCCTGCAGAGCTCCGAGCGATGCGGCGCCGCCCTGATTCCGGCCCGGAGCAGCAGGATAGTTAATTCATAAAAATATATCAAAATTGGGAATTTGGACTTGACAAAACCATGTGAATGCTGTATAATAATAAGGCACTGCATCGGCAGCTGCTCAGAAAAGGGAGCATAGCTCAGCTGGGAGAGCATCTGCCTTACAAGCAGAGGGTCACAGGTTCGAGCCCTGTTGTTCCCATTTCATGGCCTGGTAGTTCAGTTGGTTAGAACGCCGCCCTGTCACGGCGGAGGTCGTGGGTTCGAGTCCCATCCAGGTCGTCCTTTGACGAATCGGGATGCGGCCGGCAGGTTCACGGCTCTGCTCCCCCTTCGTTCAAATATGCGGATTTAGCTCATCTGGTAGAGCGCCACCTTGCCAAGGTGGAGGTAGCGGGTTCGAGCCCCGTAATCCGCTCTCACGGCGCGATAGCCAAGTGGTAAGGCAATGGTCTGCAACACCGTGATCACCAGTTCAAATCTGGTTCGCGCCTCCAGAAAAAACGGGATACTTTCGGGTATCCCGTTTTTTGTTACTTCCGTTTGCTTTTTCTGCGCAATTATGCTATACTATAAATTGACAAACACTCAGAAAGGACGGGAAACTATGGAACATATCCTGATTATCGACGACGATCCGGATATCGGCAATCTGCTGGAAGAAGCCTTGACCGGCAGAGGCTATGCCGTCTCCCGCGCCTATTCCGGCACCGAGGCACAGCTTCTGCTCCTCCAGAAAAAGCCCAATCTGATTCTGCTCGACCTGATGCTGCCCGGTCTTTCCGGCGAGGAGCTGCTCCCGCAGATCAAGGGAATTCCGGTCATCGTAGTCAGTGCAAAAATTGACATCGACAACAAGGTTTCGCTGCTGCTCGGCGGCGCGGCAGACTATGTCACCAAGCCGTTCAACATGAAGGAACTGCTGGCGCGCATCACGGTTCAGCTTCGGCGTCATGCCGATCTTTACGATGCGCGTCCCCTCTCCGCAGGCGGCATCTCGCTCGAAGCAGATGCGCCGATTGCAACTGCAAACGGCGAACAGATCCGCCTGACACGCACGGAATACGCGATTCTGAAGCTGCTGCTGCGCAATCCCGGACAGGTCATTCCCAGAACGACCATTCTGAACCGGATTACTGAGGACACGCCCGACTGCACGGAAGCCTCTCTGAAACAGCATATCAGCAATCTGCGGAAAAAGCTCCGCAGCGCCTGCGGACGAGACCGCATCGAGGCCGTCTGGGGCATCGGGTTCCGGTTTATCCGGGAACAGCCGCCAGAGCAGTAATCAGGCCGGCATATCTTGACGAAATCTTTACGGTTTTCCTGACCGGTTTCTTGACAGTTTCATGCTAGAATCAGAAGCAGAAGGAGGGATACTGATGGAAACGATCCTGACAGTCAACCAAATCAAAAAGCGCTACCGCAAAGCCTATGCGCTGAACGGTATCTCCATGCACATTCCGAAGGGTTCGATCTACGGCTTTGTCGGCAGAAACGGTGCCGGCAAGACCACTATGATCCGCATTATCTGCGGCTTGCAGGAGCCGACTGAGGGCGACTACACCCTCTACGGCATCAACTCCTCCGACCGCGGCATCAGCCGGGTACGCCGCCGTATGGGCGCGGTCGTCGAACGGCCGGCCTTCTACACCGACATGACTGCAAGACAAAACCTCGAAATGCAGTACAGCATTCTGGGACTGCCCACGAAAGACGGCATCGACGAGCTGCTCCGGCTGGTCGGGCTCGCCGACACAGGCAGCAAGAAGGCCAGAAATTTCTCCCTCGGCATGAAGCAGCGCCTCGGCATCGCAATCGCGCTCTGCGGCGGCCCGGATTTTCTCGTGCTGGACGAGCCGGTCAACGGTCTCGATCCGCAGGGCATTGTTGAAATCCGCGAGATGATCCTGAAGCTGAACCGGGAAAAGCATATCACGGTTCTGATTTCCAGCCACATTCTCGATGAGCTCTCCAAGCTCGCCACGCATTACGGATTCATCGAAAAAGGGCAGATCGTCGAGGAAATCAGTGCAGAGGAGCTGGAGAAAAAGAGCCGGAAATACATCCGCCTCAGAGTCTCCGACACCGAAAAGCTTGCGCGTGCAGCGGAACACCTCGAAACGGATTACGAAATCATTTCCGGTACAGAGGCAAATATCTATACGAAGCTTTCCGTCACAAAGCTGACGGAAGCTCTCTCGGCAGAAGGTTGCGAGCTGTTCTCTATCAGTGAGCACGAGGAAAGCCTCGAAAACTACTTCATCAATCTGATCGGCGGAACCAAAGCGCAACCGGAAACCGGTGACTCAAAATGAAAGCACTGTTTCCTGCCTGCTGCAAACGCTGGCTGCACAGTCCGTATGTGCGCATCAGCCTGCTTTTCATGCTGTGCGGCGGAATTTTGCTGGCTGTCCTCTGCCCGCAGACCGTAAAAGGCGCAACCGTCAGCATAGATGGCTCGCTGTTCAGCCTCGCGGCGGCCACTGAAGCCATCATCACAGTTCCGATTATCACGGCACTGACACAGCAGGAGCTGACCGACGGCGTCATCCGCAGCAAACTGATCGGATATACCCGAACGGAAGTATTTCTGTCGCAGGCCGTGACAGGCGCCGCCTATTCCGCACTCTGTTCCCTGCTGCTGTTTGCACCGCCCTGCATCCGCGCTGCCGATCTGCTCAAAAAGGCAATGTGTCTGAAAACGGCAGCCGCTCTCGCGGTCATACTGCTCTTTCTGCCGGCTGTTTCAGTTCTCTGCACAGCAATCTGCATGAACCTCGAAGGCTTTGCCGGTGCTGTACTCTGCATCGTACTGCTGGGCGGATGCTTCTTCGGCGGCATGACACTCATCGACTTGCTCGCCTACCCGGAATATCTGAACGACACGGTATATGACGGCACGACATTTCAGGAAACCCTGACGAAAAATCCGAACTATATCGAGGAGCCGATGCGGGATGTCCTGAACTGCGTCAATCATCTGAATCCGTTTTCCGACTGGCATGCTGCTTCGGCATACATGGACTTTCTCAGTGTTTACGCAGATGCGGACACGATCCGAAACGAACAAATACAGCGCCAGGCAGAAAAAAGCCGTGACGGCATCACCGCTGTACTGCTCGGCACGGTCTGCTTTACCGTTTTGACAGCCGGCATCGGATATGCCTTTTTCAAAAGGAGGAATATAAGATGAGAAATCTGCTCATCGCCGGTCTCCGGCAGCTGTTCCGGCACAATCCGCTGAGCATCGTCACCCTGACGGCAGCGATTCTGTCCAGTGCAGCGGCTGTGCTGTTCGGCAGAGTCGTAAGAGAAAACGGCATCTGCCTGCTCCGTCCGGACCTCATCATCTTCTCCATACCGCTTCTGCTTCTGCTGCTGATAGTGACTGTCATTCGCTGCATCGGACAGGAGCAGAGCAGCGGCACCATCCGGAACAAGCTCATTTCCGGTTATTCCAAAGCAGAAGTCTGCGGTGCATGGCTGCTGCTGACCGCCGGGTTCTCACTTCTCACCGGTCTGCTGTATCTGGGGACCATGTATTTTCTCGGCAAACCTGCTCTGGAGCTGCTCAGCAGCGCCGTACTGCTCCGCACAGCACTGACAATTCTGCCACTCTTCCTGATTACGGGCGTCCTGACTGCCGTGCTCTGTCTGCATTTCCGCAAACAGATCATTGCCGCGTGCGGCATCATCGGTCTGGCGGCGCTTCTGATTAT
>JAILIG010000015.1 GCA_024695445.1 Oscillospiraceae bacterium
CTTTCATAATTGAGCGGGAAATTACCCCCTCTATATATTCATGGTTTTTCAAGCCCGTTTTTTGTATGGCCGATCAAAAAACTTGAATTTCGGATGATTGTACAAATTCCGCTGTTGGAATTTGTCTATTTTCACATATCGTTCTTGTAAAAAACCATGCCGTTGACTCATTGCAGCGGCATGGTTCCGATCTGAATAAAAAACATAGCACACATCATGCTTCTTACGATTGATGCATCAGCATGGAATCCAAAACCAGCTGACATTCATCGTAGTCCAGTTTATCGGCGGAAAGAAGATATTGTATCGTGTCAATCAGAAAAACTGCTCTGAATTCCTGGCCCTCTTTCAGAATGCTGACCAATGTTCCGTTGATCGTTCGCTCAGAAATGTTATATGTGTCCGTCGGAATACCAATCGGAGTGACGCTGTCAGCACTTTCATAATCCAGAATGCGCAGTGTCAGTTTCGATTCGTTTCGTTTGAAATAGAACGAGAGCAATTTCTGTTCGCCGACTTCTTCATATTTTCCATAGTTTTCGGTCGGCTTGAATCCGGCAGGTATGTATGTTGGGATGAAAGCGTCTATTTGGTATTGGGTACACAATTCCTTCATTTCATGCTCATACGGATTCCCGTCAGCATCTGTAGGTTCGTCAGGCTTCGTTAAATCAACTGTTACTCCACCGTCCAGCATTCGATATACTGCGAAAAAAGCATTGGTACCATAAAC
The DNA here is from genome assembly GCA_024695445.1 of Oscillospiraceae bacterium. Classification (GTDB taxonomy): domain Bacteria; phylum Bacillota; class Clostridia; order Oscillospirales; family Ruminococcaceae; genus Firm-04. The sequence continues at coordinate 734 of JAILIG010000015.1, forward strand.
ATGATATGAGAAGATATTACACACGGCCAAAACCAAACTGGCACATATAGCAATTACGCTTATTTTTTTGATTCGATTTTTTCGCTTGTACGATCGGATTTTTATATTAAGCTTTCGAATTCCGTCTTCAGTCCTTTGCTCAATAAGTTGGTCTGTTCCAGTGATCCGACTGATTGTTTGTGCGGCATCCTCAATAAAATCGTAGTTTTGTTCATCTGCCGGTTTTTCCATTTCTGCCTGAATTGCACTCCTCAGTTCGTTAGCGAATTCGAGATCCGCCGTATTGGATTGCATGGCATGAAGTAATTCTTGGTTATTCATATCATCACTTCCCTCCATATATTCATGGTGCGTTCTTATCGTTTTTTGTGCCGAACCCCATGAATTTGTATATATGCACAAACCGTATATGTTTCTTTATTCGTGATTTGATCTTTTTGCCTTGTTTTTGATAGCGCGAATACGCTGGTAAAGGGTGTCTACGGATATATGCAGTTCTTGTGCTAAGCCGATTCGGTTTCCACAATCCGTAACATAATACCGATTCAAAAGATTGTATTCTTCATCTGTCAGAGATTCAAAAACAAAATTAGCTTCTTCAATTTCATCCGAAGCAGGCAGTTCTTCTATCTCATCCAGGCTGAAAGGCACTGTCTCTTTCCTCTTTGTCCGGCGTTTCAGATAATCCTTGCAGATACGCTGCGCTGCGGCATAAAGCCAGCCGCGGATATTCTTGCTGTAATCCAGCTCGTTCTGTTTTGTCTTTTTGACCAGCAGAAGGAAGACATCCTGTGTGCAGTCTTCCGCTTCCGCTTCATCACCGTTCAGCAGACTGAAACAATAAAGGAATATGGAGCGGTAATGTTTTTTGATTGCTTCTTCGCAAAGAACGCTGTTTTCCATGATGTCCCCTCTTTCGTTTCCGGACTGCCTTTATTGTAGCACACAGCTTTGGCGTTGTCAAGGAAGGGCGGCGTCATGATCCCGTCTGAGCCGTTCGTGAAAAAAGTTTCGCGCAATGTCAGTGTGCTGTTTTCATCATCCTGCTTTCTTCATGCAAAACTGTTCGCATAATTTCATATTCCTTTTTTCAAAAACGAGCGGAGACAAAAGCTTTTCTTCATGCAATCAATTTGTAACTTGACAAAAGAACGGATGTTTGATATAATTGCGATATACGCAGAACATATGTTTTCACGCGATGCAGGTAAAAGAATGAAATGCCGATTTTTGTTGCATCAGACTTTGCGTTCATTATTGTGCGGATGATGATTCTGCCCCTTTTTCAAATCGCATCAGGAATTGTGTGAAAAGTCAAGCCGGCATCAGCGGCAATCCTCATTTTTATCGCAGAAAATGTACGAAACAGCGTGAAAAGTGCCCCGACAGATAGATGCTACCCAATATCTGTTCTGACAAGCCCGTTCGGCTTTTCAAAACAGATCGTTCCGAAAATCGTCACGCATTGGGTGCAAAGTTGAACTTTGCAAAACAGCACTGCTCCGCAGTCGGGATAATTCCCGAACCCTTTGCATAAACTTCGATCTGACATTTCGTATCAAAGCACGAGAGAAAACTGCTTTACTTTTCCGCCGAAATGGTGTATACTGTACCGTGAGGGTTATAGTGTATGCCTTTGATTGAAAAGGAGTATGCTATGGCAAACGCAAAACAAATGCCCTCCGGAAACTGGAGGGTGCAGGTGTTCCTCGGAACAGATGAAAACGGCATGAAGCGAAAGAAGTCCATCACCGCACCGACCAGATGGGAGGCTGAGAAGCTGGCGGCGGAGTTCATGCAGGATCTGCTGACGGCAAGAAGCAGAACGACGGTCGCACAGGCCGTGCGCGGGTACATCGACAGCAAACGGAATGTGCTGTCTCCTACCACAGTCTGCGGCTATGAGAGCATCCTCAGCAACAGACTCTCCGGCATTATGAGCCTTGACATTCATGAGCTTGACAGCATGGCACTGCAGAGAGCGATCAATGCGGATGCAGCAGTCAGAAGCCGGAAATCGATCGCGGAGGCGAAGAACCTGATCGTTGCCGCGCTGAAGATGTACGGTGTACATCCGGACTTCAATGTGACGCTGCCGCCGAAGATCCCGAAGATGAAAGATCTGCCGGCTGCGGAACAGGTCATTCACATGATCCGCGGCACAGAAATCGAGCTGCCCTGTCTTCTGGCAATGTGGCTCAGTCTGCGAATGAGTGAAGTCCGCGGCCTGCAGTTCGGGGACATCAGAGACGGTGTTGTGACGATCCGGCGCAGCAAGCTGTTCATCAGCGGAGAAGATGTCATCCGGAATGTGAACAAGACCTACAACTCAACGAGAAGGCTTGTGGTTCCGGAGTATATTCTGACGCTGATCCGGGCAGTGCCGCACGCATCCGAGACGGATTATATTGTTCCTTTGGAATACCCGGCTATAAACCGGCAGCTGAAGAAGCTGACAAAAGAAAATGACTGTTCGCTGACATTTCATGACCTGCGGCATCTGAACGCAAGTGTGATGCTGATGCTGGGCATTCCGGACAAATACGCAATGGAACGCGGCGGCTGGTCGAGCAACCGGGTGCTGAAGGCTGTATACCAGCACACCTTCTCTGAGGAGCGTAAGCTTGTGGACGCAAGGATCGACGGATTCTTCAATGATCTGCTGAAAAAGTGAGGGCTTTCACCCCATTCGTCTCGGAAAAGTTCGCTTTCAGTTCACTTTTTTCAGATCTGATCCTCTGAAATGTGCCTGTTTCCGGCATTCCTGGAGACGGATAATGGGGCTCCGCCCCAGCGGGCAGTGGCCGCCTGCGTGTCGTGTCTGTCGGTGGACTGGTATCGTTTTGTCCATTCCCGACCGGCGGAATTAGAAAAAGATACAGGACGCAAAACTAAAGTTTTTGGTCGAGCTTTTTGCGCGGAGCCCGCGCCGGCATTGATCTAAAGCTTCCCGACAGCCCAAATTAAAGTTTCGGTCAAGCCTTTTCAAAGGCTTGCAGGTCGAGGGCAGCGCCCTCGTCGCCGCCCGCAGGCGGCGAAACTCTCTCCGCCTTAAATAGAGCCCCGCCGAGGGGTGAATTGCCGCCTTGCGGCAAGAGGGGGACGCCCTGCGACAGAGGGCGTCCCCCTAAAACTTTCCGAAGGTGTCCCTTTCCGGGGCACCGTTTCATCTTAACGCCGCCGGCCAGGTACGGACAAAACAGCCCGAAGCACGAAACGGTCGGCCGGCTCAGATCCGGAAGCAGCGCCGCAGATCGTCCGGGCTGCCGATGACCAGCACCTGGTCGCCTGTACGCAGCAGCATATCCGGAATCGGGACCGTCAGACGGTTCTCCGCCCGCACCGCAATCACATTGAGCTGATATTTTCTCCGGATGTCAATTGCCGCAATCGTCTTGCCGTCCCATTCCTTCGGTACGCGCACCTCGTAAATCGACACCGCCGGATCAATCTCAAAGGTATCGAGAATATCGTCCGAGGCCTCCTTTGTCGCCAGCCGGTACGCCGTCTGCTTTTCCGGATATACGGTTTCGTCCGCACCGTTCCGCAGCAGGAATTTCTGCTGCACATCGTTCTGTGCGCGGGCGATGACCTTGCGGGCGCCCAGATCCTTCAGCAGGGCGGTCGTTTCGAGCGAATTCTGGAAGTTGCTGCTGATCGTGACGATGCAGACATCAAAGTCCGGAATGCCCAGCGAGCGCATAAAGGTCTCGTTCGTGCTGTCGCCGATCTGTGCGTTCGTGACCAGCGCCAGGATGTCGTTGATGCGTCCCTCGTCGCTGTCCACCGCCATGATCTCGCAGTTCAGCTCGTTCATCTTTTTTGCAATGTGAATGCCGAACTGGCCGGCACCGATAATCAATACTGTTTTCATAGTCTGCTCCTTATCCGACTGTGATTTTTTCCATGGGAAGCCTTGCGGTCTCGCCGCCCGTTGCAAATGCGGCATAAATCAGCGTCAGGCCGCCGACTCTGCCGGCAAACATCAGCAGCATCAGAATGATGTGCGAGGGCAGCGAGAGCCCCGCCGTGATGCCGAGCGTCAGCCCCGCCGTTCCGAGCGCGGAGCCCGTCTCAAACAGACAGGTCATCAGCGGCAGCGATTCGATCAGGCTGACGGCAATGCCGGCCGAGAGAAACAGCCCGGTGTACATGAACAGGATCGCGCCCGCCGTGCGGACGGTATCCTCCGCGATGCGCCGGCCGAAGCACTGCACCTGCTCACGCCGCCTGTAAATGCTCAGGGCTGCCAGAAACAGCACTGCAAGCGTCGAGGTTTTCATGCCGCCCGCCGTGGAGCCGGAGCAGCCGCCGATCAGCATCAGCACGGTCATCGTCATCGAGCCGGTCTCCCGCATCTCGGACAGGTCGGCGTTGTTGAAGCCTGCCGTGCGCGCCGTCACGGACTGAAAAAGCGAGTGCAGAATGCGCTCCTTCACGGGTTCTCCCGCATACTCCGTGAAGAAGAAAAACAGCGCCGGCAGAACGATCAGAAAAGCGGTGGTCGCCAGCACGAGCTTGGTTTGCAGGCGGTATTTCCGGAAATGATGCCGGTGCCGGACGACATCGTCCCATGTCAGGAAGCCGATGCCGCCCAGAATGATGAGCAGCATGATAACGGCATTGACATAGACATTGCTGCCATAGGATGTCAGCGACGAGAACGGCTCACGCACGCCCATCAGGTCGAAGCCGGCGTTGCAGAAGGCGGATACCGCGTGAAAGAGCGCGTACCACAGTCCCCTTGCGAAGCCGAAATCGCGGCAGAACACCGGACTGAGCAGCAGTGCGCCGGTCAGCTCCAGCAGCGCGGTTGTTTTCAGGATGAATTTGGTCAGATTCAGAATGCCGCCGACCTGCGGCGCAGAAATCGAATCCTGCATCGCGCCGCGGAACCACAGCCCGATTTTTTTGCCGGCCAGTCTTGCGACGGTCAACCCGATGGTAATGATGCCCATGCCGCCGATCTGAATCAGCAGCAGAATCACCGCCTGCCCGAACAGTGACCAGTGCGTTGCGGTATCGCGCACGACCAGTCCCGTGACACAGGTTGCGGACACCGCCGTAAACAGGGTATCGGAAAACGGTGTTACCGTGCGGTCTCTTGCCGCTGCCGGCAACATCAGAAGCAAAGCGCCTGCCAGAATCAGCAGCAGAAATCCGAGACTGATGACACGGAAGGTGTTTCTGTTATGGATACCGGCTCTTGTTTTTTCGCGTTTCATGCAGTTCCTCCGTCTGGTTTTTCCTCTCCCATATTATACCACAGATGCCTGCCAAAATCAATATGCCCCGGACACCGGCATGAAAAAAAGCGCACCGCGTCAGACCGCAGTGCACACAGCGAAAAACGGGGATCAGCGGCGGCGGCGCTGGATTTCCCGCAGCTTCCGCGCATATTCGGCGAGCAGCTCCGGCAGCGGGCGCTCGGTTTTCAGCGAGAGCAGAAAGCGCGGGCGGCGCTGCTGCAAATTGTAGTTCAGCTCCTCGCGCAGCGCCTCCAGCCGCACGACAATCTGCTGCTCGGCTGCAAAGCGGCGGATCTTTTGCATGATCTGCGCGGAATAAGCCGTATCGACGACCAGAATGCCGTAGAAAAAGCCGATGCCGAACGAAAACGCAAGGTTCTGCGAGAGCCATTCCAGCGCATTCAGAATATGCGGGTGAATGAAAAAGTAATAGACCGCGCTCAGCAGCATCCAGTAAAAGCTGTACTGCGGGCAGATGATGCCGCGGATATTTCCGAAGCGTCCGGTATAATCCCAAAGCCGGATGTGAACCGTGTGCAGCATGATTTCGCCGACGGTGAATTCCAGCGCGGTGATGGCGGCGGCCATCAGCAGAAAGAGCAGGAGCTTCCGCAGCGCCGGCACACCGTCCGGGAGCTCCTGCTCCGCCTGTGCCAGCAGATAGAGGATGCAGAGCGACCAGCCGTACAGCGGCAGACAGGGCCCGGTCAGAAAGCCGGGATTTACCCAGTGCTTCTGCGAGACATACCGGCGGTAAAACACCTCCAGCACCCAGCCGGACAGTCCCCCGACGGCAAACAAAAACGCGAGAATCAGTGCAATGCTCATATGAATCGGCCCCTTTCTCCGGAAAAACAGGCGGTGCTTATACCCAGTTTAACAGAACCGGCCGTTCCTGTCAAGAGACAGATTGCCCCGAATGCACAAAAAGCGCACCGCGTCAGACCGCAGTGCGCTCTTTTTTCTCACGAAATGACCTTGCCCTTTTTGCCGGCATTTTTCGGCGCGGGCTCCTCTGAGCCGCCGCGGTCGGTGAAGACGCGCTCTCCGCTGTCCTCCGCGGGCTCTGCTTCGGGGTTCTCCTCGCCGGTATCCGCATAATAGGGATTGATGACATATTTCTGGATGACGGGATAATTGATGAACATGACCAGATACCCGATAAACGCCGCCGGGAAGAAGGCAAAGAGGAACATCAGATAAGTGGTGATGCACATGAGGCCGAGGCAGAAGGCCAGCGTCAGGACGATGCAGCCGAGCGTCAGCAGACACTGCTTCGGCGAGATCGCCGCCAGCATAAAGGAATTCTTGATGACGCTCTTTTTCTGCAGCGTCGTGGCAACCTGAAGCGGGAACACATAGAAGTTCATGAACAGAACCATGAGCGCCACGCCCAGCGTCACCGCCAGCAGCACATACCAGATACCGTTTTCCTTCGCATACTGCGGATACAGCTGCCAGGCCAGCCATGTCGAGACGATGATGACCGTATCGAGCAGCCAGTAGAGCAGCGCGGGGAAAAAGTTTCCGAAAAAGCCCTTCCGGAACTCTTCACCGAGAAAGCAAGCCTTGTCCAGCACGATCATCCGCAGCACTCTCGCGCAGCCTGCCAGCACCGGCCCCTCCAGTATCACCTGCAGGACCAGCAGAAAAACGGAGAACGGCACCGTCAGGGCGTTGTCCGTCTGCACATAAAAGACCATCGAGAGCAGCAGCGGAAGATGCAGCGCCGTGATGATGAGATTGAGCATCAGCAGTCTGCCGCTGTTGTGCCGGAGCACATCCCAGAACCGGAAAAACGGCTTTTTCTTCGGGGCATTCGTGTTGATGCCGGGGCCCGGATTCATATAGTTTCCAAAGAGTCCCACAGGGAACACATCCTTTCGGTTATACATCAGATTTCAGGCGGCAGAATGCCGCAGAGCAGCCGGTCGCTGAACAGCCAGACCAGAACCGTATGCAGCCCGCAGGCCGTCACGGAGAGCAGCAGCAGTACGGGAATCATCCGCAGCAGCGCCCCGCGCCGGAGCGCAATTTCTTCGCCGGCCTGTCCGAGAAAGAGACAGCGCGTCAGCGCAGACGAGAGCGGAATCGCCGCCTCTGCGCCGCGCACGAAAATCAGCACCGAGCAGTAGCCGAACGGCAGAATCAGAACTCCTGCCGCCGAAAGTCCCGTCCCGGTTCCGAGCCGGAGCAGCGCATCCGCGGCCGCCAGCCCGATGCCGAAGCCCCGCAGGAACAGAATCAGCAAAGAGAACGGCTGTCCGATTGCCGAGGCACTGCTCAGAATCAGCAGAGAGAGCAGAATCAGCATCGGGCAGAGCGCATTCCGGCAGACATCCCAGAGCGTGCGGGCTTCGTCCGAAAGCTGAAGCCCCTGCATCAGCAGCGTGCGGGCGGGCATCGCCGGACAGACCGTGCGGAGCACGGCGCCGAGCCCGACGGAAAGCAGCATCCAGCAGAGCAGCAGCCGCCCGGCAGTCACCTGCCCGGCCGCAAAGCCTGTCCGGCAGGATACCGTCCGGTACAGCATCGGATGATCGGTTTTCATATGGCATCCCTCCGCCGTATACTATGCGGCAGGGGGGTGTCTTTATTCCGGCTCAGGATTTGCGCTCGGCACCTGCGAGCTCGTAGGCACGGTTGGTGCAGCGCTCGCAGCAGTCGATGACCGTCTCGGTCAGCCTGCCCGCATAGAGCCCGTCCAGACCGGCCAGCGTCGTGCCGCCGGGAGAGGAGACCATGCGGATCAGCTCGTCCACGCTCTTGCCGGAATCCGTCAGCATATGTGCAGAGCCGATCATAGCCTGTGCAAAGAGACGCAGCGACGCGCCCTCATCCATACCGACCGAAGCGGCAAATTCCAGAAAGCCCTTTGCGAACAGATACAGGAACGCCGGGCTGGAGCTGTTGACCGCGATGACCTCGCGCATCCGGTTCTCCGGAATCTCCTCCGCGATGCCGCAGGTTGCAAACATCTGCCTGGTCAGCTGAAATTCCGCATCGGTGATGCCCTCGCACTTTGCAAGCGCCGTCGCGCCCATGCCGAGCATGAGCGGGGTATTCGGCATCACGAGGATTACTCTGGCATCGGCAATCGTGTGGCTGCGGATAAACTCCGCGGAAATGCCGGCACAGATCGAGATGATGACCTGCTCGCTGCGGATCGAAATGCCGTCCAGCACGGCGCCGAGCACCTGCGGCTTGACCGCCAGCACGAGATAATCGGCGCGGTCTGCGAGCGCCTGTGCGCTTTCGGCGGCCGTCACGCCCGCGTCGGCGAGTGCGGAAAGCTTTGCCGCGTCGGTGTCATAGGCCGCGATCTCCGCGATCTCCCCGCTCTTGCGCAGAGCAGAGGCAGCAATGCCGCGCATCATGGCAGAGCCCATGTTGCCGGCGCCGAGGAAGCCGAGTTTGATGTTCTTGTTCATGTGAATTTCTCCTCACATCTGTCATTCCGGCCCCAGACGGGACATCCGCACGAAGCAGGCGGCTGTCTCTGTTCGTCCGAAGCCTGTTTTTAGTATGATTCCAGCGCGCCGCAGAATTCCCGGTAGAGATAGAGCGAGCCGAGCCCGACAACCGTGCGGCCGGTCTGCCGTGCGGCAGAAACCGCCTCTCCGACCGTCCGGCAGGCAGCAGCAGGCAGTCCTGCCTCTGCAAAGACCGCCGCAAGGCGCTCTGCGGGAAGTGCGCGCGGATTGTCCGGCGTCACGGTGTAGATGCCGGCAGCGAGCGGGCGAAGCATCTCCGCGTACTGCGTGTAATCCTTGTCCGCCATCACGCCGATGACAAAGCTGATCTGCTGACCGGCGCCGAAAAAGCGCGTCAGCGATTCGCACGCCGTTTTCATGCCGTCCGGATTGTGTGCGCCGTCAAAGAGGACATAGGGATTCCTGCGGAGCAGCTCCATGCGGCCGGCCCAGCGGCAGCTGCAAAGGCCCTTCCGCACGGCATCGTCCGTAATCCGGAGCCCCTGCCCGCGCAGCACCGAGACCGCCCGCAGCACAGTTGCCGCGTTTTCCGGCTGGTAAAGCCCCGCCGTGCCGAGACGCAGCGCGCCGTACTCCCGGCTGATGCAGTCCGTTCCCTCCGGCGACATCGCCGTGATTTGCAGCGGATCGTCCGGGAAAAAGAGCGGCGCCCCGATCCGTTCCGCATAACTGCGGATGACTTCGATCGCCGCCGGATCGGTACAGCCTGTCAGCGCGGGGCATCCGTGCTTGATGATGCCGGCCTTATGCGCGGCGATTTCCGCCGTCGTGCTGCCGAGAAAGGCGCAGTGATCCAGCGCCACATTCGTGATAACCGAAAGCAGCGGCGCACGGATGACATTGGTGCAGTCCGTATCGCCGCCCATGCAGCATTCGATCACGGAAACCGCGCAATGCTGCTGCCGGAACACCGCAAAAGCCGCCGCCGCAATCAGTTCATATTCCGTCGGCGGATCTGTCATCTGCTCCGCATGAGCCCGCACCTCCGTCATAGCCGCAGCAAAGACAGAAGGCGGCACGGGGATGCCGCCGATCTGATAGCAGTCATACGGGGTACTGAGCGCAGGCGTCGCAAAATGTCCGGTCCGGTATCCGGCGGCGCGCAGCACCGAGGCGAGCATGGCGCCGACCGAGCCCTTGCCGTTCGTGCCGGAAATGTGAACCGCCGGGACGGCATCCTGCGGGCGGTAAAGCCGCTCCGTCAGCTCCGTGATCCGGCTGAGGCCGAGTCTGGAGCCGCTTGCAGCAGCCTGCCGGAGATATTCCAGCGCCTCTTTGTCATTCATCTTTTCTAAACCTTCCGATCTGCGATGCAAACGCACTGTTTGAAAGCAGCCCGATGATAATCAAAGACTCCGCCGTGCCGATGACCAGATACAGCGGCACCCGCAGCGCGACCTGAAACAGCGTATAATGATAGTACAGCATCAGGCCGGCCGATTTGATGAGCATGGAGCCGACGATATGCGCCGCCATCACGGAGGCGAACACCCGGAAGGTATGCTCCGGCAGATGTCTGATCGGCTGATCCGGCAGCGTGCGGAACAGCAGTCCGGCGAGGAGCCCGATGCAGCCCGCACCGACTGTAATGATCGGGTTGATCGCATAGCCGACGATCAGGCAGCCGACCAGATCGGCCACGATGCCGGTCAGGCAGCCTGCCGCTGGGCCGAGGAAAATCCCCGCCATCAGAACCGGCAGGTTTTCAAAGCTGATGCGGAACGGGCCCGCCGTCACGGAGAGCAGCTTGCCGAGGACAATGCTCAGCGCAACGAGCATGGCCGCGAGCGTGAGGACGCGCACATCCTTCAGTGCGGCAGCGGAACAGCGATTGTTTCTCATAAAAAACACTCCTTTGCACAAATACTGAACGCACAAAGGAGTGTTGCAGCTTTCCTTTATGCCTCAGCGGGATGCAGAAATTCCACCGCAAGCGCAGGCTGCGCTTTTCGTCCGCCCGACAACTCCCCGTCCGGGCGGCACTTTACGCGGAATTTCCTACTCTGACGCAGACGGATGTCTGCGCGGCATACAAAAAATCAGATCGAGATGACCTTGGTCAGCTCATAGAGGTCGTCGTCAAAGGGCTTGGTCATCTTCAGGGCTTCCTGAATGTCGTAGTCCACGAGCTTGGTGCCGCGGATGCCGACCACACGGTTGCCGATGCCCTTTTCGAGCAGATTGACGGCATAATTGCCCATCTGGGAGGCCAGCACTCTGTCACGGACGGTCGGAGAACCGCCGCGCTGGACATGGCCGAGGATGGTCGCACGGGCCTCGATGCCGGTCTCACGCTGGATGCGCTCTGCGAGCTCCTGCGAGTGGCCGATGCCCTCTGCCACGATGATGATGAAATTCTGCTTGCCGATCTTACGGCTTGCCTGCATCTTTGCGATGATCTCCTCGACATTATACTCCTTTTCGGGACACAGCACCTCGACGGCGCCGCAGGCCACTGCCGAGTTGACGGCGATGTAGCCGGCGTCTCTGCCCATGACCTCGACCACGGAACAGCGGTCGTGGCTGTGGCTGGTGTCGCGCAGCTTGTCAACGAGCTGCATGACGGTGTTCATCGCGGTATCGTAGCCGATCGTGAAATCGGTGCTGGAGATATCGTTGTCGATCGTGCCCGGCAGGCCGATGGTCGGGATGCCGTGGCGGGAGAGGTCGCCTGCGCCGCGGTAGGAGCCGTCGCCGCCGATGACGACCAGTCCCTCGATACCGGCCTTGCGGCAGGCCTCGACGCCTCTCAGCACGCCGGCCTCCTCCTTGAACTCCTTACAGCGGGCAGAGAAAAGCTTCGTGCCGCCGCGCTGGATGATCGAAGAAACCGAACGCACATCCATTTCATACATATCGCCGTTCAACAGGCCGTTATAGCCTCTGTTGATGCCGACGACGGTCATTCCCTTATAAATTGCGGTACGCACAACGGCGCGGATCGCCGCATTCATGCCCGGCGCGTCGCCGCCGCTGGTCAGTACACCAATTCGTTTCATAATTTCAGATCCTCCTCATTACTTGCCGCGGTGGTCCCGCGGCCTCGTCTTCGGGATGCACAGCATCGTCCAGTATCTATTTTACTACTTTCGGGGCGGTTTTGTCAAGAGGTAGAAAAAAGATTTTTGGCCGGTCTGTCTTCCCGTTTTTGTGCAGCATTCCGCCGCCGGTCAGTGCAGCCGCCGGATACTCTCGTATTTATGCTTGGTGGCAAGCCCGCCGCGGATATGCCGCTCCTGCTTGTTTTTCTCGATGACCGCACGGACCTGTGCAGAAAGCCCCGCGTGCAGTGCGGGCAGCCGTGCGGTGATGTCCTTGTGAACCGTTGACTTTGAGATCCCGAACACAGCCGCCGTCTGCCGGACGGTCGCGCCGTGCTCCGCGATGTAGCTGCCGAGCCGCAGGACACGCTCGTCCAGCGCGGATGCGGGATCGCTGAAATGATGTATCATCAGGCGTTCCTCCTCACGGGCGGTGTGACACCGCTTATCAGAGCATATGCCCCGTTCCGCCGGAACATTCCCGGAACCGCTCCGCGCATCTATCTCCCGTTCCCTGACGCAGCTTTCTGCACGGTACTGCCACAGAGAAGCAGACAAGAGTTTCTCACATCGCTGCCGGCGCGCATTCCGGTCTTTGCGGAAATCTCCGGAAACAGGGCTTGACAAATACCCCTATAGGGTATATAATATCAGAGAAAGGAGTGCATGATATGACGGAAGAACAGAAAAAGCCCTGCTGCTGCGAGCGGCATACCGTCCGCAGCGATGCAGAACGGAAAACCCTGATGAACCGCCTCAAACGGATCGAAGGGCAGGTGCGCGGGCTTCAGAATATGCTGGAGCGCGATGCCTACTGCGCGGATATTTTAACGCAGTCAGCGGCGGTCGGCGCAGCGCTCAACGCCTTCAACCGCGAGCTGCTGGCACGGCATCTGCACACCTGCGTGGTGCGCGATGTGCGCGCCGGTGACGACCGTGCAATGGATGAGCTGGCCGAGCTGTTCGGCAGGCTGATGAAATAGCGGAAAGAAAGGACAATCGCATGACACAATACCATGTCACAGGCATGAGCTGTGCCGCGTGCAGTGCGCGGGTGGAAAAGGCGGTCTCCGGCGTGGAGGGCGTCACCAGCTGCGCCGTCAGTCTGCTGACGAACTCGATGGGCGTCGAGGGAACGGCAACTCCGGAGGCGGTCATCGCGGCGGTAACGGCCGCGGGCTACGGCGCGTCGCTGAAATCGGACACGGACAAAAAAGCCGCTCCCGCCGCAGACGCACTCGCCGATACGGAAACGCCGAAGCTGCGCCGCCGGCTGCTCATCTCGGTCATCCTGCTGCTGATGCTGATGTATGTCTCGATGGGCCACACGATGCTGCATCTGCCGCTGCCGGACTTTTTCGGCGGAAATCCGGCCGCCGTCGGCCTGACGGAGCTGCTGCTCTCCGCGGCAGTTCTGGTCGTCAGCCAGCGGTTCTTCGTCAGCGGATTCCGCGGCGTTCTGCACCGTGCCCCGAATATGGACACGCTCGTCGCCATGGGCTCCGGCGTCTCGTTCATCTGGAGCTGCGTGCAGCTTTACCGGATCACCGGACTGACGGCATCGGGCGACACGGCTCAGGCGTCGCATCTGCTGCATGAGCTGTATTTTGAATCCGCGGCGATGATCCTGACGCTGATTACAGTCGGTAAAATGCTCGAAGCGCGGGCGAAAGGCAAAACGACTGACGCGCTCAAGGGGCTGATGTCCCTCTCGCCGAAAACCGCACTGATTCTTGAAAACGGAACGGAGCGCGAGGTTCCGGTCACGGAGATCCGGCGCGGCACGCTCTTTGCGGTGCGCCCCGGCATGATCTTTCCGGCGGACGGCACCGTGCAGTCCGGCAGCGGCGCGGTCGATGAATCCGCGCTGACCGGAGAAAGCATCCCGGTTGACAAGGCGCCGGGAGACCGTGTGCGCGCCGGCACGCGGAACCAGTCCGGCTATCTGGTCTGCGAGGCGACCGAAACCGGCGACGACACCACCCTCTCACAGATCATCCGCATGGTCGGGGACGCGGCAGCGACCAAGGCGCCGATTGCAAAGACCGCCGACCGCGTCGCGGGCATCTTCGTGCCGGCGGTCATCGGCATCGCGCTCGTGACAGCCGCCGTCTGGCTGCTGCTCGGTCAGCGCTTCGGCTATGCGCTGGCAAGGGGCGTTTCGGTGCTGGTCATCAGCTGCCCGTGTGCACTGGGGCTTGCGACACCCGTTGCGATCATGGTCGGCAGCGGCGTCGGTGCGAAAAACGGTATTTTGTTCAAGACGGCTGCCTCGCTGGAGGAAACCGGCCGATGCAGCATCATCGCACTGGACAAGACCGGCACGATGACCGCCGGCACGCCGCAGATCACCGACATTCTCCCCGCAGAGGGCGTTCCGGAAGCAGCGCTGCTTGCCGCGGCGGCATCGGCGGAGCAGTACAGTGAGCATCCGCTGGCATCCGCCGTCATGGAATATGCTGCAGAACGGGGCATTTCTCCCGATGCGGTCACGGATTTCGCCGCAGAAACCGGCAGCGGCGTGCGCGCACTGCGAAACGGCACAGAGCTGCGCGGCGGCAGCGTCTCGGCAATGGCCGGACAGATGCCGGACACGCTGAAGCGGGCCGCAGCAGCGCTTGCGGAAGCCGGAAAAACCCCGCTCTGCTTCTCGGAAGGCGGCCGCATCCTCGGTCTGCTGGCCGCGGCAGATACGCTGCGTCCGGACAGTCAGGCGGCAATCCGCCGGCTGCATGAGCTCGGCCTCAAAACCGTCATGCTGACCGGCGACAACCCGCGCACGGCAGAGGCAATCGGCCGCACGGCAGGCGTGGACCGCGTCATGGCAGGGCTGCTCCCCGGCGGCAAGGAGGAGGCCGTCCGCACACTGGCCAAAGAGGGCAAGGTGCTGATGATCGGCGACGGCATCAACGACGCTCCGGCGCTGACGCGGGCCGATGTCGGCATCGCGGTCGGCGGCGGCACGGAAATTGCGGCAGACGCGGCGGATGTTGTGCTGATGCGCAGCACCCTGACCGACGCCGTCAACGCGGTGCGCCTGAGCCGGCAGACGCTCAGAAACATCCGGCAGAATCTGTTCTGGGCCTTCTGCTACAACATCGTCGGCATCCCGCTGGCGGCCGGCGTGCTGGTACCGTTCGGCCTGACGCTGCCCCCGATGTTCGGCGCGGCGGCCATGAGCCTTTCGAGCTTTCTGGTCGTGTCAAATGCGCTGCGGCTCAATTTCTTCCGGACAGAGATGCCCGCCGAAGCTGCGGGTACCCTGCATCAATCAACACAAAATCAGAAAGGAACGGTGGATCAAATGACGATCACAACAATAATGGAAATCAAGGGTATGATGTGCCCGCACTGCGAGGCGCATGTGAGAAAGGCGCTGGAGGCCGTGGCAGGCGTGACCGTGCGCGAGGTCAGCCACGAAAAGAACCGCGCTGTGCTGGAAAGCGCCGCGGCGCCGGATGAAGCCGCACTCTGCAAAGCCGTCACCGATGCCGGCTATGAGGTCCTTTCCGTCACGCGCTGACCGGCAGCCGCATCTCCGCCGGCAGTTGCATTTTCGTGCGAGATGTGGTATAATATAAATTTAGGTAAACAAGCGCCGCGGACTGCGGCAGCATTTTTCAGAAAGAAGCGTGTTTTCATGACCAAAATCACCATTTTTTCCGGATTTCTCGGCGCCGGAAAGACGACACTCATCAAAAAGCTGATCGAGGAGAGCTACAAGGGCGAAAAGCTCGTGCTGATCGAAAACGAGTTCGGCCAGATCGGCATTGACGGCGGATTCCTGCGCGATGCCGGCATTCAGATCAACGAGATGAATTCGGGCTGCATCTGCTGCAGTCTGGTCGGCGACTTCGGCAAGGCGCTGCTTCAGGTGCTGGACGAATACCACCCCGACCGCATCCTGATCGAGCCGTCGGGTGTCGGTAAGCTGAGCGATGTCATCGCGGCCGTGCAGCGCATTGATGCGCACGATGTCGAGCTGGACGGCTTCACAACAGTTGTCGATGCAAAGAAGTGCCGGATGTACCGCAAGAATTTCGGCGAGTTCTTCGACAATCAGATCACCTATGCAAGCTGCCTGATTCTCAGTCATCAGGGCGGAATGTCCGAGGAAAAGCTCGCAGAGGTCACGGCGCAGCTCCGGCAGCTCAATGCCGCGGCACCGATCGTCACGACCGAGTGGGATCAGCTGACCGGCAGCCAGCTGACCGCGGCCATGACGCAGAAAAACACGCTTTCGGACGAGCTTTCGGCGCTGCTCGAAGAGACAGAGCATCACCACCGTCACCATGACCATGACGATGATGACCACGACGAGCACTGCCACCACGATCATGACCATGACGAGCACTGCCACCACGATCATGACCATGACGAGCATCATCATCACGATCACGACGGGCATCACCACCACGACCACGACCACGACGAGCATCACCACCACGATCATGACCACGACGAGCACCATCATCACGATCACGGACCGGACTGCACCTGCGGCTGTCATGACCATGACCACGAGCATCACCACCACGCCGACGAGGTCTTTACAAGCTGGGGCACCGAAACGCCCAAAACCTTCACGGCAGAGCAGATTACGGCTGCCCTCACCGCGCTGGACGATGCCGGAACCTACGGTCAGGTGCTGCGCGCAAAGGGCATTGTCGCGGGAGAAGACGGCCGGTGGATTCACTTTGACTATGTGCCGGGTACGCCGGATGTCCGCACGGGCAGTGCCGAGACAACCGGCAGACTGTGCGTGATCGGCGCACATCTGAATGAAGCAGCCGTCGCAAAGCTGTTCGGACTGGAATAAGGAGGACGCGATGCCGGAGCAGGAAATGATTCCCGTATACCTCTTTGTGGGATTTCTGGAGGCAGGCAAAACCCGTTTTGTGCAGGAGGCACTGAGCGATGACCGCTTTGCGACCGGTGAACGCACGCTGCTGCTCGTCTGCGAGGACGGCGAGGAGGAATACGACCTCAGCAAAATTCCGCAGAAGGATGTCTTTCTGCACATCATCGGGGACGCCTTCGAGCTGGAGCCGCAGAACCTGAAAAAGCTCGCGGACGAATGCCGCGCAGAGCGCGTGGTCATCGAGTACAACGGAATGTGGATGCTGAACGACCTGTTTGAAGCGATGCCGGAGGAATGGGGCATTTATCAGGTCGTCATGGTCGCAGATGCGTCCACCTTCCTCAATTACAATCAGAATATGCGCAGTCTGGTCGTCGATAAGCTCAATGTCGCCGAGCTGGTGTACTTCAACCGTCTGCCGCGTTCGGCGGAGTTCCAGCCGTATCACCAGATCGTGCGCGGCATCTCGCGCCAGACCGAGATCTACTATGAATTCGAGGACGGGCAGACTGTCGTGGACGACATCGAGGATCCCCTGCCCTTCGATACCGAAGCGGATGAGATCGTGCTGGAGGACCGCGATTTTGCACTCTGGTTCCGCGACCTCATGGACGATCCGCAGAAATACAGCGGCAAGACGATGACCTTCCGCGCACTGGCGGTCAAGAACCCGTCCTTCCCGAAGAATGTCTTTGCAGTCGGGCGTCACATCATGACCTGCTGCGTAGAGGACATCAAGTATTGCTGGATTCCCGCCGAATATGCGGAGAGCTTCAAGCCGCGAAAAAAGCACTGGATCATGGTGACCGGCAAGATCCGGGTGCAGCGGCAGATCCCGTCGCAGAACGCAATGCCGGTCCTGACCGTGACCGCACTGCATGACGCCGATCCGCCGGAGCAGGAGGTCGCAACCTTCTATTAAAAACGGACGGGGGTGCCGCTGACACCCCCGCGCAGACGATCAAAAAACTCCGCCGCAGATTACGGCGGAGTTCTGTTTTGATTCAGCGGGGACGGGTGGCCTCGCTGAGCAGGCTCGTGACCGCATCTCCGATCGAATCGAGCGCACTCTCGACGCGGTCTTTCAGATGCTTTTCCGTCGTGCCGGCTGCACTGCCGGTGCTGTCCGCCGTTTCCGCGGAGCTGCCGTTCGTGACCGTGCTGCCGTCAACGGTTGCCGCAGCGGGCGCCGTCGTGGTCGTACCCGGCACGGTGGTCGCGGTATCCGACACCGTCGATGCGGATGTGCTGCCGGTTGATCTGCGGGTACCGGCATCCGCCGCGCCCGTCACCGAGCTGTGACTGCCGCAGCCCGTCATCAGCAGGGCGCAGACCGCCGCCGCCAGCAGCGCGGAATTTCGTTTGTTTTTCATGAAGCTGCCATTCCTTTCCGGCAGCCGAAAGCTGCCTTCTGCCCTGAAACCGTACAGGGCAAACCTACGATGCCCGTTTCCGCGGTCTGATATTCATGGAAAAATGTGCATCACAGGCGTACAGCTTTCCGGCATAAACTGCGGCAGCCGTCCGGAAATGCGGATTGCCGCAAAAGTTTTCAACAGGTGCCGCCCGCAAAAAATGCGCGAAAACTTGTTCTGTTTTGAACATTTCAACGGAGTTTTCCACATTTTCGGGCTTAATAAGCCCCCAAACACGCCGTTTTTCCCGTCAAAAGCATCCGTTTCCCGATGTTTTCAACTTTTTGGGGAAAGCAATTTTAGAATTGACAACACAAAAATGACCGGCTCCGGCCGCACCGTCATCCGCAAATTTCGGGCAGCACTCTGTGTGCTGACGGCGGACAGCCCCCCGGACGGGAACCGAAAAAAACGGCCCGCGGAGAACCGCGGGCCGTTTGATATGGCAGTTTACTGAATGTGGTAGCCGTTCTGTGCCAGCCAGAGGAGATCACTCGGCGTGAGCTGCGCTGCAACAAGATAATTCAGCAGCGCGGAAAGGCCGCCGTTGCTCGGCGTGTAGCCGTTGTTGAAGAAAGGCGTAATCTGCGCTTTGAAATAGGTGTCATAATCGTTGCGAGAGCCGTCAAAATTGTAGTCGTTGTCCAGCAGGCCGTCGCCGTTGACATCAGAGAAATAGTAGTTGCACTGGTTCAGCGCAGAGTTGCCTGCCGAAGTGGTGTACGAAAGATACTCATGCTTGTTTCTGTCAGAGCCGTCGAGCATCGTGTTGCCGAATTCATATTCGTGCAGTGCGTCCATCGCGTCACCGTACTGCATGAAAAATCTGTAGGATGCCGGCAGACCATGGCTTTCACGATAATCCAGATCGCTGATCGGGTCGCACTGATAAAACCTATTGTCCGCCTTGATGACATTCCAGTAGCATCTGTAGCCGCCCTGCAGCGTATCTGCGCACACGACATAGGATTTCATATCCGCAGCCTGAAGCAGCATCGCATATGCCTTTGCAAAACCGCCGCTCGTGGCTTCGCCGATCTCATAGCCTCTTTCGTTGAGACCGTAGCTGAGGAACGCCGTGGTATAGAAGCTGTTGTTCGCATCGAACCAGGATTCGCCGTTCGTACCGTCTTCCGGCTTGCAGTGCTGAAGCAGCCAGTCATAAAGCAGGCGTGCTCTGGCCGCTTCACTGATCCAATCACCGACCTGCACCCAGGTGCCGTTTGCATTCTGTGCCGCTCTGGTATAGCCGGTGGCGTTCAGGACTGCGTAATCGCAGACCTCGGAGCAGTAGAAGTCCACGAATTTGATGCCCTCACCGTTGTAGAAGAATTTCTTGATGATGTTTCTGATCGCGCTGTTGGAATTCACAACGCGCTTGCCGGAGACAAATTTCAGCGCATCATCGCCGTTGATCTTCCACAGATTGGAGCACTTGTTAAAGGGGCTCTTCTGGTTGCGGTCCGCTGCAATGCAGCCGGGATCCAGCAAAACATTTTGCAGACTGGTGCAGTGTCCGAAGGCCTCTTCGCCGATTGTCAGTTCATAGGTACCGTTGGATGCCAGATCGACTGTCGTCAGATCCGTGTTGTAGAATGCCCTTTTACCGATTTTACTGACCGTATACGGAATCGAAACGGATGTGATGTGCTTGTTTGCAAACGCATTCGGCTTAATTTCAATGACCGGCAGCGCTCCCCAGGGCGTCCCGCCATACCACGAACCGATCGAAACAGAGGTAGCGGAGCCCGTGTACCGTTCCAGAACGAGACCGTAGCCGACGCGGTAGGAAAACTCCAGACCGAAGAATTCAAAGTCAGGATTTGCCGCCTCCGCGACAATCGGCTCCGCAGCCGGAAGCTCTGCTGCGACGGGGAATGCGGCTGCCGAAATGCCCGTCAGGGCAGCAGCCAGAACTGTGGTGAGTCTGTGCTTTTTCATGTGTAGTCCTCCTAAAGTTGAATAGTGTAATATTCCAAGCCGGAAATCCGGCATGGTTGCATAGATGATTGCACAACGATAGCTGAAATGTGAGAAGATGATAAATCTGACGGTATTCAGTTGACAAGATACTGTTGACAAATTCGATTGAATTCAGCAAATTTATTATAAACGAAAAGTCGCCTTTTGTCAATAGGAAATCATATACTTGAAATTATTTTGTTATTTTAGGTAAAATTGCTATTTATAAGTCTGAACACAAGACAAAATTGCACTGCATACAGCCCACATAAAAGCAAAAAAAGCACCGCAGTCTCCGGCCGGACCGGGTATCCTGCGGTACTGTTTTCTCAGATTGTCACTGATTGTCCGGATCGAACGGGAACGCCGGCATCATCTTCAGCTTAAAGAGGTTCTGCCTGTGCTTGCGGTCGATGATCGCCTGATGCTCCGGCGAGGGCAGAATCCCCTCACGGATATAGGCGTCAAGCTCCGCATAGGTAAAGCCGAGATTGTCCTCGTCCGTTTTGCCGCAGAGGCCGTCCGACGGCACCTTGTCCACGAGCCGTGCCGGAAGTCCCAGTGCGCGGCCGATCGCCTTGACCTCGGTTACGGTGAACTGCGAAAGCGGCGAGAAATCGCCGACGCTGTCACCCCAGCGCGTGGAGTAGCCCACCCAGTCCTCCGAGAGGTTGCAGGTGTTGGCGACTCTGCCGTTCACGCTCTGCGACACAGCATAGACCGTTGTCATGCGGATGCGCGGCGCCAGATTGACCAGCGCCTGCTGCGACATCGGCGTTGCCGCCTGCACCGCTCTTTGCAGCGCGTCCGCAGTCTCGCCGATATTGACCGTGACATGGACAATGCCCAGATGCTTGCAGAGCAGCAGGGAGTCGTCGATATCCGGCTGCTCACCGCGGGGCATCAGCACACCGATGACGCGGTGTACGCCGAGCGCACGGCAGAGCAGCGCCGCACAGACCGAGCTGTCCTTGCCGCCGGAAATGCCCAGCACCGCCGGGCAGCCGTCCCCGTTCTCGGCAAACCAGTCCTGAATCCAGCGGCAGCAGTTTTCGATTGCCGCTTCGACATTGAAATGATACATGATAAACCGTTCCTTTCGCCGGGCCGCCCGCATGACGCAGATCAGGCGGCCTGTTATTTCGTGCAGACTGTCCCTCCGGACAGGTTTCCGTTCCTATCATATCATGTTTTGCAGTGCGGTGTCAAGACGACATCGGAAATTTACCGTTCAGAACAGCCCCGTATAAACCGCCGCGCCGACATTTGCCGCAATCAGCGCCCAGAGCAGCGGTGAACCGAGCGTCACGCGCCCGCCGCGCAGGCTCTGATAGGGTGTGTTGTCCGGCAGCCGTTCCGTCAGGAACAGATAGACGGCGGCAACCGTTCCGAGCGCCAGCACGGACAGCGATGCTGACATCAGCACGACGCGGAAGGTGTCTGCGGGCAGATATTCCTTCCCGCAGAGCTGCAAAAGACTGCTCGCATTGACGGCCATATGAACCAGAATCGCCGGCAGCAACGAGTCATGCCGCACCGTGATGTAGCCGAGCAGAATGCCGAGCGGAAACGCAAACAGAAACTGCGCCGGATCCCGGTGCATGATGCCGAACAGGAATGCCGTCAGCAAAATGCCGCCGCGCTGACTGACACGGCTGAGGTTTTTCAGCGCAAAGCCGCGCATCAGCAGCTCCTCCGTCACCGGCGCCACCAGCACGGTATAAAGTGCCATGACCGCCAGCTTCATGCCCGGTGCGCCGAGATGGATCTCCGTCTGCACGACGGAAATGCCGGCGCGGCGGAGAAATCCCGTCAGCCAGTCGCAGAGATAGGAGGTCGTGAGCTGTATCCAAAGCGCCGCACCGATATAACAGAGCACCCGCAGAAAGGACAGCCCCCGCGTGCGGAACAGATCCGCTTTTTTGATTCTCGTCAGGGTGCATCCCGTGAAAAATGCGATTAAATTGCCGCACAAAAAGGCGACCAGCGTAATTGCGGATGACACCGAGCTGTCATTGAGATATTTCGCCGCAATTTCGTTGTAATTCTGCGGCAGACTTTCCATTGCACGGCTGTCCCGCATTTGCAGCAGCAGGCGGCAGAGCAGCGTCAGCGCCGTGTGAATGCTCGCCGCCGTCAGAAACGCAAACAGCAGCGTCAGGCAGGTCAGTCCGACATAGCGCCGGATCGCGTGCTTTTCCGCCAGCGTCGGAATCAGCGGCAGGCGCGCGCCCGCCATGCTCAGCTCCGGCACAATTTCGCGGTAATCGGGGGAATAATCCGGCTCCTCGGTCGGATTGCCGAAGGGATGCGCGGCATCCTCCGGGATCAGATCGGTGTATTCAGACGCCTCCGGCATGGGACTGCCTCCTTTCTCAGCGCAGTGTCACGATCGTCACGCCGTCCTCGCCCTCGCCGAACACGCCGAGCCGGAACGATTTGACATATTTGCTGCGCCGAAGATATTCGTGGACGCCCTTGCGCAGTGCGCCGGTGCCCTTTCCGTGAATCAGTGTGACCGTTTCAAAGCCGGACAGCATCGACGACGAGAGGAACTGCTCGATCATCGAGATCCCCTCATCGACCGTGCAGCCGCGCAGGTCGATTTCGGTTGCAGCCTTCCGCGTCGCGGCGCCCTTCGAGGAAACCACGGTCGTCCGCGGCTTCTGCTTCTGCACGGGCTGCTCCTTTTTCGCCTCCAGCCGGATGTTGTCGAGTGCCACGCGCATTTTCATCGCGCCGAGCTGCACCAGAACCTGACTGCCCTCCGGCTTTGCAAGCACTGTGCCGGCTCTGCCGAGCGAGACCACCCGCACGGAATCCCCGACCTCCAGCTCACGCGGCAGACGGTAGCCCTCGCCCTCGTCCGCAATATCCGTTTCGGCATAGAGCCGGTTGACGGTCTGTGCGGACTTCGCCTTTGCCGCGGCAATCCGTTCGGCAAAATCCGCCTTGTCCTTTTCCTTTTTCAGTGCCCGCAGCTCGTCCAGCATGGCGCCCGACTCCGCAGCCGCCTGCTCGATGATGCGTCTGGCCTGTTCGCGCACATGGCGCAGCTCGTCCTCGCGGCGGCGCTGCACCTCCTCCGCCTGTTCGCGGAGAGTGCGCTCATGCTCGGCCGCATCCTTCCGCAGCCGCTCCAGCTCGGCATTCTGCCGGTCGAACTCGGCACGGGCGCGTTCCAGCTCGGCGACGGCCGCATCAAAGCGGACATTCTCGGTGCTGACCAGCGTTTTCGCGTGCGCGATGACATCCTCGGGCATTCCGAGTGAGCCGGAAATCGCAAAGGCATTGGACTTTCCGGGCGAGCCGAGAATCAGCTTATAGGTCGGCTTCAGCGTTTCCAAGTCAAATTCACAGGAGGCATTCTCCACGCCGGGCGTCTCGACCGCATAGCGCTTCAGCTCCTGATAATGTGTCGTCACCATCAGCACCGCGCCCTGTGCGCGCAGCCGTTCGATCATTGCAACGGCCAGTGCCGCGCCCTCGACCGGATCCGTACCGGAGCCGAGCTCGTCCATCAGCACGAGCGTGCGGTCATCCGCCTGCTTCAGGATTTCGATGTCCTGCAAGGTGTGGGCACTGAAGGTCGAGAGGTTCTGCTCGATGCTCTGCCGGTCGCCGATATCCACCAGAATCCGGTCAAAGACCGAAATGCGGCTGCCGTCCGCGGCGGGAATCATCAGGCCGCACATCGCCATTGCCGTCAGCAGGCCGACGGTTTTCAGCGCGACGGTCTTGCCGCCCGTGTTCGGGCCGGTGATAATCAGTGCGCGGTAATCTGCGCCGAGCTCCAGCGTGATCGGTACGACGGTTTTGGCATCCAGCAGCGGGTGTCTGGCGCGCTTCAGCAGCATGGAGCCGTCGTCGGTCACTGCGGGGATCATGCCCTTCTGCATCGCGCCGAGCGAGGCCTTTGCGAAAAAGAGGTTCAGCTCCGCCGCAATTTCATAGCCCGCAAGCAGCGCCGGTGCCGCAGCACCGCAGGCGGCAGAGAGCTTCCGGATGACGCGCTCGACCTCCTCCTGCTCCTGACTTTCCAGCAGCCGGATGTCGTTGTTCGCATCGACAATGGCCATCGGCTCGATGAAATAGGTCTGACCGGTCGCAGAGGTATCGTGAATCAGGCCGGCGACCTCGCCGCGGTACTCCGCCTTGACCGGAATGACATAGCGCCCGTCGCGGATGGTGACGATCGCCTCCTGCAAATAGGTCTGCATGGACGGCGATTTCAGCATCTTTTCGAGCTTTTCGCGCAGACGAAGCCCCGCCTGCGTGATCTTCCGGCGGACAGCCGCCAGCTCCGGGCTGGCCGCATCGGCAAGGCGCTCCTCATTTTCGATGGAGCGTTCCAGCAGGTCGGCGAGATACGGATCGGGCTGCAGCCGTCCGAACAGATCGGAGAGTGTGTTTTCGAGCCGGCCGCAGTGGTCATACCAGTCGGTCAGCGCAGTAATCTGCCGTTCCAGCCTTGCAATCTCCAGCAGCTCCTTAAG
>JAILIG010000040.1 GCA_024695445.1 Oscillospiraceae bacterium
ATCATCGCTGTTCTGGCTGCGATCCTGATCCCGGCAATGCTCGGCTTCATCAAGAAGTCCAAGATCACCTCTGCAAACTCTGCTGCGAAGTCCATCTTCACCGCTGCACAGTCTGCTCTGACCGATATGGACACTGAGGACTTCTACAACACTGGCAAGTTTACTGGTGAATTCACCTATAAGGATTGTGAAAGCAGCTTCACATCTGGTCTGGCCGGCGGTTCTAACAAGACCTCGACTGCTGATATGCTTCCGGTCTTCCAGTCCAAGGTTTACAACTACTTCACCGATATCACCAAGCTGTCTGGCGTTGGTTTCTCGATCAAGTCCGGTTCTTGCGAGGCTGTTGTTGTTGTGAACGGTAACTATCCGGGTGCAACTCCGAAGCAGTTTATCGTTGACAACTACAGCTCTGATACCACTTACGTTGACATCATGGATGATCTGCTTGCTTCTGCAAAGAACTAATTTCAAGCAGACTTGATTAGATTGGCATGAATTGTATGGCCCTCCACGGTGTGGGGGGTCATACCTATACATCACGAAGGAGTTTGATGAAATGAAAAAACATGGCTTTACTTTGATTGAGCTGATTGTTGTCATTGCGATTATTGCGGTTCTCGCCGCGCTGCTGATCCCGGTGATGCTGCATTTCATCGCCAAGTCCAAGATCATGTCGTCCAACTCTGCCGCAAAGGATATCTCCACCGCGATTTCAGCCGCTATTGTAGAAATGGATACTGCGGACCTGAGAATCGATATGCTGGCCGGTTCCTATGTTTACAGCGGCGATTCCTTTGAAGCTGACAAGACCTACAAGATTGCGTCCGCCAGCAAGTCCAGTACTGCTGATATGCAGAAGCTGATCCGCGCCAGAGTTTACGATCATTTTGACCAGGTTGCGAAATTGGATTCAATTTCCTTCTCGCTCAACAGCGACGGCCGGGTTCTGGGAGTCGGTGTGATGCGCGGAGCCTATCCGGGCTCTTATCCCATCGCAATCAATTTTGAAGCCTATACGGAGCACGCCGGCAGCTGGGATGCCGACCTCGCTCTGGATTATGCGTTGACGAAAACAAGCTGAAAGGCAGGAGTCGGTGCAAGCCGGCTCCGCTTTTTTTCGGCGGGCTCCGTCTGAAATGAATGTGCGGCGTTCCTTCATGCAGCAGACTGTGCCGGCTCTGCCGGCCTTTACTTTTTCGGCGGATTGTGGTATAATGAAAACGAACTTCCAACGGATGCAGAGAGGAGCATGACAGCGTATGCAGGGAATCCGCAAACGCACATGGGCAGAGATCAATCTCGACCATGCCGCATTCAATTACCGGCAGATCCGGAAGGCCGCCGCGCCGGAAAAAAAGGTCTGCTGTGTCATTAAGGCGAACGGCTACGGCCATAACGCCGTCCGTCTCGCGCAGCTTTATGAATCGCTCGGCGCCGACTGGTTCGCCGTTTCCAATCTGGAGGAGGCACTTCAGCTCCGGCAGGCGGGGATTTCACGGCCTGTGCTCATCCTCGGCTATACGCCCCCTGAGTGCGCCGGCATTCTCGCCAAGCAGCAGATTTCACAGTGCGTCTACTCCCGTACCTACGGCGAGGCGCTTTCACAGGCGGCCATGTCCGACGGCGTGCAGGTGAAAATGCACATCAAGATCGACACCGGCATGGGGCGCATCGGTTTCCAGCACAAGGGAGAGCATTCCCGCCTGGCAGACGCCGTTTCGGTCTGCCGGCTGCCCTGCCTGATTGCGGAGGGCATCTTCACGCACTTTGCCGTTGCGGACGAGGGCGAGGACGGCGCCGCCTTTACGCGGGAGCAGTTCGAGCGCTTTACCGACGCCGTACACCGTCTGGAGGCGGAGGGCGCCGCGTTCTCTGTCCGTCACTGTGCCAACAGCGCGGCGATTTTTGACTATCCGGAGATGCACCTCGATATGGTGCGCGCCGGCATTGTCCTGTACGGGCTCCGTCCCTCGGATAAGGTGCGGAACCTGCCGGAGCTGAAGCCCGTCATGGCGCTCAAGAGCGTGATTTCCCACATCAAGACGATCGAGGCGGGCGAGACCGTCAGCTACGGGCGCACCTTTACGGCGGACAGTCCGCGGGTGATCGCCACCGTGCCGATCGGCTATGCGGACGGCTTCTGGCGCCTGAACGGCAACGGAAACTGCAAAATGCTCGTGCGGGACCGTCTGGTGCCGCTGGTCGGCCGTGTCTGCATGGATCAGCTCATGCTGGACATCACCGGCGAAAAGGATGTCATGGTCGGCGACATCGTGACGGTGTTCGGTGACGAAAAGGGACTCTGCTCCGCCGATGCCATTGCAGCCAATACCGGCACGATCAACTATGAGGTCGTCTGCGCCGTCGGAGAGCGCGTCCCGCGGTTCTTTTTGCAGGACGGCCTGCCGGTCGATGTCTCCGACAACATCTGGACGCGCTGATTCCGGCCGTTCCGGCACACGGCAGTCCCGCTGCCGCAAAATCACAGCAAAGGAGTATGTATGATGTCAAAACAAAAGCTCAGACACTGGATCTATCTTGCAATTTTCATCGCCATCGCAGGCGCGGCTGCATGGTATCTGCTGCTGCATGACGCAAATCTCACTGAGGAGAAAATCAGAGAGGAGCTGGCCGGGAGACAGGCCAGCTATTCGGCCGTTGCGGACTATCTGATCGAAAAGGGCGCGGCGGCGGAGATCACCGGCGCCGTGACGGCAGGGCGCACCTACGGTGTGCCGGAGGAGGATTCCGACGCCTACCGTGCCTTTGCGGGCGGTGTGCGCGTCCTGACGGAAAACAACTGCGTCCGCATTCAGTCCACCGGCAAGGCGGTGCTGTTTTACATGAAGCCGCAGGGCGGATTTCTCAATCAGGAATACTACATTCTTGCGAAGAATGCTGAAAACGCTACCCTCGCAAATAATCAGCCGAATACGCTTAACGACGACGGCTGGAAGTATTATCTTGCGCAGGGAAAGCCGTGAGGCACGGAGGAAGCTATGGTTCACATCGGCAATGACTGGGATATCCTGCTGAAGCCGGAATTTGAATCTGAGTGGTATCAGAAGCTGCGGCAGTTTCTCATCAGGGAGTACCGCACCGGAACGGTTTATCCCGATATGTACGACATTTTCAATGCGCTGAAATATACGCCGTATGAAGCGGTGAAATGCGTCATTCTGGGGCAGGATCCCTATCACGGCGAGGGACAGGCGCACGGACTGAGCTTTTCTGTCCGGCAGGGCATCGAGCCGCCGCCGTCGCTCGTCAACATTTTCAAGGAGATCTACGACGATCTCGGCATCGACAACCGCGGAAAGGGCGGCGACCTGACGGCATGGGCCAGGCAGGGCGTGCTGCTGCTCAACGCCGCACTGACTGTGCGGGCGGGGCAGGCGAATTCGCACCAGGGCATGGGCTGGGAGCAGCTCACCGATGCGGTCATCCGGCTGCTGAACGAACGGCTTCAGCCGATGGTCTTTCTGCTCTGGGGCGGCAATGCGCGGAAAAAAGCCGCGCTCATCACCAATCCGCGGCACCTGATTCTGCAGTGTCCGCATCCGAGCCCGCTGTCCGCCTATCACGGCTTTTTCGGCTGCCGGCATTTCTCGAAAACCAATGCGTTTTTGCAGGCAAACGGCATGACGCCGATCGACTGGAGCCTCGGCTGATATGAAACGGCGGAGAATGATCGTTTGGGCGCTGCTGCTGGCGCTTTTGCTGCTGACCGGATGTACGCCGGATGAATCACTGACAGTCCGTGTGCAGAATCTGCCGGAGGGCGAAAGCGCGTTCCTTCTGCTCTGCCCGCCCGACGGCGCGGAGCTGACGGAGGATGCGCCGGAACATATGAAGGGCTCGGAGCTCGACCGCCTGGACGCGGACGGCTTTGTCTGCGCGGCGTATCACCTGACAAATGTGCTCCGGGTGAGCGGCTCGCAGAACGGACAGCAGCTCGGCTGCTGGTTTCAGTCGGCGGAGGCGCTGCGCCGCTTTTGTGAAGCATACCGCGAATTCCGGATTGCACGCTGCGACGGAGAGGGGAATGTGCTGCACATCAGCCCGTCCGTCCCGCTCTGCCCGTCCGGCAAATTTGCATATGCGGTCCGGTTCGACTGCGATGTCAGGACCGATGCGGCGGAGGTTACCGCCTGGCTCGGAAAAACGGTGCTCGGCAATTCCCTGGCAGAATGGATTTTCTGCCTGATGCTGATAACGCTGCCGGCCTGCGCGCTGATGCTGGTGCTCTTTGCGGTCATGCGGATCGTCCGGCGCAAAACCGGCATGAAAACACGCGCCTGCCAGACGGTATCGGCGCTGTGCAGTCTGCCGCCGCTTCTGCTGAATCTGCTGCTCCTGCTGGAACGGACGGTGCCGTATCTCCGGACGGAGAGCAGGCTGCTGTCAACGCCGAGCTTTCAGATGATGCTTGCGTGCGACCTGTTCTGGTTTGCGTCACTGCTGATCTGCGGCCATACCTATTACCGGTCAAACCCCTGACCAGGGGGCGGGCGGAAAAGCACGGCCCGCACCGCGAAAAACGGCATTCCACATATGAAAAGGAAGAACTGATATGAAAGCTGCTGCTTTATTTCAAGATCGATCCGTATACTCCTTCGAGGTGTTCCCGCCGAAGCCGGATGTGCCGATTGCGCGCATCTACGAGACGCTTGCGGCACTGAAGGACCTCTCACCGGATTTCATCAGCGTGACCTACGGCGCGGGTGGTTCCGTCCCCGGCGCCTCGACGGCCGAGATTTGCCGCGTGATTCAGGAGACGCACGGCATTCCGTCGATTGCGCATCTGCCCTGCATCAATGAGACGAAGGAGAGTGTGCTGGAAAAGCTCCGGCAGTTCCGCGAAATGGGCGTGGAGAATATTCTGGCGCTGCGCGGCGACCGGAACCCCGCTGTTCCGCCGCAGAACGACTTTTCCTATGCGTCCGACCTGATTGCGTTTATCCGTGCCAACAGTGCCGCGGACGAATTTGACATCGCCGCCGCCTGCTATCCGGAGGGACATCCGGAGGCGCCCGACCTCGACACCGATATCCTGCATCTGAAGGAAAAGGTGGCAGCCGGCGCGTCGCATCTGATCTCGCAGCTTTTTTATGCGAACAAGGATTTTTACAGGTTCCGCGAGAAGATCGCGGCAGCGGGCATTTTTGTGCCGGTTGAGGCGGGCATCATGCCTGTGACCTCGAAAAAGTCCATCGAGCGCATGGTTTCGCTCTGCGGCGCGAGCATTCCGAAGCGTCTGGCCAAGCTCATGGCGCGCTACGCGGACGATCCCGCCTCGCTCAAGGCTGCGGGACTGGAATACGCGATCGAGCAGATCACCGACCTTCGGGAGCACGGCGTTGACGGCATCCACCTCTACACGATGAACAATCCCGATGTGGCGCGCTACATCACAGAGGCACTTGCAGAATGACGCCTGCCGACTTTGACCGCAGCGAGATTCTGGGGTATCTGCACACGCCGTCGCTGGACGAGAGGCTCTCCGCGATGCTGGAGGACGCGATCTCTGCGCTCTGTGCGGCGGCGCAGCCGAGAACGATCTGGCGGCAGCTCCCTGTGACGCATACGGCGTCGGGTGTCCTGCTCGGCACACTGCCGCTGCTCGGAGACGACATCGCGCTGCATCTTTCGGGATGTGAAGCGGCGGTGCTGCTTGCGGCGACGCTCTCCGGCAGCACGGACAGCCTGATTCGCCGAGCAGAGCGCAGTGATATGACAAAAGCGCTCCTGCTGGATGCGGTCGCAGGAGCGGCGATTGAGAAGATCTGCAATGAACTGGAGCAGCAGCTCCGGCAGAGTCTGCCGTATCCGTATTTTACGGAGCGGTTCAGTGCGGGGTACGGGGATTTCCCGATCTCGCAGCAGGGCGATCTGGTACGGCTGCTGGACGCGACCAGAAAGATCGGTCTGACCGTGACGCCGCAGTGTACGATGCTGCCGATGAAATCGGTGACGGCACTGATCGGGCTGTCGCATCAGCCGGTGCAGGATGCGCGGCGGTTCGGCTGCGGAAAGGACTGCACGGAATGCCCGTACCGGTCGGGATGCCCGGTCGGCAGCAAACAGTAAAAAACAGGGCGGCTTCAGCAGAGG
>JAILIG010000115.1 GCA_024695445.1 Oscillospiraceae bacterium
CTGTTTCAGGTCAGCTTTTCGTACTCATGCTTTTTCGGGCGGTCCATCAGCACCTGTACCGCGTGACGGACATCCGCGCCGTTATACAGCACCTCGTAGAGCGCTTCCGTCAGCGGCATCTCAACATCGTACCGCTTGGCCAGCCCGTAGGCGGCGTGGCAGCAGTAATAGCCTTCGACCGTACCGACCTGCTGCACCGCTTCAAAGGGCTCGACGCCCTGCCCGATCAGAATGCCGGCGCGGCGGTTCCGCGAGTGCATCGAGGTGCAGGTAACGATCAGGTCACCGAGCCCCGTCAGGCCCGCAAAGGTGTTTGCCCGCGCACCCAGCGCGGCACCGAGCCGCTCGATCTCGTGCAGTCCGCGTGTCATCAGCATCGCCTTGGTGTTGTCGCCGTAGCCGAGGCCGTCCGAAATGCCCGCGCAGAGCGCAATGACATTTTTCAGCGCGCCGCCCAGCTCACAGCCGGTCACATCGTCGTTGATATATACGCGGAAGGTCGGAGAGGAGAACCACTCCTGCACCAGATAGGCCGCCGTCGCGCTCGCGCTGGCCGCGACCACGCTCGTCGGGATATTCCGGCCGACCTCCTCGGCGTGCGAGGGGCCTGTCAGGACGACATAGGTCGCCTCCGGCAGCTCCTCTGCGAAGAGCTTGCTCATGAGCTTAAAGCTGTCCTCCTCGATGCCCTTGCCGGCATTGAGAACGATCGTGCCGGGCTTTAAGTGCGGCGCAACCTTCTTGCAGGTGTCGCGGACATATGCCGACGGAATTGCAAACAGCACCAGATCGCTGTCGTCGATGACCGACAGATCGGTCGTCAGTGCGACGCCGTTCGGGATCATGACGCCGGGGAGCTTTTCCTTCTGCTCGCCGTCGCGGCGCATCGCCTCGATCTCCTCCGGGAGCGCGCTCCAGATCGTGATATCATGCTCCTGTGTCGAGTAGAGCATGACCGCCAGAGCGGTGCCGAAGCCGCCGCCCAGAACCGTTATTTTTGCCATGTCGTTTCCTCCGAAATAGTCATCAGCGGCAGCTCTGCTTCTGCGCCTGCTGACTGATTGTGCCCGGTATCAGACCGCTCTGCCGAGGAACGCCGCACCGATGATGCCCGCGTCGTTGCCGAGCTTTGCAATGACAATCTCCGCGTTTTTCTCGGAATTGCGCGTATAGACCTCTTTTGCCACGATCTCCTTGACGGGCAGCAGCAGCGCATCGCCCTCATTGCAGACGCCGCCGCCGATGCACAGGACATCCGGCTGGAAAATGTTGATCGTGTTCGTGATGCCGGCTGCCAGCGCACGGATGTAGAAATCGACAACCGCCTTTGCCGCCGCATCGCCCTGCCGCATACAGTCAAACGCCGTGCGCGCCGAAACCTTGCCCTGCTCCTCGGCCATTTTGCACATCAGGCTCTCCGGATGCGCCTCGATCGCCTCTTTGGTCATGCGGATCAGGCCGGTCGCGGAGGAATACACCTCAAAGCAGCCCTTTCTGCCGCAGGTACACTGCGGGCCGTCGAGATTCAGCACGGTGTGGCCGATCTCTGCGCCGGCGAAATTCGAGCCGTCATAGATTCTGCCGTCGATGATGATGCCGCCGCCGACGCCCGTGCCGAGCGTGATGCAGACCGCATTCCGGGCGCCCTTTGCCGCGCCCGCGACAAATTCACCGTAGGCAGCCGCGTTCGCGTCGTTCTCGACAAATGCCGGCAGACCGGTCGCCTCGGAAATCCACTTGACGATCGGGACATTGTGGAAATCGAGATTGTTGGAATACTCGATGATACCGGTCGCGGAATTTGCGATGCCCGGCGTGCCGATGCCAACCCACTCGACCTGTTCGGTCGTCAGCCCCTGCTGCTTGATGACATCGAGCGCACAGGCAGCCATATCGGCCGCGATTTCTTCGGCGGGACGCGGGCGGTTCGTCTTGCGGGAAACCTTCCCCAGAATGTTGTAATTCTCGTCTACCAGTCCGGCGACGATGTTCGTGCCGCCCAGGTCAATGCCTACATAGTACTTCATGCAACTTTTTCCTCCGTTGATTCCGGCGTACAGCCGGTGAAATATGAGCCGGAACGCCGGCAGACAGACAGATCACAATCTCGGCAGCGTGCGCGTGCTGAGCACGGTGCAGTCCTGACTCCGGATCGAATACGCTCCGAAGTTCGCGGGCAAAAAGACCGATTCGCCCTTTCTGAGCGGCATGACAACGCCCTCGTCATAGATCAGCACACCCTCGCCGTCCGTCACGAGCAGATGGGTGTAGGAGATGCCCTCGTTCGGCGGAAAATCCGCCTTCCCCGTGACATGGTACTCCCATGCGGTAAAGCTCGGACAGTCCGCGATGACCGTACTCGTGAAGCCGTCCCGCTGCATCGGCGGGCGCTTCATGCGCGGCGGGGCGGACCATGTCTTTGTCACGGCGACCGCCTTGTCGATCTGCAGCTCTCTGGGCTGGCCGTCGTCGCCGACGCGCTCATAGTCATAGACGCGGTAGGTGACATTGGAGCTCTGCTGGATCTCGGCAATGAGAATGCCCGCGCCGATCGCGTGCAGCGTGCCCGCCTCGATGAAGAACACATCGCCCTTGTGGACCGGCACCAGGCGCACATAGTCCAGCAGCGTGCCGTCCAGGATATGGGTGCGGAACTCCTCCTTGGTCAGCTCACGGTTCAGGCCGTAGGCAAGTGCGGCGCCCTCCTCGCAGTCCACGACATACCAGCACTCGGTCTTGCCGCTCTCGCCGTTTTCGTTTTCGCGGGCAAAGCGGTCGTCCGGATGCACCTGCACACTGAGGTCCTGATTCGCGTCGATCAGCTTGATCAGCACCGGAAAGCCCGAACAGCTTGCCGCGCCCTCGCCGACGCGTGCCGCCCAGTCCTGCTCCAGATAATCCTTCAGCGTCATGCCCTTGTAGATGCTGCTGATGATGGTCGTCAGTCCTGCCGGATGGCAGGAAAGCTCCCAGCTCTCGGCGATGCGGTCTGCGTCGCTGTCCTTTCCGAATTCGTCGCGCAGGCGCGTACCGCCCCAGATATAATCCTGAAATGCGGGATGCAGCTTTAACGGTTCCATATGTACCTCCTTCTGACGAGTCAGTCTGCAATCCGGCGACTGTTCAGCCGTCCGGTAATTCCTGAATCAGTTTATGGAGCTGCTGCGCCGTCCCGATGTTCACACCGGCCGCCGCCGCGAGCTGCTCTGCGGTCGCTGCTTTCAGCGCCGCACGGGTTTTATAGGTCAGCAGCAGCTTCTGCGCACGCTTCTCCCCGATGCCCGGCACCTCTGTCAGCGTCAGCGCATAGCTCTGCTTTTTGTGCTTCGTCTTCATATAGGTAATTGCAAAGCGGTGTACCTCATCCTGAATTCTGGTCAGCAGATGAAACGCCGCCATATTCTCCCGGACGGCAATTTCGCCGCCGCTCGCGGCAATCGCACGCGTCCGGTGCTTTTCGTCCTTGACCATGCCGAAGAGCGGGACGGAAAAGCCGGTTTCTTCGAGGATCGGCGCAACTGCCAGCACATGCGTCCGGCCGCCGTCCAGCAGGATCAGGTCGGGCAGTACGCCGAACTGATTGCGCGGCCTGCCGGTTTCGTCAAGATCGTCCCGGCACCGGAAATATTCCCCGATGCGGCGGCGGATGACCTCCTGCATCGAAGCGTAGTCGTCCTGCCCGTGCTGCTCTTTGACAGAGAAGCGCCGGTACGCCGCCTTGAGCGGTCTGCCGTTCTCAAAGACCACCATGCCCGCGACCATAGCCGCCGAGGACAGGTTGGAGATGTCGTAGGACTCGATGCGGGCAGGCGGCTTTGGAAGTCCGAGCACCTTTGCCAGCTCCTCGAGCGCCTGCAGCTCCTTTCCGGTGCGTCCGGCGGAGAGCGAGAGCTTTTCGGCCGCATTCTGCTTGGCCTTCAGCACAAGCCGGCGTCTGACGCCGCGCTCCGGCTGCTCGACCGAAACGGCTCGTCCGGCGCGTTCCGCCAGCAGATCGCGGAGCAGCCCGATTTCTTCGGGCAGCCGCTCCAGTAAAATCACGCGGGGCAGCTCGTCGCCTGTTTTCGCGCTGTAATACTGCATGAGAAAATCGCTCAGGAGCTGCTCGGAGAGCACCTCCGCAGAGACCGTAAACGAATTCTGGTCGCAGAGCCGTCCGCCGCGGTAAATCAGGACGGAAACCGCCGTTTCGCCGTTTGCCTCCGCCGTACCGATGACATCGGTATCGGTGCGCACGGCATCCATGATGTCCTGCTTTTCGCCCGCCTTCCGGATGGCTGCAATGCGGTCGCGGAGCTTTGCCGCCTCCTCGAAGTCGAGCCGGTCGGCGGCAGCGGTCATCCGCTGCTCCAGCAGGGAAACGGTGCTGTCTCCGCCGTTTTTGATGAAGCGCACCGCATCGGCAACCGCTTCTGCATATTCCTCCGCAGAAACCGTCCCGCGGCAGACGCCCATGCACTGCCCGATGTGGTAATTCAGGCAGGGACGCGCCTTTCTGAAGCTCTCCGGAAAGGCCTTGCGGCAGGTCGGCAGCCGGAACATCCGGTTGACCGCGTTCACGGTCTGTCTGGCCGTGAAGCCGCTCATGTACGGCCCCAGATAAGTTCCGCCGTCGTCCGAAAGATGCAGCTCGGCGGTAATCCGCGCATAGGGCGGCTGCGATATTTTGATATAGTGATAGCCCTTGTCATCCTTGAGCAGGATGTTGTACGGGGGCTTGTGCTGCTTGATGAGCGAGCATTCGAGAATCAGCGCCTCATATTCGGAGGCGGTGACGATGAAATCGTAATCGTGGACCTGCGAGACCATTTTTGCGGTCTTGACGGTGTGGTCCGGGTGATCGCGGAAATAGCTTGTGACACGGTTCCGGAGATTCTTCGCCTTGCCGATGTAGATGATCTTTCCCTGCCGGTTCTTCATGATATAGACGCCCGGCTCGGTCGTCAGCGCGGCGGTTTTCTGCTGCAGAAAGGGCAGTCTCGGATTCTCCGGAATCATCATTCCGCATCACCGCCGAAATCGTCAAGGTCGTCGTCGTCCGTGTCGTCCTCCAGCACATTGAATTCATACTCAAACGACTCGTCCTCGTCGGTGAGCACGGTCTGCTCCTCGGAGCTGATCTGCCGTGCGGCATCTTTTGCGATCTGACCGAGCGTGCGGCGGCGCTTCTCCGGCTTTTCCTGAAGCAGCGGCGAATCCGCAAACATCGTCGAGGTAAAGCTGGTCTCCTCGGCGCGGTCGCCGTGGCAGTCCACGCGTACCTCCTCCCGCTGCAGCAGCAGGTACATGGCCGCGAAGAAGAAGATATACGCAAAGGCATTGACCAGAATGCTCGCGTACACGCGGTAATGCGCAGCCGCCGTCATCATTCCGGAGAGGATGATGCCGCAGGTGATTGCCACAATGATCTGCACCCGCTTGTTGTCCGGCTCCATCTGGAGCAGCGAAAGGCTGACGCCTGCCGAGAACAGCACATGGACGATAATCAGTCCGAGGGAAAGTCCGTTATAGAGGGTGAACGGAACGATATCGGGAAGCAGTTCAAATTCCAGCAGCATCAGCAAAACCTCGATGCCGATGTAAACCGGAAGCAGGACCTTCATCACGCCGCGCGCCCGCACGAGCTTGTTTGTCCACACCACGCTCAGGATGAACAGTGCAAAGCCGAGCATCTCCGTCGTATAGGCGACGGTCTCAAAGAGGATCACATAGGTGCCCTTCCGCGCAAGGCTGTAATAATAGATCAGGCAGATGACAATAAACACAACAAAGAGGATATTGGCGATCAGACCGAACCTCATGCAGTCTGTGAGCGTATAGTCGCGTTTGCGCCAGTCGCGGCGCTCCGCCCCGTTCTCTGCGGCAGCGGCTTTTTGTCTGACTGCGTTTTTTTTCTCTGACTTTGGCATGACGGCTGCCCCCTCCTCCGGCAATGTGCCGGTTCTTTGTTCTGTATCAGTGCGAAGCGTTTTTGGCGGAAAGTGCGCGCTTGCCGATGTCGCGGCGGTAATGCACGCCCTCAAACTGCACGCCGGAAACCGCGGCATAGGCGCTGTCGAGCGCCTGCTGCAGCGTCGCGCCCGCAGCCGTGATGCCCAGCACTCTGCCGCCCGCGGTCAGGAACCTTCCGTCCTCCGAGAGCTTTGTGCCGGCATGATAGACCGATGCGCCGGCGCACTGGCCTTTTTCATCCAGTCCGGTGATTTCCTTGCCGGTCTCGTACTTTTCCGGATAGCCGCCGCTTGCGAGAATGACGCAGGCACAGGCGCCCTTCTTCCACGAAATCGGCAGATCTGTGAGGCGCTTCTCCTCGACAGCCTCCATGATGTCCAGCAGATCGGTTTTCAGCATCGGCAGCACCACCTGCGTTTCCGGATCGCCGAAGCGGCAGTTGTACTCAATGACCTTCGGGCCGTTCGGCGTCAGCATGAGGCCGAAGTACAGGCAGCCGCGGAAGGTGCGGTTTTCGCCGTTCATCGCGTGCATGGTCGGCAGGAAAATCTCCCGCATACACTGCTCCGCGATTTCCTGCGTATAATACGGGTTCGGGGAAACGGTGCCCATGCCGCCGGTGTTCTTTCCGCGGTCATGGTCCAGCGCCCGCTTGTGATCCATCGAGGAGATCATCGGCACGACGGTCTCGCCGTCCGTGAACGCCAGCACGGAAACCTCCGGTCCCGTCAGGAATTCCTCGATGACGAGCTTTGAGCCGCTCTCACCGAAAATTCTGTCCTCCATAATCATTCTGACGGCATCGACGGCCTCATCCTCGTTCTGCGCGATGATGACGCCCTTGCCGAGTGCCAGACCGTCCGCCTTGACGACGGTCGGATAGGTGTCCTGCTCGCGGATATAGGCGATTGCCTGCTCCGCATTGTCAAAGACCTCGTATTTTGCCGTCGGGATGCCGTATTTTTTCATCAGGTGCTTGGAAAAGACCTTGCTGCCCTCGATGACGGCCGCCGCCTTCGACGGTCCGAACACCTTGAAGCCGTTTTCGCGCAGCAGATCTGCCATGCCCAGCACAAGCGGATCATCCGGCGCGACAAAAACCCAGTCCACGCTGAGCTCCTTTGCCAGAGCCAGCATTCCGTCCAGATCGGTCGCCTTGACCGGGTGGCATTCTGCAAATTTTGCAATGCCGCCGTTTCCGGGCGCACAGTGCAGCTCCGTCACACGCGGGCTCTCTGCGAGCTTCATGATGATGGCGTGCTCTCTGCCGCCGCCGCCGACTACCAGTACCTTCATAATTTACGATTCCTTTCGATAGAGGTATCTCCGATGGATTGATCATGAGGGCTCCGCCCTCAAGCTCCCGCCGGGGACAGCAGTCCCCAGGCCCCGTTGTTTATACAGAAATATTGCTTTGCGAAATCCATGTCAGACAGACGCCGCTCCAAAGCGTTTTGCGCCCCCTGTTATTCCGCATTCCGCATTTGGAGCAAGCATTTCCGGCAGCAGCTCGCGGATTTCGCAGAAGTGGATTTTCTTCAGTGCGGGTGTGTTCATCAGTGCGCGCATGATGCCGCCGTGACAGACAATCAGCAGCGTCCCGATGTCTGTCCGGCTGAGAAAGGGCTGCAGCGCCCGGAGTGCCCGCGCCCGCATCTGTTCATGCGTCTCCCAGAGCGGATATTTGTCACCGGGCCGGTGAACGCCGGCGTTCTCCTTGTATTCCTTCCACGCCTCGGTGATCTCCGTGTGCGA
>JAILIG010000150.1 GCA_024695445.1 Oscillospiraceae bacterium
AACCGCCTTGTCGGCACGCTCCTTGGCGCGGCGCAGCTTGGACGAGGAGACCAGCTCCATCGCCTTCGTAATCTGCATCGTGCTCTCAACGCTCTTGATCCGGCGCTTGATTGCCTTCATATTGGAAGCTGCCATGAAAGCCCCTCCCCTCAGACAAAGCTCTGCACGAACTCTGTGATGACGGACTTCAATGCCGTTTCGGTCTCCGGCAGCAGCTTGCCGGTGCTCCGGATCGAATCAGTCAGCTCGCTGTGCGCACCGTCAATCTCGGAGAGCAACGCGGACTCAAATTCCGCGATGCGGCTGACCGGCACATCGCGCAGCAGATTGTTCGTCACGGCGTAGAGGATCACAACCTGATGCTCCGCGGAGAGCGGGCTCGATTTATCCTGCTTCAGCACCTCGACGACGCGCTCGCCCTTTGCAAGGCGCTCCTTCGTGTCCTTGTCGAGGTCGGAGCCGAACTGCGAGAATGCCTGTAATTCGCGGTACTGCGAATAGGTCAGCTTCAGCGAGCCGGACACCTTTTTCATCGCGGGAATCTGTGCCGCGGAGCCGACACGCGAGACCGAAATGCCCGGATTGACCGCCGGACGCACGCCGGCATTGAAAAGGTCGGTCTCCAGGAAGATCTGGCCGTCCGTGATCGAAATGACATTCGTCGGGATGTACGCGGAGACATCGCCCGCCTGTGTCTCGATGATCGGGAGTGCCGTCAGGGAGCCGCCGCCGTAGTTTTTGTTGAGGCAGCAGGCGCGCTCCAGCAGTCTGGAGTGCAGATAGAACACATCGCCCGGATATGCCTCGCGTCCCGGCGGGCGCTTCAGCAGCAGCGAGAGGGTTCTGTACGCGACGGCGTGCTTGGAAAGATCGTCGTAGACAATCAGGACATCACGGCCGCGGTCGGTGAAATATTCGCCCATCATGCAGCCGGAATACGGTGCGATGTACTGCAGGGGCGCCAGCTCGGACGCCG
Organism: Oscillospiraceae bacterium; assembly: GCA_024695445.1. Lineage (GTDB taxonomy): Bacteria > Bacillota > Clostridia > Oscillospirales > Ruminococcaceae > Firm-04. The sequence continues at coordinate 977 of JAILIG010000150.1, forward strand.
TTGCGGAGACAACGATGGTATACGCCATTGCGCCGGCTCTGGTGAGCTGCTCGACGACATTTGCGACGGTCGAGCGCTTCTGTCCGATTGCGACATAAATACAGATGACATCCTTGCCCTTCTGGTTCATGATCGTGTCGAGCGCAATCGTGGTCTTGCCGGTCTGGCGGTCGCCGATGATCAGCTCACGCTGTCCTCTGCCGATCGGGATCATCGAGTCAATCGCCTTGATGCCGGTCTGGAGCGGGACATGAACGGACTGTCTCGTGATGATGCCGGGGGCGATCTTTTCAATCGGCATCGTTTCCTTCGTCAGGACGGGGCCCTTGCCGTCAATCGGCTCACCGAGCGCATTGACGACTCTGCCGAGCAGCTCCTCGCCGACCGGCACCGAGACAATCCGCTTGGTGCGCCTGACCGTCGCGCCCTCCTTGATGTCCTGATCGGAACCCAGCAGCACCGCGCCCACGAAATCGTGTTCGAGGTTCAGCGCCATGCCCGATATGCCGCCCTCAAATTCCAGCAGCTCACCGGACATACACTGCTCCAGTCCGTGGACATTTGCAATGCCGTCTCCGACGGTGATTACAGTACCGACATCGGCAAGATTGAGCTGCGCCTCATAATTTCTGAGCTGCTCCTTGATGATGCCGGTAATTTCGTCTGGTCTTAAATTCATCTTGCACCTTCTTATGCGCCGGACCGCTCAGGAAAGCCTTGCTTTCAGCGTATCCAGCCGATATTTCACGCTGTTGTCAATGCGGGTGTCACCGTACTGCACGATCACGCCGCCTAAAATGGAGCGGTCGATGCGCTCCGTGATGCGGACGGACTTTTGCAGCTTTTCGGTGAGTGCCGCCGTCAGGCGTTCGCTCTGTTCCGGCAGCAGCGGGACGGCTGTCGTCACCCGAACCTCGACCGTGTTCTGATAATCGAGCATCAGCGCGTCGAAATCATCGGCAATCTCACCGAGAAACCGCACGCGGCCGTGGTCAATCAGCAGGCGGAGCAGCCGGCAGGTCAGGCCCTCGTCGCCGAAGATCTTTTTTGCGATGCCGGCGCGCTCCTCGACGGAAACGGTCGGGAGCGAGAGCAGCCGCGTCAGATCGGGGTTCAGCGAAAAGAGCAGCGCACATTCGCGCAGATCGCTTCTCGTCTGCTGCAGAACGGCATCGCCTGCCTCCGAAGCCAGTGAAAACAGCGCATTGGCGTAAACCGCAGAAACCTCTGAGCTCACTGCACATCACCCACCGAATCTATAAATTCATCAATCAGTCTGGCGTGGTCGGCGGGGTTGATCTCACGCTCGACCACCTTTTCGGCAACCATCACGGCCAGTCCGGAGACCTCCGCACGCAGCTCGCTTGCCGCTCTGCGCTTCTCACGCTCCAGCTCCGCCTCATTCTGCTGCATGACGGCAGCTGCCTCCGCCTTTGCCGCGGCGACAATCTCGTCCGAGCGCTCCTGCGCACGGCGGGTTGCCTTTCTCAGCATCTCGGCGGATTCCTCCTTCGCGGCGGTGAGCTTTTCGGCGTATTCCGCCTTGGTCGCCTCCGCCTCGGCCTTTGCCTGCTCCGCCTCCGTGAGACTCTTGTCCACCGCGGTCTGACGCTGTGCCAGAATGTCATTGACGGGCTTGAACAGGAAATGCTTCAGTCCGAAGACGAGAATGGCGAGGTTGATGAGCGTAAAGAGAATGGTGCCGGTGTCGATCGACAGGAACGGCAGATTCAGGTCTGCCGCCCAAACCGATGCGGAAATAATTCCCATGTTCCTTCAGCCTTTCTTCTTCTGATCGTTTCGGGATGCGTCCGTCTGAAAAATCAGGTGAACGGCTTCAGGAAAATCAGAAGCAGCGCGATGATCAGGCCGTAGATACCGGTCGATTCCGCGACGGCGCAGCCGACGAACATCGTTCTGGTGACCGCACCGGAAGCCTCCGGCTGTCTTGCGATGGCCTCACAGGCCTTGCCGACTGCATAGCCTTCGCCGATGCCGGGGCCGATGCCGGCGATCATTGCCAGGCCCGCACCGATTGCGGAACCAGCCAGAATAATTGCTTCACCCATATCCATTGTAAATACCTCCGTATATTTTTTGAACAGATTTATGATGCAGAGGCTTCCTCCTCTGCAGGGCCGGCGTTGCTGACAAAGACCATCGTCAGCATGATGAAGATAAACGCCTGCATGAAGTCCGAGAACAAATCAAAATACAGCGACAGCACGGCCGGGATGCCGACATCGAAAATCGCAATGTCCAGCCCGATCATATGGCTCGCATTCGCAAGGCCGTAATAGACCAGCATCATGATGATGCCGCCGCCTGCGATGTTGCCGAAGTGACGCAGTGCCATTGCCGCGGGGGTTGCCACCTCGCTCAGAATGTTGATCGGGAGCATGACGGGCATCGGATCCGCAAAGCCCTTTAAGTATCCGCCGATGCCGCCGTAGCGGATCTTGGTCCATGTGATGACGAGGAATGTGACCGCCGCCCACGAGAGCAGCACGGAGAAATCCGAGGTCACGGCACGGACGCCGAACAGGCTGATGAGACTGCCGAAGATCGAGAAGCAGAACACCGCCGCGATATACGGCGTGAACCACAGCCAGCGCCTGCCCATTGTGTCGCGCACGAGATTGGTAATCGCCTCAACCGCCATTTCCGCGACGGCCTGCCGCTTCGAGACGCCGCGCACCCTGAGGTTCCGCGTCAGGAAGAAGGCCAGCCCCAGAATAAACGCGACGACGATCCATTCCAGCACAACGGTTTCGGTCAGGTTGATCGTCAGCGGGCCGAGCTTCCACGATGTGATGACATGAGGGCCGGTGACGGTCGGATCCGTCGGCCCGCGCAGAAAGGCGGGGATTGCCATAACTAACATGATATGTAGCTTTCACCTCTTTTTTCCGGACTTCTGAAAGAGCGCTCCCGCGGTGTAGATCAGGCGCGGGTACAGCATGGGGATGCAGACGGCGACGGGATGGATCCGTTTCCGCAGCAGGAGCGCGGCGCCGAAGGCAATGCCGAAGATCAGCAGCCGCAGTGCGTAAAGCAGCAGGTACCGGCGCTGACTGGTCACGCCCGAACGCTTTGCGTCCTGCTCCATGCGGCTGACGCTGTATGCGAGCAGCATGAGCGTACTAAGCAGCACCGCCGTGCCGAGGCAGAGCCCCGCCGCAAAGGGCAGGCGGAACCCGTAAAAGGCCGTGCTGATGAGATATGCGGCGATGTCGAGACACAGCGCACGCTTCATCAGTCCGGCGATTTCTCCTTTCAGCAGATCGGCAGACATACGCTCCCCACTTTCTTCCGGTATCTTTACTAGTATACCATATATTTTGCAAAAAAGCAATGGGCAAAACCCGTGATTTGTCGGACAGACAGAAAAAGCGGGTACGCTGCCCGATTTTTTGAGCAGAGTACCCGCACTTTTTTCAGCGCTCCGGTCATTCGGCCGGATTCCGGCGTCCCCTCCGTCTGTGCCATTCATTCCAGAATGCGGTGTATCCGTCTCTGTCAGTCGGATCTTCCGGCATCACCTTCGGCGAACATGACGCATAAAAGTCCTCGATCATATCCGCAAAGCGGAACACCTCTGCACGGTATGCCTCCGGACTGACGGTTTCCTCCGTGCCGTCCCCGAGAATGAGCGAAACGGTCCCGTCGCTGCGGTGCAGCACCGTCCAGTCCACGCCGTTCGGGCAGCCGATCACCGTGACATTGTCGAGCGTCTCGTTTGCAAGCATAAAGAATCCGCAGCACGGCAGCATCTGGTTATCCTGATGGATGATGTGGTCTTCGGTCAGCGTTTTCAGCAGGTACAAAGCGGTCGCGCTCACAGTCGCACACTCGTATTCCAGTGTGCGGCCGCCGATGACGGCTGCGGCGTGTCCGTGCAGGCACAGATCATCCGGATCGTCTTTTTCGCCGTTGATCCATGCCAGATGATCAGCAGTGACGGTAAAGCCCATACCGTTCCCCCCTTTCCGCAGATGAAAGCCCGGCCAAAAAACTTTCGGTTCGGCTTCCGGTCACCGTCCGTCCCCGCTGCGGAGCAGGTCGATGTACTGTCTGGCCGTGCGCGGGGAGCGCCCGCAGCCCTCTGCCGCATACCGTTCCGCACCGCGCAGCATCTCCTCGCTGACCGGTACGCCGCTCCGTGACGCAAACTCCCGCACCAGTGCGCGGTAGGTCTGTTCATCGGGGCGCTCAAAGTGAATTTGCAGACCGAACCGCCCCGAAACGGCACAGCAGGTCGCCGGATCTGGCGTACCGCCCCGCAGCAGACAGCGGTTCGCCGCCGTCGCGCAGAGAATCACATTCTCCGGCTTGGCCGCCGCCGCGCCCTCCAGCCATGTCATCGCGGCACCCGCGTCGGCGGGCGTGTCGAACATCAGGTCGTCGAAGAAAATCAGGAACCGCAGCGGATTGTGCGCGATCTGTGCCATGACCTCCGGCAGCTCGCTGAGCTGGTCTGCCGTGAGCTGAATCAGCCGCAGGCCGTCCTTGCCGTACTGATTGACTGCCGCCTTGACCGCCGCGGACTTTCCGCAGCCGGTATCGCCCCAGAGCAGCATATTCTGCGCGGGCTTTTCCGCAAGCAGCGCCGCCGCGTTCTGCAAAACGCTGTGCTGCGCCTCAAAATCGCCGGCCAGCATATCCGGCGTGATGCTGTCGGCATACTGCACAGGGGTAATCACCCCGTCCCGCAGCATGAACATCAGCGACCGCGCATACTGCCCGAAGCCTCTGGTCTTGAGCTGTGCCGCGTGATCGGCGTAGGCCTCGCGGAAGTCGATCTCGGAGACCGACCACTCCGGCAGCACGCCGTAATAAGAAATCTCCTTCTGCAGCTCTGACGGTCTCAGCCGCGAAAGCCGCTGGAGAATCAGCAGCTCGTTCATCGCGCAGGCCGTGATCGCCGACTCCGGCTCCGTGCCCGCGGCAAGCTGCCGGATGTAGAAATTGTCGTCCTCCAGCACGAGCTTTAAGATAAACTCCGTGAGATTCGTGCTTTTCTGGTAGAGACGCGAGGTGAATTCCGCATACTGCCGCAGCTGGATGATCGGATCGGTGGTGTCGGTATCCAGCAGCGCTCTGAGCGGCAGAACGACCTCATTCGTCAGCAGCTTGCGGAAGATGACCAGCGAATTCAGCGCGAGCTCCAGCTCCTGCAGCTTTTTGTTTTTTCCCATGGCAATTTGACTCCGGTTTCCTGATATTTCAACTCGGTAATACTTGATCGGTACAGTGAACGGTCTTTTTCAGCTTCCGGCCGCTTCCAGAATCTTCTCCGTCATTGCAGAGCAGGAGAGCAGCGTTCCTCCGCCGTCCCCCATGATATCCGCCGTGCGGAAGCCCGCTTCGAGCACAAGGTCCACCGCACGCTCAATCCGGTCCGCCTCGGCGGACAGTCCGAACGAATAGCGCAGCATCATTGCCGCCGAAAGAATCGCGGCGATCGGGTTTGCCTTGTCCTGCCCCGCGATATCCGGCGCAGAGCCGTGAATCGGCTCGTACATCCCGCGCACGCCGTCGCCGAGCGAGGCCGAGGCCAGCATCCCGATCGAGCCGGTGATCTGCGAGGCTTCGTCCGAGAGGATGTCGCCGAACAGATTGGATGTGACGATGACATCAAACTGCGCAGGATTGCGCACAAGCTGCATCGCGGCGTTATCAACCAGCAGATCGCCGTATGCGACATCGGGGTACTCCGCCGCAAGCCGGTGCATGGTCTTTCGCCAGAGCCGCGAGGTCTCCAGCACATTCGCCTTGTCGATGCTCGTGACCTTTCCGCGGCGCTTTTGTGCCGCAGAAAACGCGGCGCGCCCGATGCGTTCGATCTCCGTGACGCTGTACGCCTCGGTGTCAAAGGCCTCCTCGCCGAAACGCCCCTCGCGGTATCCGCGCTCGCCGAAATAGATGCCGCCGGTCAGCTCGCGGACGATCAGCAGATCAAAGCCGCTGCCGATGACGCTTTCCCTGAGCGGCGACGCTCCGCGCAGCGCCGGAAACAGCTTTGCCGGACGCAGATTCGTATACAGTCCCAGCGCGGCACGGATGCCGAGCAGCGCCTTTTCGGGACGCTTTTCCGGCGGCAGCGTGTCCCACTTCGGGCCGCCGACCGCGCCGAGCAGCACACTGTCGCTGCTGAGACAGCCCGAAACCGTCTCCGGCGGCAGCGGCACACCGGTTTGGTCCACGGCAATGCCGCCGATCAGATATTCGGTAAACTGAAAGCTGCGGCCGGAAATCTCCGCGATTTTTTCCAGCACGCGGACGGCACTCTCCGTAATCTCCGGGCCGATGCCGTCACCCTTTAAGACTGCAATCTGATAATTCATCGTTTCACCCCCGAATCTGTTTTTTCGGTCTGGCGCCTGATCGGTTACGATCCTCCGAAAAAGTACTCGAACGCCGCCCGCTCCGACTCATACGGATCGTCCTGTTCCGTGAACGGCGCCCATGCAAACTCCGTGTGCGACGCGCCGTCCGGTGTAATCGTAAAAAACATCGAGTGCCATGCTTTTTTCTTTCCCCAGGCTTCGGCACAGTAAAAATAAACGGATGCGGTAAGCTGATTCACCTTTTTTTTCATCTCGTCCCGGCCGGGGACATAATGGCCCACATAGCACCTCTGAAAGGAATCCTGCGCGCAGACAGTGTCCGATTCCGCCTCCAGCACCGCAAACTGCGCTGTTAATCTGCCGCCGGAGAAATGTGCAAACAGGCAGATTTTCTTCCACTGCACCGGCATGATGCTGATGAGATACTGTTCGAGCGCCGTCTGCTTGCTGCGGATCATCTCCGTGACCGGAAGCGGCTCCGGCGGCTGCACAGGCTCCGGGCAGCCCTGTCTGCGGACTGCTGAATTGATGACCGCCTGATTGACCGAAACATCCGCATATTCAAACTCAAACCGGACCGAACCGTTCGGGGTGACCGAGCAGAGCATCACCCGCCAGTCTTTCCCCTGCGCCTGATACGCGCCGTGCAGCGCCGACACCAGCTCCGAAAGCCGCTGCTCCGCTTCGCTCCTGCTCACCGGACAGTCGTCG
>JAILIG010000159.1 GCA_024695445.1 Oscillospiraceae bacterium
GCGGTGCTGAAGGCCGGCGGGAAGATCTATGTGTATTTTTCCGCGTCGGGCACGGGCTCGGAGTACTGCGTCGGCAAGCTGACAGCGGACGAAAACGCCGACCTGATGAATCCGGAGAGCTGGAGCAAGGACAGAGCCCCCTCGCTCTCGACCGCAGATCTGTCCGGCGAATCCGGACCGGGGCACAACTCCTTTGTGACGGACGAGCACGGCAATCTGCTGATTGTCTACCATGCGCGGCCGTCGGCACATGACAGCAGGCAGTGCGGCAGCTACGCCTCCGATCCGCTTTACGATCCGTGCCGGCATACGCGCATCCGGCAGATTTACATTGGTGCGGACGGTGTTCCGAACATTGCGATGCCGGCAGACAGTCTGCTGCGGGCGGAAAACCGCACCGTGACGGCGACGGTGACCGTACAGCTTCGGTGAATGCGGGCGCGGAGCCCGCGCTGGCATTGATCTAAAGCTCTCCGCCCGGCAGTGCCGGGTTCCATTGATCTAAAGCCCGCCGGAAACGCCCGCAAATCATTTTTTGCCTTTCTCCTCCATTGCACAAAAGACAAAAGTGCTCAATTTCAGCTTCTCGTAAAACGCCGGCTTATGGAGAATAAGGTATCCGCTTCGCGGATGCGATCAAAAAAAGGGGACGCCCTCTATCGCAGGGCGTCCCCTCTCTTGCCGCTGTGCGGCAATTCACTCCCCTCGGCGGAGCTCTTTTTAAGTCCTGAGAGTTTCGCCGCCTGCGGGCGGCGATGAGGGGCGCCGCCCCTCAACCCTGCGAGCTTTTTGAAAAAAGCTCGACCAAAAATTTTAGTTTGTACTGCCGGAGCGCTTTACACTTTAGTTCATTCCGCATATACCGAAACAACTTCCCTCTTGACAAACAAATCAAAATCCTGTATAATAAGAGCAGCCTTATCATGAGCGGCGGAGGAACGGGTCCTGTGAAGCCGCGGCAACCGCGCCCGCAAGCCGGGTGAATGGTGCCAAGTCCTGCGGAGCTTTGGCTCCGGAAGATGAGGAGCGTATGCAGTTTCAAACAAGAGCGGCACGCGTTTCTGCTGTGCTGCTTTTTCGTTTTCTGCACATGATGCGGCAAGAATGTATTTCAGAAAGGAACGAAAAGATGAAACGGTTTTTTACTTCCGAATCCGTCACCGAGGGACATCCCGACAAAATCTGTGACCAGATTTCCGATGCCGTGCTGGACGCGATTCTGGAGCAGGATCCCAACGGCAGAGTTGCCTGCGAGACCTGCACGACTACCGGTATGGTGCTGCTGATGGGTGAGATTTCCACCACAGCCCGCGTGGACATTCCGGCGATTGCCAGAGGGGTGATCGTGGACATCGGCTATGACCGCGCAAAGTACGGCTTTGACGGCCATACCTGCGCTGTGCTCACCTCGATCGACCAGCAGTCCGGCGACATCGCACAGGGCGTGGACAGCGCCTACGATTCCGGCGACGACGAGCAGCTCGGTGCCGGCGACCAGGGCATGATGTTCGGCTATGCCTGCGACGAAACTCCCGAAAAGATGCCGCTGCCGATCTCGCTGGCGCACAAGCTCGCCATGCAGCTCACCGCCGTCCGCAAGAACGGTACGCTGTCCTATCTGCGGCCGGACGGCAAGACACAGGTGACCGTCGAATACGACGAGAACAATGTGCCGGTGCGCGTGGACACGATCGTGGTCTCGACGCAGCACTCTCCCGCCGTGGAGCTGAGCCAGATCCGCGAGGACCTGATCGAGCTGGTGATCCGCCCGATCATCCCCGAAAATCTGATGGACGGCGAGACGAAGGTCTTTGTCAACCCGACCGGACGCTTTGTCATCGGCGGCCCGCAGGGCGACAGCGGTCTGACCGGCAGAAAGATCATCGTCGATACCTACGGCGGCTATTCGCGTCACGGCGGCGGTGCCTTCTCCGGCAAGGATCCGACCAAGGTGGACCGTTCTGCGGCGTATATGTCCCGCTATATCGCAAAGAACATCGTCACAGCCGGCCTTGCCAGACGCTGCGAGGTGCAGCTCGCCTATGCAATCGGCGTGGCACAGCCGGTCTCCGTGCTGGTTGAGACCTTCGGCACCGGCACCGCGCCGGATACGCAGCTTGCAGATGCCGTTGTCAAGTGCTTTGACCTGCGTCCGGCCGGCATCATTCAGACGCTGGAGCTCCGCAAGCCGCAGTACCGCAAGCTCGCCGCTTACGGCCACATGGGCAGAGAGGATCTTCAGCCGGCATGGGAGCGCACCGACCGCGTCGATGCACTGCTCGCAGCCGTCAGGGGCTGAACGAAAGATCAGGGGGGCGCCCGTTTTGGCGGGTGCCTCTTTCTGTGCGCAGCCTAAAGTCAGATGATTTCAGTTTCGGGAGTGTGCAGACAGTTGACAAAGAGTAAACCGTTCCTTTCCCGGATTCCGCTGCTGTGTGCGGTGCTGCTGATCGGCGGCATGGTCAGTGCGGCGGATGTGTTTCAGAATCCGGAGATTATTTTCCCGGAGGCAGCGGCCATTGCAGCCGGTTCGCTGCTGACGCCGCAACTCGCATGGCGCACCGATTCGCTCCGAACCTTCGTTTCGATCGCGGTCAGTGCGGTGCTCGGACTGTGTACCGTCCTCTGGGTGCCGGGGGCGGTCTGGCTGCAAATGAGTGCGGCCTATCTGCTGGCATCCGTGCTGTATCTGCTCTCGCGCACGGGCTTTGCCCCGATGATCTCGGCGGCGGTGCTTCCCGTGCTGCTTCAGACGGAGTCGCCCGTGTATCCGGTCGCTGCCTGTGTGCTGACGGCGGCCGTTCTGTGGATGCGCCGGCTGCTGGTCCGGTGGGGCGTGCGGAGCGATGTGAAGTTTGAGAAGCTGCCGGCGCCGGATGCGGACAGCGTTTTGCAGATGCTGGTTCGCTGGCTGATTGCAAGCGCGGTGATCTTTGCGGCGATCAAAAGCGGCTTCCGGTATGCCGCCGCGCCCCCGCTTCTGGTGGCGTTTACCGAATTCTGGAAGCCGGAGGCCGTTTCGCGCAGACGCCCCGCGGCGGTCATCTTGCTGGTGACGCTTTCTGCGCTTTGTGCCGCCGGTATCCGGTATCTGCTGTGCGTGTACCTTTCCCTCGCGCCGGGGCTTGCCGCGGCACTGACCGTGCCTGCCGTATATTTCCTGATGAAGCGGCTGTCCCTGATGCTGCCGCCGGCCGCCGCCGCCGCGGTGCTCGCGTTCCTGATTCCGGAAGCGGCGCTCGGCCTGTTCCCGGTGCAGGTATTCTGCGGAATTTCGGTGTTCGTCGGCGCCTCGTATCTTTACAGAGGCAGCGCTGTGCGCAGACGGGCCGCGCTCAGAAAAGCCGTGTGACGGCGGCACTTGCATTTCCGGTGCTTTCGTGGTATAATAGAACAATATTCATCAGACGGAGGACGCAGTATGAAGCATTATCTCTGCTCAGCCGAGCAGGTCCTGAAGGAGGTCGGCAGCAGCACCGGCGGTCTGACTGCCGAAGAGGCGAAAAGCCGCCTGGAACGGTTCGGTGCAAACAAGCTGGACGAAGCCCCGAAGCCAACCTTGCTCGCACGGTTTGCCGCGCAGTTCAAAAACCCGATGATTCTCGTTCTGCTGGCCGCGGCGGTGATCTCTGCAATCACCGGCCTCATTTCGGAGGGAAAGCTAGAAGCCGATGTGTTCATCATCCTGTTCGTCGTCATCGCAAATGCGGTGCTGGGCGTCTATCAGGAGAACAAGGCGGAATCCGCGATCGAAGCGCTGCAGGCGATGAGCGCCGCAAACAGCAAGGTCTACCGCTCCGGTGAGCTGACGGTCATTCACAGTTCCGAGCTCGTGCCGGGCGATGTCATCACGCTCGAAGCGGGTGACAATGTGCCGGCGGACTGCCGCATTCTGGAGGCCGCCGCACTGAAGGCGGAGGAGTCTGCGCTCACCGGCGAAAGCGTCCCCTGCGACAAGGACAGCGCCGTGCTCTCCGGCGAGGAGGTTCCGCTCGGCGACCGGAAGAATATGCTCTACATGGGCAGCAGCATTGCCTACGGGCGCGCGGAGGCCGTGGTCGTTGCGACCGGAATGCAGACCGAAATGGGCAAGATCGCGGGTGCGATTGCCGAGGCGGACGACGACGAGACACCGCTGCAAAGGAGTCTCGATCAGCTCAGCAGAATCCTCTCAGTCGCCGTGCTCTGCATCTGCGTGTTCATTCTCGGAATCAATGTGCTTCAGATGCTGGTGCATGACGGCGCAGTCACGCTGCCCCGGTTTCTGGAATCGTTTATGGTCTCGGTCAGCCTTGCCGTCGCGGCCATTCCGGAGGGGCTTGCGGCGGTCGTCACCGTCGTGCTGAGCATCGGCGTGACGAATATGTCAAAGCGCGGCGCGGTCATCCGGCGCCTGACGGCTGTCGAAGCGCTCGGCTGTGCGCAGGTCATCTGCAGCGACAAGACCGGCACGCTCACACAGAACAAAATGACCGTCGTGCAGGAGTATACAACCGACCGGCAGATGCTTGCAAAGGCAATGGCACTCTGCTGCGATGCCGTTCTGAATCCGGACGGCTCCGTGACGGGCGAGCCGACCGAGGCCGCGCTCGTGGCCTATGCAAATCAGTGCGGGCTGAAAAAATACGAGCTGGACCGGGCGCTGCCCAGAGCTGCGGAGGCGCCGTTTGATTCGCTCCGCAAGATGATGTCCACGGTTCACCGGACGGAAACCGGCTTTGTGCAGTATACCAAGGGCGCACCCGATGAGGTGCTCCGCCGCTGCTCGTATCTGCTGGAAAACGGCAGAGTCCGCTCCATGACGGAGACCGACCGCAGGGAGCTTCTGCGTCACAACAAGGAAATGGCCGATCAGGCGCTTCGCGTGCTGCTCGCCGCTTACCGGGAATACAGCGCGCTTCCCGCCGACACCTCTCCGGAATCGCTGGAGCAGGAGCTCGTGTTCATCGGCATGACCGGCATGATAGATCCGGTCCGTCCGGAGGTCAGGGGCGCGATCGGGCTCTGCCGCACGGCGGGTATCCGCCCCGTCATGATTACCGGAGACCACCGCGACACGGCCGTTGCGATCGCAAAGGAGCTCGGTATTCTCGGCGAGGGACAGAAGGCGCTGACCGGCGCGGAGCTCTCAAAGATTCCCGATGCCGAATTTGACGAGACCGTGGAGTATTACAGCGTCTACGCCCGCGTGCAGCCGGAACACAAGGTCCGGATTGTCAACGCATGGCGGAAAAAGGGCATGACTACCGCGATGACCGGCGACGGCGTCAACGATGCCCCTTCGATCAAGAGTGCGGACATCGGCGTCGGCATGGGCATCACCGGAACGGATGTGACCAAGAATGTCGCGGACATGGTGCTGACTGATGACAACTTTGCGACGATCGTCGGCGCAGTCGAGGAAGGACGCCGCATCTACGACAATATCCGCAAGGCGATACAGTTTCTGCTCTCCAGCAATCTGAGCGAGGTGCTGTGCATCCTGATGGCGACGCTGGCACTCGGCGGCAAGAGCATTTTCAGCCCGGTTCATCTGCTGTGGATCAATCTGGTCTCGGATTGCTTCCCGGCCGTCGGTCTGGGCATGGAGGCGGCTGAGGAGGGCATCATGCAGCGCAAACCCCGCAGCAGCCGCGCACACATCTTCTCGGACGGTCTCGGCATCAATCTGCTCTGGCAGGGCTTCGTCATTGCCGGACTGACGCTGGCCTCCTATCTGATCGGGCACCGCGTCTCTCCGGAGACCGGCACGACGATGGCGTTCCTGACGCTTGCGGTCTGCGAGATGCTGCACGCATGGAATATGCGCAGCCTGAAGGGCTCCGTCTTCCGGATGAAGCACGGAAACCGCTTTCTGCTCGGCTCCGTGCTGGTTTCCTTCGTGTTCACGGTTCCGCTTGTCTGCATCCCCACGCTGAGAACGATTTTTTCTCTGGTTCGGCTCAGCGGGACGCAGCTGCTGCTTGCGGTGCTGCTCGCGGCACTGATCGTGCCGATCGTTGAGGCAGTCAAGGCGTTTCAGCGCTCTGCGGCGGACTGACGGCATTTCCAACAAAAGAACGGCTCCGCCGGAAACGGAGCCGTTTTTTTATTCTGCGCCCGGTTCGGGCCCGCCGGCCCGGAGCAGCTTCTGCTGCAAATCGTTGATATAGAGCGTCTGTCCGATCTGCAGGGCGAGATATTCGCCGGTGTTGAAAATGTCGTCGGTCAGCCCGCAGAGCAGATACCCGTAGAGCGAGCTCATATAAAACACCGGGAACACCGCAAAGCCGACACATCTGACGGACAGCTCGTTGCGGTAGAAGATCTTGGAGATCGGGCAGGACTGCCGCTTGCTGTCGAGAAAGAACATGGTGCCGGCCTTTGTGACGCAGTACAGCCGGACGGTGTCGGGATATACCGGTTTCCGGCCGGGGATGCAGGAGACCGGTTCATCGAAAACGAACAGCGCGGTGTCGTGCAGGCCGAGCTTGCTGACGGCACGCAGCGCCTTCTCTCTGGCATCCGGGCCGCCGGCACTTCCGGAATGCAGCATTCCGGAGATCAGAAAGTCCTTCATCATCAGGCGGCTTTCGATCAGATCGGCCATCTCGCGGATGTTGCTGTTGGAGATCGCGTGGATGGCCTGATTCTTCATTTCTGCAAACAGCCGGTTCAGCATGACATTCGACATGACGGAATTGACGCCGGACTGCAGGCGCTCAATGGATTTGAGCAGCTTCGGGGCGTCGGTGTAGTTCATCGCGCCCTTTTCAAAAAAGACTGCGATGAGCCGGCTGATTTCCTGATAGCTTTCCAGGCTCATATACCGGTTCTTCTGCGTCATCAGCATTCTGGAGATGAACTCCAGAAACAGGCGCCGGAGATTGATGCTTTCCCGCCCGATCTGTTCGGTCCGGTAGCGGTAGAAGCAGTCATCGAACATCCGGTAGATAAAAGCGGGGCTGGCCGCCGTCAGCTCCTTGACAGTGTAATCGTACATCTCGTAGTCGAGGGATTCTCTGCCGTAAAGCCGCGTCTGGATCATGGCGGATTCCGCTTCCTCGCCGTGCAGCTTTTTCAGCAGCAGTTCCAGCGCCTTTTGGCCGAGCGTTGTGCTGTCGCAGCCGATCGAGGACAGAGACGGAATCATTTCCGTGGCCATGAGGGTATTGTCGAAGCCGAATACCAGAATATCCCGTCCCGGCACGAGTCCCTTTGCATTCATTGCGGCATAAAGCCCCTTTGCGGCGGCGTCATTGACGCAAAAAACGGCCTGCGCACGCGGATTTTTTTCGAGCAGCTCCGCGGCCTCCGCCTCGCAGTTGACGGACATATCGGTATAGACAAAGTTCTCCTCCGAGAAACGGATGCCGTTTTCCTCCAGACAGCGGATGAAGATTTCCTTCCGCAGGATGGAGTCGTAGTTATCCGGTCTGCCGCCCAGCATACACAGTCTGGTCAGGCCGTTGATGCTCACCAGACAGTCTACGGCCTCCCGGATGCCGCCCTCATTGTCGTAGTTGACCGTGGTCACATTTTCGATGTTCGTTGCGATAAAGACACTCGGCACCTTTTTGAAGTCCGCCATAAGGCTCTCATCCACGGTATGGCTCCGCCTGGTGGTCAGGTTGCCGATGTGGACGATAAATCCGTCGAAGTCGCACATCTCGCCGACCTGGAATACGGAATTGTAGATCTTGTTGTAGGCGTGGATTTCATCGTGCGGATTGAAGGGGCCGTTGTATCTTCCCGGCAGCACCACGAGCCGGATATGCTCGCTTTCCGGGATCGCGTTCCGGACATTGCTGATGAGCTCCTTCGAGAAATCCGCAAAAATGTCCTCCAGCACCAGCCCGATCACCGTTACATTTTTGTTTCTGTCTTTCATCTCAGCTTCTCCGTTTCTGCGCTCAGTCCCGGATTTCCGGGCTCGGCTTCGAGAAGTAATAGCCCTGCGAGAAGTCGATGCTGTGATCGAGCAGGACATCCTGAATCGCCTTGTTTTCCACGAATTCTGCAATGATGCGGATATTCTGATTGCTGAGCCGCTTCCAGGCGGAAATCAGCGCGATCAGGTTTGCGGACTGTTCGTCCGAGCAGCAGTTCCGGACAATCGAGCCGTCAATTTTCAGGAAATCGCAGTTGATGGACGCGATGTGCTGGAGGTTGGAAAAGCCGCTGCCGAAATCGTCAATGGAAATCTGTGCGCCGAGATCGTGAATCTTATCGACGAAGCGGATGAGCTCGTCGTAGTCGTCGATGTCCTCGTTTTCCAGAATTTCAAAGACGAAGTTTTCCGGATGACTGACGGTGGACAGGAATTCGTGAATGAAATCGGTCATTTCGGGATTCTTGATGTCGCGGATCGAGAGATTGATGCTGACGCTCCGGTTTTCCTCGTTCCGGAACCGGTTGAAGACCTTTTCGACCATGATCCGCGAGATCGAGTCATAGAGCAGGCCGTAGGATCTGGCGACCGGCAGGAATCTGCCCGGATAATAGATGTTTCCCTTTTCGTCCTCCAGCCGGATCAGGGACTCGTAATGATGAATCGTGCTCCGGCGGTTGTCGTAGATGCCCTGATAATAGGGGATGACCTTGTCGTGTGTGATGGCGTAGTTGATGACATTGACCATGAGGAAGCGCTCGCGGATGCTGTCCTCGTCCACGCGGTCCACATACGCATTCCGCACCAGGAACTGGACATTCTTCTGCATCATTTCCACGCGGCCGGCGTAATAGGCCTGCATCAGGTTGTCGGGGCTGCAGTCGTCGAGCACGCAGAACATCGGCACCAGCGCGATGTATTCCTCCGTCGCTTCAAAGAGCTGCCGCTGCAGCTTCTCCATTTCGCCGGCAAATTCAGCGAGCGAGACGATGTACGAGGGCGCCGCCACCGCGATGTGCCACTGGTGGATGATGTAAATGGAATAGCCCTTTTTCCGGGCAAAGCGCATACAGTTGAGGAGGTAGTTCTTGTAGGTGAGGTCGATCATTTCCGTCGGAAAGACTGTTTCCATGCTGGAGATGTCAAACACATTGATCATGCAGACGCGGTCGATGCCCTTGGTCCGGATGTCCATTCGCAGCGCGGCGGCATTCGGGATGTCATCGCTTTCGGAGTACAGCAGCTTTAATTCGCAGTCATGGACAAAGGTGCGCAGCTCGGCCGCAGCATCCGAATCATCCGATTTGGAAAAATCCATTTCGATTTCGCAGAGATATTCCAGCAGCTCGCGGTTGTCATCCGCGAGGGCGTCCGTGTAGGAGAACGCATACGGATTAAAGGCCTGAACCGCCTCCGCCTCACCGACGGCCGACACGGTAAAGGTGCAGTTTGCATAGCAGTTTCTTCCGTTGATGTGGACGATCTGGCCGCTTGTGATACAGCCGCAGATGTTGGTGTTCTCGTATGCGGAAAGCTCCCATTTGACGCAGTTCGCGTAATACTGCGCACGCAGCATACAGGAGTATCCGAACAGCGTTTCCGCCTTTTCAAAATTCTCCATATGGCGGTACATATCGCGGTTGTCGGAGATGATTTTCTGATCGTAGATAAAAGCGCGTCTGATCTGTCTGCCCTTGCTCACATTGTGGTCGAGCCGGATGCGCGCACGCTTTTCCGAGCAGTCGAGGTCCGGGTGCGCGGCATAAAAGGCGGCGTTGCACGGGGCATTTTCATCA
The DNA here is from genome assembly GCA_024695445.1 of Oscillospiraceae bacterium. Taxonomy (GTDB): domain Bacteria; phylum Bacillota; class Clostridia; order Oscillospirales; family Ruminococcaceae; genus Firm-04. Next base: position 9,667 of record JAILIG010000159.1, read on the forward strand.
AACTGCTCGCGGATGCTTGTCCGGTCCGAATACCGGAATACGACGGGAATCTCCTGCGATTCCGCATAGACATACGGAAAGAGCGTGGCGAGCTCCGGCCGCTGAACGACCTTGTCCCCGATTCCGCGCAGAAAATGCTCTGCCGCGTCCTCGCCGTCGATGCTGAGGATGCAGGAGCCGAAGGCGTCCGTGATTTCGGACAGGCCTCCGATCGCCTGTGCGCCGGTCGCGCAGGATGCGCAGCACTCCAGCTCCTCACCGCTGAAGGAGGCGGCCAGCAGCCCCTTATCGGTCCAGCCGGTTTCGTTGAACACAAAGCCGATGTTGTGATACTTGTTCCGGATGAATTCCGAAAGATTTGTGACGCCGCCGATCATCTTCAGCCCCGGCATCCGGTCGCTGCACTGTGCGGCAAAGCTGTTGACATCCAGATAGGGCTCCGTCAGGAACGAAAGCACCAGCTTTGTATCGCTGTCCGTGACGGCATCCAGCATCTGTTCGCAGAGCAGGGCGGGTGAGACCGGAAGGCCGCTGTCATCAAAGGTCGGGAGCAGAACCGTTTTGATGCGGCCGGCAGACATCTGCGTGACGGAAATGACGCACTGATTCTGGAGCAGCTTGCCCCAGCTGATGACAGCAGAGGTGCTGGTGCCGAAGATATGCGCGCCGGGAACAAGGTTGGCAATGAATTTTGCCAGATCGACGGCTTCCTCCTCCAGATGAATGGCTGTATGAATCCGGATCAGGATATCGCCCTTCAGCGGATTGAGCATGAGCTGGCGGAAGGTGTCAGCCAGTCGTTTCTTTGAAATGTACTGAAGGTTCCAAGTAAACATATGCGCCTCCGTGATGTGTGGAACAAAATGACAAACGGTGAAACTTTACTATTATAATTCTAACACAAAGTATGATATTTTTCAATAGATTTTTGAAAATTTGTTAGTATTACACGGCTTTCGTTTTGCGGGAAGCTGCAGCTGTCCGGCCGTCCGCCGGTTCCGTCCTTGCAAAATTGCGCGATCTGTGCTATAATGGAGCGGGATTGATTTCCGATACATTGTTTCAGGAGGCTTTTTTATGCCTGCATTATCAAGCAGAACCGCCGGATTCACCGATTCCGTCATCCGCAGGATGACGCGGATCTCCAATCAGTACGGCGCGGTGAACCTCTCGCAGGGCTTTCCGGACTTTGATCCGCCGAAGGCGATTCTCGACCGTCTGGCCGAGGTCACGAAGGAGGATTTTCACCAGTATTCAATCACTTGGGGCGCGCAGAATTTCCGTGAGGCGCTGGCCGCAAAGCAGGCGCATTTCATGGGCAGACCGATTGATCCGAACGGCGAGATTGTCGTGACCTGCGGCAGCACCGAGGCCATGATGGCCGCCATGATGAGCGTGACAAACCCCGGCGACAAGGTCATTGTCTTTTCGCCGTTTTACGAAAACTACGGCGCAGACACGATT
>JAILIG010000034.1 GCA_024695445.1 Oscillospiraceae bacterium
AACCTGAAATACTGCTGGCAGTTCAACAACGGCCACGGCTGGAAGAATTCAGGCATGACCGGCTGCAAAACCGCCACACTGACAGTTCCCGCTACCGCGGCGCGGAACGGGCAGCAGTACCGCTGCATCGTCACCGCCCCGAACGGCATCACGGAAATCTCAAAAGAAGTGAAGCTGACTGTCAAATAAAGAGCAGCGCCCGCATCTTCCGGAAGGGGATGCGGGCTTTGCTTTGCCGGGCGGCAGAGGCTCTTGCATTTTTCCGGAAAATATGCTATACTAATAAAGTATGTCCAAGATTTCTCCGACAGAAAGGAAGATGCCGCATGGCAAAGAAACCGCAGGAATACGGCAACGAAAGCATTACCATGCTAAAGGGGCCGGACAAGGTCCGCAAGCGCCCCGCCGTGATCTTCGGTTCCGACGGACTCGACGGCTGCGCACACTCGGTCTTTGAGGTCATCACAAACTCGATCGACGAGGCACGCGCAGGCTTCGGCAAGAAAATTCTCATCACACGCTACCTCGACCGCTCGATTGAGGTCGAGGACTTCGGACGCGGCTGTCCGGTGGACTGGAACCCCGGCGAGCAGCGCTATAACTGGGAGCTCGTCTACTGCGAGCTGTATGCCGGCGGCAAGTACGACGCCAACGGCGACACCTACGCCTATTCCCTCGGACTGAACGGCCTCGGCCTCTGCGCGACGCAGTTCGCCGCGGAGTACATGGATGTCACGGTCATCCGCGACGGGCAGCAGTACGCGCTGCACTTTGAAAAGGGTGAGAACATCGGCGGCCTGAAAAAGGAGCCCGCGGCCCGGAAGCAGACCGGTACCCGCACCCGCTGGAAGCCGGACCTCGAAGTCTTTGCGGACATCGCCGTCACCGACGAGTGGTTCCGCGATGTGCTGAAGCGGCAGGCGGTCGTCAATCCGAATCTGCTCTTTGTCTACAAAAACGAGGTCGTGCCGGGCAAATTCGAGACGACGGAATTCCTCTACGAAAACGGCATCACGGACTATGTCGCCGAAATCGCAGGAGAGAAAACCCTGACGCCCGTGCAGTTCTGGCAAACCGACCGCAAGGGCCGCGACAGAGCCGACCGCGACGAATACAAGGTCAAGCTCTCGGTCGCGTTCGCCTTCTCGAACACCGTCCAGCGCCTCGAATACTACCACAATTCAAGCTGGCTCGAACACGGCGGCTCCCCGGACGACGCCGTCCGGCGCGCCTTCACCGCACAGATCGACGCCTTCCTCAAGGCCAACAACCGCTACCAGAAAAACGAGAGCAAGATCACCTTTGCCGACATTCAGGACTGCCTCGTGCTCGTGTCATCGTCCTTCTCGACTGTCGCCTCCTACGAAAACCAGACGAAAAAGGCGATTACCAACAAGTTCATCTATGAGGCGATGACGGAATTCCTCCGGCATCAGCTCGAAGTCTACTTCACCGAGAACCCCGACGATGCCGCCAGAATTGCCGATCAGGTGCTGGTCAACAAGCGCTCCCGCGAAAACGCCGAGCGCACCCGTCTCAATCTCAAGAAGAAGCTCTCCGGCAATCTCGATATCTCGAACATGGTGCCGAAATTCGTGGACTGCCGCTCCAAGGACACCGCACGCAGAGAGCTCTACATCGTGGAGGGCGACTCCGCACTCGGCTCCGTCAAAATGGCACGCGATGCCGAATTCCAGGCGGTCATCCCCGTCCGCGGCAAAATCCTCAACTGTCTGAAGGCCGACTACGCCCGCATTTTCAAGTCGGAAATCATCACCGACCTGCTGAAGGTGCTGGGCTGCGGCGTCGAAGTGTCGTCGAAGTCCAACAAGGAGCTCCAGACCTTCAGCCTCGACAATCTCCGCTGGAACAAAATCGTCATCTGTACGGATGCCGACGAGGACGGCTTCCACATCCGCACGCTGATCCTGACGATGATCTACCGCCTTGCGCCGACGCTGATCCGCGAGGGCTATGTCTACATCGCGGAATCGCCGCTCTTTGAAATCACCACAAAGGACCGCACCTATTTCGCCTATGACGAAAAGGAGCGCGTCAAGATTCTCGACATGATTAAGGGGCAGAAATTCACCCTGCAGCGCTCCAAAGGTCTCGGCGAAAACGAGGCGGACATGATGGCGCTGACGACGATGAACCCCGAAACGCGCCGCATCATCCGCATCACGCCGGAGGAGGCGGAGGCGACCTTTGCCATGTTCGATATGCTGCTCGGTGACAATCTCGCCGCCCGCAAGGACTACATCGCGGAGCACGGCGGCGATTACCTTGATCTTGCCGACATTTCATAAAGGGAGCAGAAACGATGGCAAATCTGAGTTCCATGAAATTCAACGAGGACGAGATGCTGTCCGTCCTCTCTGAACAGCTTCTGCCCGGCGAAGCACTCTGCGCCGCTGTCTACTGTGCCTTTTCGGACACCGGTTTTTTCGCAACCCGCATTCCGGTCTACGGCTATCTCGGCATCACCGACCGCAGCCGGCTGATTGCCTGTCAGGCACATCTGACCGGCATACAGATCCTCACGGCAGACCTGAACTTTGCAAAGAAGCTGACCGTCAAGACACCGGTCTTCGGCTCGCTGTTCAAACAAAAAGAGGTCTATGCGGAATGCATCGGCGACCGCACGGTCAAGCTGAAGTTTACCGTCATCCGGAAAATCGCCGGGAAAAAGTTTCCGAATCAGCCGGAAAACGCCGAGACACTTCTCCGTCTGATTGCAGAAAAGCAGCAGCAGCTTCACCTGTGAGAAAGGAGCATTTTTCATGCTGACAAGCAAACAGCGTGCGCAGCTTCGCGCACTCGCAAACAATATGGACACGATTTTACAGGTCGGAAAGGGCGGCATCGGGGAGCAGCTCTTAAAGCAGGTCTCCGACGCGCTGCTCGCCAGAGAGCTCATCAAGCTCCGCGTCCTCGAAACCTGCGAGCTGACCGCAAAGGAAGCCGCCGCCGAAATCGCGGAGCAGACCGCCTCTGAGGTCGTGTTCGTCATCGGCTCGCGCTTTGTGCTGTATAAACCGCATCCGAAAAAGCCGGTCATTCAGCTCGTTCCCGCAAAGGGCAGCAAGCCGTGAAGCAGCTCGGACTGTTCGGCGGCAGCTTCAATCCGATTCACAACGGGCATCTGCACCTGCTCAGAGCGGTGCGGCGCGGTCTGCGTCTGGACGGCATCACGCTGATGCCCTCCGGAGAAGCCCCCCACAAGGACTCCTCCGCCTACGCCCCCGCCGCCGACCGCCTTGCCATGTGCCGTCTCGCGGCGGCGCCGTTCCCGTGGCTGACGGTCTCGGACTATGAGACCAAAAAGCCTGGCAAGTCCTATACGGTCGAAACCCTGCGGCATCTGCGGCAGACGGTGCCGGACGCCGACTGGACACTGCTCATCGGCAGCGATATGCTGCTGAGCTTTGAAACATGGCACTGCTGGGAGGAGATATTGCAGTCGGCAAGGCTCTGCGCCGTCTCCCGCGAGCCCGGCGATCTGCCGCAGCTCAGAGCCTATGCCGCAAAGCTGCGCCGCGCCGTCTCCGGTGCGCACATCCGGGTGCTGTCCGTCGAGGCGATGCCGCTCTCCTCGACCGAAATCCGGGAGAAAATGCAAAAGAATGCGGATTGCTCTTGCCTTTTGCCCCAAAATGTAGTACAATATATCTGTCAAAACAGACTGTACGGAAACGGGGGTGGAGAACATGAGCAAGCCGGCTGACAGCGACGAACTGCGCGCAATGGCCGCGCTGATTAAAGCAAAGCTTTCCAAAAAGCGCTATGTCCACTCGGTCAATGTCGCGGAAGCGGCGAAAGCCCTCGCGCTGAAATGGGGCGCCGATCCGGAACGCGCCTATCTGGCAGGGCTGCTGCACGACTGCTGCAAGGAGCTGCCCTATGAGGAGCAGAAGGAGCTGATGCTCGGCGGCCCGTTCCCCGTCAGTGATGCGGAATGGCGCGCAAAGCCCGTCTGGCACGGCATCGCCGCCGCATCCTTCATGCACGCGGAGCTCGGCATCTCGGACAGCGAGGTGCTGTCGGCGGCACGCTGGCACACCGTCGCCCATGCGAACATGACCTTGCTCGAAGAAATCGTCTACATGGCAGACCTGATCTCCGCGGAACGCAGCTACCGCGATGTCGAGCACTTCCGCAAGCTCGCCTTTGCGGATCTGAAAAAAGCCATGCTGGAGGCGCTGCAGTTTTCGATCGACAGCGTCGTCAGAAAGGGAACGCCGCTGCCGCTCTGCACGGCGGAAGCCTATAACTATTATCTCATGCGCACCGGCACCGAACAGAAGCCGAAGAGCGCGGAGCGGAAAAAATCATAAGGGAGGACTACTATGACCACACAGGAAAAGCTTGAAACGATCGTGAAAATCCTTGACAGCAAAAAGGCGGAGGACATTCAGGTCATCGGCATTACCAATCTGACCATCATCGCGGATTATTTCATCATCGCAACCGGTACCAGCACGACACAGGTCAAGTCGCTCGCCGACGAGGTGGAGTTCCGCCTCGGAGAGCAGGGCGTCGAGCCGCGCGGCATCGAGGGCATCCGCAGCGCGAACTGGATCGTTCTGGACTATGACGATATTGTCGTCCATGTCTTCTACGGCGACACCAGAGGCGAATATCAGCTCGAAAAGCTCTGGGCAGACGGCGAAAAGGTCGATATCTCGCACCTGCTGATCGACGAAGGCGGCCCGCAGTGACAACCCGTTAATCTAAATTCACGAAAGTGAGGTCAATCATATATGCAGGAATACAGCTTCTCTGCAATCGAACCGAAGTGGCAGCGCTACTGGGAGGAACACGGCACCTTCCGCGCCGATGACAAAAGCCAAAAGCCGAAATTCTACGCACTGGTCGAATTCCCCTACCCGTCCGGCCACGGTATGCATGTCGGACACATCAAGGCGTATTCGAGCATGGAGGTCGTCAGCAGAAAGCGCCGGATGCAGGGCTACAATGTCCTCTTCCCGATCGGCTTTGACGCCTACGGCCTGCCGACCGAGAACACCGCAATCAAGACCGGCGTCCACCCGAGACAGGTCACGGACGAGAACATCAAGAAATTCACCGGTCAGTTAAAGCGCGTCGGCTTCTCCTTTGACTGGAGCCGCGTCATCGACACCACCGAGGAAGGCTATTACAAGTGGACGCAGTGGATCTTCCTCAAGATGTTCGAGCACGGCCTTGTCTTCCGCGACAAGACGCTCGTCAACTACTGCCCCTCCTGCAAGGTCGTCCTCTCCAATGAGGACTCGCAGGGCGGCAAGTGCGATGTCTGCCACAGCGACATCGTCCAGAAAACCAAGGATGTCTGGTATCTGCGCATCACGCAGTATGCCGACAAGCTGCTGGAAGGCCTCGACCGCGTGGACTATCTGCCGAACATCAAGCTCCAGCAGGAGAACTGGATCGGCAAATCGACCGGCGCCTTCGTCAACTTCCCGCTGAGCGGCAAAGACGAAACCCTCCGCATCTACACGACGCGCCCCGACACGCTCTACGGCGTCACCTTCATGGTCATGGCGCCGGAGCATCCGCTGATCGAGAAATACCGTGACAGCATCGCAAACATTGACGCGCTGGACGCCTACAAGGCGGAATGCGCGAAGAAAACCGAATTTGAGCGCACCCAGCTCGTCAAGGACAAGACCGGCGTGCGCATCGAAGGGCTGACCGCCGTCAACCCGCTCAACGGCAAGGAAATCCCGATCTACATTTCCGACTATGTCATGATGGGATACGGCACTGGCGCCATTATGGCCGTGCCGGCGCATGACACGAGAGACTACGAATTCGCAAAGAAATTCGGCATCGACATCATCGAGGTCATCAAGGGCGGCGACATCTCCAAGGAAGCCTATACCGGCGACGGCGAAATGGTCAATTCCGGCGAATTAAACGGCATCACGAACAAAAAGGACGCCATTGCCAAGGTGCTGACCGTCCTCGAAAAAATGGGCTGCGGCGAAGCCGGCGTGCAGTACAAGATGAAGGACTGGGCGTTCAACCGGCAGCGCTACTGGGGCGAGCCGATTCCGCTCGTTCACTGCCCGTCCTGCGGCATTGTCGCGGTGCCCTATGAGGAGCTGCCGCTGAGACTGCCGCCTGTCGAAAACTTTGAGCCCGGCACCGACGGCGAATCGCCGCTGGCAAAGCTCGATTCCTTCGTCAACTGCAAATGCCCGAAGTGCGGCGGCGCTGCAAAGCGCGAGACGGACACCATGCCGCAGTGGGCAGGCTCCTCGTGGTACTTCCTGCGTTACTGCGACCCGCACAACGACAAGGAATTCGCCTCGATGGACGCGCTCCGCTACTGGATGCCGGTGGACTGGTACAACGGCGGCATGGAGCATGTCACGCGCCATATGATCTACTCGCGCTTCTGGCATAAGTTCCTGTATGACATCGGCGTCGTCCCGATGGATGAGCCGTATGCCAAGCGGACCGCGCAGGGACTCATCCTCGGACCGGACGGCGAAAAGATGTCCAAGTCCAAGGGCAATGTCATTGATCCGAACGATGTCGTCGATCAGTACGGCGCGGATGTGCTGCGTCTGTATGTGCTGTTCATGGGCGATTACGCGCAGGCGGCACCGTGGAGCGACAGCAGCGTCAAGGGCTGCAAGCGCTTCATCGACCGCATCTGGGCGATGCAGGAGCTCGTCACCGATGAGGACGGCTACCGCAGCAGCATGACGACGCTGATGCACAAGACGATCCGCAAGGTCTCCGAGGACATCGAGACGCTCGCCTTCAACACCGCGATCGCGGCCATGATGAAGGCCGTCAACGGGCTGACCGCAAGCGGCACACTGACACGCGGCGAATACCGCACACTGCTGATGCTGCTCTATCCGTTCGCACCGCACATCACCGAGGAGCTGTTCCAGATCATGGGCTTCGGCATCCTGGACGAGCAGCCGTGGCCGGAATTCGATCCGGCACTGTGCATCGACGAGCAGGTCGAAATCGCCGTGCAGGTCTGCGGAAAAATCAAGGCAAAGCTCATGATTCCGCAGGGCGCCGACGAGGCTGCCGTCGCCGAAGCAGCAAAGGCCGATCCCGCCGTCGCAGCTGCACTGGCTGGCAAAACGATCCGAAAGCAGATTTATGTACAAAACAGACTGCTGAATTTTGTAGCAAATTAACGAAACATCAGCGGAATCAGACTCTCATGCGAAAACCGCTTGACAAACCGTATAAATTGTGATACAATATACTCATATCCAAAATCCGAGCTTATAAAGAGGGCGGAAGCCCGAACTCTTTATATACAGCCTCTGTCGTTGGACAAAGGGAGGGAAAAATTCGTGGCAGAAGTACGCGTTGGTAAGAGCGAGTCCTTGGACGCAGCGTTGAAGCGTTTCAAGCGTTCCTGCGCAAAAGACGGCGTGATTGCGGAAGTCCGCAAGCGCGAGCACTATGAGAAGCCTTCCGTGAAGCGGAAGAAGAAGTCAGAAGCTGCTCGCAAGCGCAAGTTCTGATTTCCCGTCAGGAGTCGTTCGCCGTGTCCTGCAATCTTGCGGTCTCCGCGAGATAACGAAAACTCGTTTGCCCCGACAGATGCGGGAAATGACGAAACAACAAAGAAAAGAGCACCGCCAAACGGACGGTGCTCTTTCTTTTTCCCTGTACGGTTGTAAATCACACAAATACCGACGGCTCTGCGTTGGAGAGCAGCATTCCGGCATTGTTCTTGATTCTGCGGTAAATCTCCGCGGGCAGACTGCGCTGGATAAAGCGCATCGCCTCGGTGAAGCGCAGCGGCTCCCGGATGTCACGCCCGCCCGTTGCGACAAAGTGTGCGAGCTGATTGGCCAGCAGATACAGCGACAGCTTGCGCTGCTCCGCCGAGAGCAGTCCGTCCACCGAAATCTGCAGCAGCATTCCGTTCTGCCGCAGCGTCAGCCAGTCCTCCAGCGACCAGAAATCATAGTACCGGTCGATGTCCACGGCAATCAGCGACAGCCCGCTGACAATGCGCAGCCGTGTCAGTGTCTCGCAGAATTCCTCCGTCACCGGCTGCATCGGCAGATCCACCAGCAGATACTCCGAGCTGCCCACGACAAACTGTGACAACCCGCGCATCTCCTCCAGACAGTAGGACAGCGGCAGCACGGCACCGCCCACCAGATGCGGTATCTGACGGTTTTCGTTGTATGCGGCGATCAGCGCATCGCGCCTCGCAAGGAACTCCGCAGGTGTCCCGCAGCGGTCCGGCCGGTAATACGGCGCGCAGACAGCCGTCTTGATGCTGCTCTCATGAAATGCGTTCAGGCGTGCTTCTGCGGCCGGCACATCCAGTACACCGCCGTTTGCGGCCGGCATCTCAGACAATAAATTGGAATAAATATCGACATAGTAGTTCATTTCCGGCACATCTCCCCCCGGCAGAATGGCATCTCTCCGCTTTCATTTTAACACAAAATGGACAAGTTGTCAATAATCTATGGATATTTCATGAACAAGACCGCATCTTTTGCATAAAAGAAACCTCTGACGGCAATATCTGTCAGAGGTTTCAGTCTTTCTGAATGAAATCAGGGGCAGGGATTCCCCTGCTCAGCCCATGACCTTGACCATGACGGCCTTCTGCGCGTGCAGACGGTTCTCCGCCTCATCAAAGATCTCGTTGGCGTGCGCTTCAAAGACCTTCTCGGTGATTTCCTCGCCGCGGTGTGCGGGCAGGCAGTGCTGCACCATGCACTCGCTGTGCGCGGCAGAGAGCACCTCGTCATTGACCTGATAGCCGTTGAAGGCGATGCGGCGCTTTTCGGCCTCGCCCTCCTGTCCCATCGACGCCCAGACATCCGTGAAGATGACATCGGCGTTCTCTGCGGCCAGCACGGGGCTTTCTGTCATCGAGAACTTTCCGGTTGCATTTGCAAATTCCAGCACCGAAGCATCCGGCTGATAATCTGCCGGGCAGGCGACCGAAACGGACATTCCGACCTTCAGGCCGCCGACAATCAGCGAATTCGCCATGTTGTTGCCGTCGCCGATATAGCACATTTTCAGGCCGTCAAAGCTGCCCTTGTACTCCCGGATCGTCATGAGGTCGGCCAGCACCTGGCAGGGGTGGCAGAAGTCGGTCAGGCCGTTGATGACCGGGATGCTGCCGTACTTCGCAAGATCCTCAACCTCCTGCTGTGCAAAGGTACGGATCATAATGCCGTCCAGATAGCGCGAAAGGACGCGTGCCGTGTCCTGCACGGGCTCTCCGCGGCCGATCTGAAGGTCGTGCGAGGAGAGAAACAGCGGATAGCCGCCGAGCTGCACCATGCCGGTTTCAAAGGAAACGCGTGTGCGCGTCGAGGCCTTCTGGAAGATCATGCCGAGTGTCTTGCCGGCAAGATGCGGGTGGGCAATGCCGTGTGCACGCTCATACTTGAGCTGGTCGGCGAGGTTGAGCAGTTCGATGATCTCCTGTTCGGAAAGATCCATCAGCTTCAAAAGATGTTTCATAGCGTTCTCCCTTTCTTTGGTGTCGTTCAGGCTTCGAGGACGCGCCGCAGAACGGCGAGTCCCGCGTCCATTTCTTCCTTTGTGATCGTGAGCGGGGGCAGCAGTCTGACCTTTTCCTTCGCGGTCAGGATGAGCAGACCCGCATCGTTTGCGGCGAGCATGACATCGTGCGCATCCTTCGATTTCAGCGTAATGCCGATCATCATGCCGAGGCCGGACAGTCCGGCAACCTCCGGAATGGCCGCAAGCTGTTCCCGCAGATAGGCGGCCTTTTCCTGCACGGAATCGAGGAAGCCCTCTGCCGTGACCTGATCGAGCACGGCGACCGCGCCCGCGCAGACAACCGGATTGCCGCCGAAGGTCGAGCCGTGCGTGCCGGGCGTGATGACATCCTCACACTTTTCATCGACCAGACAAATGCCGATCGGCAGGCCGCCGCCGATGGCCTTCGCCATCGTTGTGACATTGGCCTTCACGCCGAACTGCTCCTGCGCCAGAAAAGTGCCGGTTCTGCCGCAGCCGGTCTGCACCTCGTCAATGATGAGGATGATGTCCTGCTCCTCACAGAGCTTTGCGACAGCCTGCACATAGTCCCTGTCGAGCGCACAGACGCCGCCCTCGCCCTGGATTACCTCGAGCATGATGCCGCAGACGGTGCCGTCGAGCTTCGATTTCAGGTCGCCGAGATCATTGGCCTTTGCAAAGACATGGCCGGTCGGGAACGGGTAGAAATACTGGTGGAACACATCCTGTCCGGTCGCCGCCAGCGTCTCCATCGTTCTGCCGTGGAAGCTGTTGACAAGCGAGATGATCGTGCCGCGGTTCTTGCCGTAGCGGTCAGAGCTGTACTTTCTGGCGACCTTGATCGCGCATTCATTTGCCTCCGCGCCGGAATTGCCGAAGAACATCCGCTTCATGCCGGTGACGGCCGCGAGCTTTTCGGCGAGCTCCGCCTGCGGCTGCGTGTAGTAGTAATTGCAGGCGTGCTGGAGCTTCTTCACCTGTGCGCAGACCGCATCCGTCCACGCGTCATTGCACCAGCCCAGCACATTACAGCCGATGCCGCTGCCGAAGTCGATATAGGTTTTGCCGTTTTCATCGGTGCAGGTGCAGTTGTGACCTGCTGCCTCGACCAGCGGGATTCTGCCGAAGGCCTTCATCGTAAACTGATCGGTTGCCTGTATGGTATTCATTGTCATCACACCTTTTTCTTATAATCAGTAGACGCTCAGGAACTGCGTTCCGACGCCCTCATTGCTGCAAATTTCCACGAGAATCGAGTGCGGCACTCTGCCGTCGATGATGACGGCCTTTTTGACGCCGCGGCGGATTGCCTCCACGCAGCAGTCAATCTTCGGGATCATGCCGCCGGAGATGATGCCCTGCCGCTTCAGATTCTGCACCTCGCTGATATTGACCGAGGGAATCAGCGTCGAGGGATCGTTCTTGTCGCGGAGCAGACCGGCGATATCGGTCATGAGAATGAGGTTTTCCGCGCCGAGCGCCGCTGCAATGGCAGAAGCGGCAGTATCCGCGTTGACATTGTAGACCTGTCCGTCCGGACCGCAGGCGACCGTTGCGATGACCGGCACATAGCCGTTGTCCAGCGCAATTTCGATCGGCTTGGTGTTGACGCCGGTGATCTCACCGACCAGTCCGAGGTCGGGCTTTGACTCCTTTTTCTTCGCCTGAAGCAGTGCGCCGTCGATGCCGGAGAAACCGATGGCCTGTCCGGAATGTCTCGTCAGATGCGAAACCAGCTCCTTGTTGACCTTGCCGGCCAGCACCATGCGGACAACATCGGCGGTTTCGGCGTCCGTGTAGCGCAGGCCGCCGATGAACTTGCTCTCGATGTTGAGTCTGCCCAGCATATCGCTGATTTCCGGGCCGCCGCCGTGTACCAGCACGACGCGGATGCCGACCAGCGAGAGCAGCACGATGTCGCTCATGACAGCTTCCTTGAGCGCTTCATTCGTCATCGCGTTGCCGCCGTATTTCACGACGATGATCTTCTGATTGTACCGCTGAATATAGGGCAGCGCGTCGATCAGCACCTGCGAGCGGACCTGTGTCGAGATGCTCTGCGGAATTTCCATTTTCTCCATGTTCTCGTGCTCCTTAGCTTCTGTAGTCGCCGTTGATGCGGACATATTCATAGGTCAGATCGCAGCCCCATGTGCAGGCGGACGCATTGCCGCTGTTCAGCGCGATCAGCACCTGAATTTCATCTGCGGAAAGCACCGTTTTGGCATCCTCCTCAGAGAACGGCACGCCGAAGCCCTGCTCCGCGACACGGATTCTGCCGTTTTCCGAAGCGAGATCGACATCAATGCGCGTCACATCGACATCCGCGTCCGCATAGCCGATTGCGCAGGCGATTCTGCCCCAGTTGGCGTCCTCGCCGAACATCGCTGCCTTAAAGAGGTTCGACATGATGACGCTCTTGCCGATGACGACCGCGACCTCCTCGCTGTCCGCGCCGGTGACGACGCACTCGATCAGCTTGGTCGCGCCCTCGCCGTCTGCCGCGCACATTCTCGCCAGATTCAGCATGACCACATAGAGCGCATCGCGCAGAACCTTGTAGTCGGTGCTGTCACGGCGGATCTCCTCGTTGCCCGCCATGCCGTTTGCCAGCACGAGCACCATGTCATTCGTGGACATATCGCCGTCCACGGAGACGCGGTTCAGCGTCACGCGGACCACATCGCTGAGCGCCATTTGCAGCGTTTCGGGCGAAACAGCCGCGTCGGTCGTAATGAAAGTCAGCGTCGTCGCCATGTTCGGGCAGATCATGCCGCTGCCCTTGAGCATTCCGCCTAAATGGCAGGTCTTTCCGTCCAGCGTGAAGGAGACTGCGACCTCCTTTTCGCGGGTGTCGGTCGTCATGATCGCGTGGACTGCTTCGAGATTGCCGGTGTAGGACAGCCCCTTGACCAGCTTCGGGATGCCCGCCGCAATCGGTTCGATCGGCAGCGGCTGTCCGATGACGCCCGTCGAGGCGACGACCACATCGTCCGCCGCGATGCCGAGCACCTTTGCGGCCAGCTCGCACATCGCATTCGCCTTTTCCGCGCCGTCTGCGTTGCAGGTGTTCGCGTTGACGGAGTTGACGATGACGGCCTTGGCTCTGCCGTTCTGCAGATGCTGCTTTGTGACGGCAATCGGCGCGCCCTTGACCTTGTTCGAGGTGTAGACGGCCGCTGCCGCGCATTCTCTGTCGGAAACGATCATGGCCAGATCGTTTTTCTGCTTCACTTCATCCGGCAGGGCGATGTCAATTTCCGCACCCTCCGGTTCGACGCCGTTTGCAGCGAGGTTCTGCTCCGAAACGCCGCTGCCGGGCAGTGCCTGATGTCTGAGGCCGCAGCAGACGCCGTTTGCCTTGAAGCCCTTTGCCGCGCAGATGCCGCCCTCTGCAAAGGGGTACTCCGAAAAGCTCTGTAATTTCATTCCATATACCTCTGTTTCATTCCGTATTCATCCCTGCATTCTGCCGCGCAGGATTATGCAGGCCGCCCCGCCGAGTGCGAGGAGGATTCCGAAGACCGTGCAGAGGATTTTTCTGCTCCGGTCAGAAGAAAACCGTCTGGACGAAAGCCCGGACTGCGGCCGGCTGCCGAAAAAGGCCAGCGCCGCACCGCACAGGATGAGCAAAATACCGTTGATGACGGCTTTCATCTCAGACAAGGCCCGTCTCTTCCGGCGCGCCCGTCATCAGGTTGAAGCACTGCAGTGCCGCGCCCGATGCGCCCTTGCCGAGATTGTCAAGGCGTGCCGCCAGCAGAATGCGCTCGTCATTGCCGCAGACGAACACCTCCAGCAGGTTCGTGCCGGCAAGCGTGTTGGCCGGCAGGAAGCCGTTTTCCAGCACATCCGCGCCACCGATCTCCCGCACCTTGACAAACTGCTGTCCTGCGTAATGCTTTTTAAACATTTCGTGAATCTCCTCCACGGAGGGCTGACCGTTCAGCAGGCGGCGGTGCAGCGGCACCGAGACGACCATGCCGGCGAAATAATCGCAGACCAGCGGATTGAACACCGGTGCATAGGTCAGGCCGGAAACCTTCTGCATTTCCGGCAGATGCTTGTGCGTCTGGCCGAGCGCGTACTGTCTGGGCGAATCAAATTCCGCGGGACGGTCGTCGGATTCGTACACCGCAATCGCCGCCTTGCCCGCGCCGGAATAACCGGAAACCGCATGGCAGGTGACGGGATAATCCGGCGGCAGCATTCCGCTTTTCACCATCGGGTAGACGAGCGATGCAAAGCCGGAGGCATAGCAGCCCGGCACGGCGACGCGCTTCGCCGTCAGGATCCTCTCGCGGTGCTCTGCGGACAGCTCCGGAAAGCCGTAGGCCCAGTCGGGATTCGTGCGGTGCGCAGTCGAAGCGTCGATGATGCGCACATCCGGGTTTTCCGCGAAGGAAACCGCCTCAACCGACGCGGCATCCGGCAGACAGAGGAAGGTCACATCGGACGCATTGATGAGACGCGCACGCTCTGCATTGTCGCGGTGCTTTGCGGGATCAATCGTCAGCAGCTCGATGTCCGTTCTGTCCTTGATGCGCTCAAACAGCTTCAGACCGGTTGTTCCCGCCTGTCCGTCAATATACACCTTTGTAGTTTTCATTTTCCTCATCCTCTTTCTGCTTTTTTTCCGCACGGTAAAAATGAACACAGTTCCAGATGCAGGCGAGCACGACCACCGCCACCGCCCAGATGCGGGCTGCGGTCATGCCGGACTCCGGAAAGACGAAGATCAGCATGGCCTCCCCTGCGATCCAGACCAGAAATGCAATCAGAGTTACCGTAAAAATATACAGGATTTTCTTGCCGTTCATCAGCCGAGCTCCTCAATCGCCTGCTTTGCAAGCCGGAGCTGCCCCGCAACGGCTGCGGCGGAAGGTCCGCCCTCGGAGATTCTGCCGTTTAAGCAGGTCTCCAGCGCAATGGCGTCATAGACATCGCTGTCAAACTGCGGGCAGGCCTCCCTGTAAGCTGCGAGCGGCAGTGTTTCGAGCGTCAGGCCCTCTGCGATGCAGCGCGCCACCAGCGTACCGGTGATCTTATAGGCATCGCGGAAGGGCAGCCCCTTCTTCACGAGATAGTCGGCGCAGTCTGTCGCATTGATAAAGCCCTTTGCGGCAGCAGCACGCATCGTTTCCTTGTTGACACGCATGGTTGCGAGCATCGGATCAAAGGTTTTCAGGCAGAGCTTTGCCTGGTCGATCGCGTCAAAAATCGCTTCCTTGTCCTCCTGCATATCCTTATTGTATGCAAGCGGAATACCCTTGAGCATCGTCAGGAGCGTGGTCAGGTCACCGATGACTCTGCCGGTCTTGCCGCGGATCAGCTCGGTGACATCGGGGTTCTTCTTCTGCGGCATGATCGAGGAGCCGGTCGCATAGGCGTCATCCAGCTCGATGAACTTGAACTCCCAGGAGCACCAGAGCACGATCTCCTCTGAAAAACGCGAGAGGTGCATCATAAGTATCGAGAGTGCCGAAGCGAGTTCTATGCAGAAGTCTCTGTCTGATACGCCGTCAAGAGAATTCTGGGTGATCTCTGCAAAGCCCAGCAGATCGCAGACTCTCTGTCTGTTGATAGGATAAGTGGTGGAAGCAAGAGCTCCGCTTCCGAGAGG
>JAILIG010000120.1 GCA_024695445.1 Oscillospiraceae bacterium
TGCTGCCGTTTCTGTCGTCTGCGTTGTCTCTGCCGCGGTGGTCGTCTCCGTCGTCACGACGGTCGTCACCGCCGCAGTCGTATCCGCGGCGGACGGTTCCTCTTTCCCGATCTTCGGCAGCAGGAGCACGGCGGTGATGCAGGCAGCCGCTGCGGCAGCGGTCAGCAGTCCGCCGGCGATGCGGTGGATTTTCCGGTCCGGCACAGGCTGCTCCGGCATAAACGGTTCATCCGGAAGCAGCTCGTACATCCGGCGCGGCGCTGTTTTTTCGATGATACTCTCGTCCGTTGCACCGACAGCGTGCAGCAGGGCATCCGGTGTAATTTTCATATGTACTGCTCCTTTCTCAGGGTATCCTGAAGCTTCCGGCGCAGGCGGTGCAGCGTGACGGTCACGCTGTTTTCGGAGATCCCGTTTTCATCCGCGATTTCACGGAGCTGCATCATGTAGAAATACCGCTGCATGAAAATGCGCTGCTGTTTATCCGGAAGCGCCCGGATAAACGCACGGATGGTCTCCTGCAGCAGACGCTGTTCGACATCGGCCGTGACATCCTGCGCGGACGGTGCGACCTCGGCAAGCTCGTCCAGCACGAGCGGCACCTGATTGCCGCCTCGCTTGATGCTGTGTTCCGCCTTGCGGCGGTTCAGCGCGAGATTGCGCACAGTTGCCGCGAGATACGCCTTCAGAAACTCCGGTTCCGCCGGCGGAATGCTGTTCCAAAGCTTGAGCAGCGCGTCATTCATGCACTCGTCCGCGTCCTGTTCATTGCCGAGGATCTGCAAAGCGAGCTGTCTGCACAGCGGCCCGTACTGCTCCTTGATGACAGAAATAGCGGCTTCGTCGCGCTTTTGCAGCAGCCCGATGATTTCCGTGTCATTCACGCTGTTCACCCCCTTCACCCTATAGGACAGCAGCAGAAGAAAAAACCTTACAGTTTTTTTTATTATATCAAAAAAGAGGGCTTCTGTAAAGACAAAACCACCCGTTGAACGGGTGGTTTTGTCTGGTATTATGATTCGTGGAATTTCGCCTTGTTGAGGGGGAGGTCTGCAAGATACAGCATTTCGTCAAGCTCTGACTGCGCATCAGACCTCGTAAATGATATCCACCACAGAACCTGCTCATTGTCAACAAAAGCAAGGTTCAGAATATAATGGACTTTTTTCTCCTCACCGCGGAAAGAGATCATTCCCGAATAGCGTTTCACCTTGTATCCGAGCATTTCTTTTTCTTCTTCCGCATCAATGGTGCTGGGCGGATAATCATCGGAGAGCCATTCTCCGAAAGCATCGTTCAGGTAGTCTTTCATTCCTGTTATTATCATATTTACCAGTTCTTCCGCTGACAGATCCTTAAAAGATTCCTTGCATACAACGGCGGGATCTTCAGTGAGCCAGCGATAGAAAACGACATCATCCACATTATGGTAATCACGATGGCTGAAACTGTGTGTCGCATAGTAAACTTTGCCCAGTCCACCGTTTACCATCCGTTTCGGTCTTGGCATATCAATACATTTCATTTCTGTATTAACGGTATCGTCGTAAACGAGTTCCTCATCTTCACGCGCACCAGATTCCTGCTTCTCTGTCTTTTGCGCATCTTTTGTTTTCTCCGGCGAAGCCGCCGAAGTGCCTGTGCTGGCCGCAGAGCTGCCGCCTGACGGGGCGGTGCTGCCGCAGCCCGTCAGCATAAGGGCTGCCATGCAGATTGCAAATAAACGCTTCTTCATGTTGATATCCTCCTTAAAATACAAAAGGGCGCACAATGCCCTGAAAAGCATTATGCGCCCTGCTGAACATATTCTGCGGGTTTACATAGCTATGCCCTGTCTGTCTGTCTGTCTGTCTGTCTGTCTGTCTGTCTGTCTGTCTGTCTGTCTGTCGAATTATAGCAGAACGGAGCACGGCTGTCAACCCCTTATCATCAAATAATTGTAAACTTTTCGTGAATGACACATCATTTTTCACACAAGGATATTATACAATGATTTCACGGGTTTGTCAAGTGCTGCTTGATTCGGTATCTGTGGAGTGCTTTTGCCGTAAAAAACAGAGGGAACCGAAGGCGGTTCCCTCTGGCTGGATATGCAGCGATTGCTTTCATCGCAGGAGGTGTTTGAGCGGCCTTTATTCCGGTCTTTCACCGCCGAGGAATCCGAGCGCATAGCGTTCGAGCTCGGCAAGCGCGCCGGTGCTGTCACGGTAGAATTTGTTGTCGATTGACACGATGTCTTCGGTGTAGATATCCCACTGCGTAAAGCCCAGATTCACAGAAATCGGTCCGCCGCACGGCAGCTCAGGCGTCGGAATCTCGGTGAGCTTTGCCTCGGTCATCTGCTTCAGGATATAACCGGTGTCTTCCTGCGAGAGGATCACGGGGTTCTGCGTGCAGGCGATCGTGAAGATCACGGCATAACCGGAGTAGTCTGCCGGCAGGTGAATGACAAATTCCTCGCCGTCCATGCAGTACTGCGCGTACTGCCGGATCTGCTTGGCTGCATCGGCTGTTTTGCCCTGATAATACACGCCGTCAACCTGAATCAGGTTGAGGTCGGCGACCTTAAAGCGGGAAAGCTCCCAGCAGATATCGGTGCCGATCAGCTCCACAGTCAGACGCTCGTCCAGATACTTGTCGGGAGAAGCGCCGGACGGCATGATTTTGTCTCCGCAGGGTTCGAGCTTTTCATCGGCCATCAGCTTGACGATATGTGCAGACTGCGAGGCATTCAGTGTGAAAGCGGGCTGATCTTCGGCCTTGATCCGGACCGAAGCATGATAGCCTGCCTGCACCTCAAGGACATAATAACCGAGCTTGTTCTGCACGAGTTTCACCTGCGGCGTTTCAATGACCGTCGTTGTATAAAGATTGGAGGTGACGCCCGTGACTGTTGCGCCGGCGGATACCGCACCGGATGTGGTGTATTCCACAGCCCCTTCCCCCGTATTCGGCATTGTGTTGTTGTGGGTTTTGAGGGTTGTGGCGACAGCGTCCCCGGGTGCCGTGTCGGTGCAGCCGACCTCGGTCTCACCCGGCATGGTATGCGCCCAGGACACAGGGTTCTCCTCAGTGCTGTCGGTGACGGCAGTCTCTCTTTCAAAATCCGTACCCGGCTGCGAGGATGCGGGATTGACAGATTCCGGTCCTCTGCCGAGCTTCGGCAGCAGCACGGTGACTGCGAAGACGCAGGCAGCCGCTGCAAAGGCGGTCATCACGCCGGCAAAGATCCGGCGGGGCGTTCTGGTAACGGGTACCGCCGTGAATGCCGTCTCACTGTCCGGAATTGCGTTTCCGCTGAGCCGGCTGACGGCTTCTTCGGGATAGCGGGCATCGAGCCCGTTCATCAGATCAAGATATTCAGATTCTTTCATCGGAAAAGCCCTCCTTTTTCAGGTATGCTTTCAGCTTTTTTCGTGTCCGCGACAGCGACATTTTGACACGCGCACCGCTCCACAGCATCCGTTCGGCGATTTCGCCGGCGTTGAGGCAGAGCCAGTACCGCGAGACAAAGACTGTGCGGGCATCGGGCGTGAGCGTTTGCAGAAAACGGTTCAGTGTGTCGCGCAGTGCCCTTGCATCGAGGATGCGTTCCGGATCATCCGGCGCGGGAATGCAGTCGGACAGCTCGTCCAGTGCTGCAGGAATCTGACCTGCGCCGCGCCGTTCTGCGAGTGTTTCGCGGCGGCGGTCGAGTGCCGCGTGCCGGACGGCCGTCAGCAGATAGGCCCCGAACACTTGCGGTCTTGCCGGCGGAATTGCCTGCCAGACACGCAGCAAGGCGTCATTGACACATTCCTCCGCATCGCCGCGGTTTCCGAGGATGTTGTACGCCACGGTCAGGCAGAGTGCGCCGTACTGCTCCATAGCACAGGAAATCGCGGCTTCATCGCGCGCCTGAAACATCGCTGTGATCTCCCGGTCCTCCATTCGCTCACCTCCCTTCATCCGTACTGACGGAAAAAGGGCTGAAAGGGTAACAGCTTTTCCGAAATTCGTCTGAATCTTTTTTCATGGAAGAACCGGAGCGGACTGATCGGGCAGGGGACTGCCGGAAAACGGCTGCCCGTCCAGACGCAGCCGGATCTCACCGGTTGCGCGCCACTGCTCGGTGCCGTCCGCATAGCGCACGAGCAGCCGGAGGTCATCGTCGGCCGCCAGCACGACGGCTTCCCGTTCGATGCCGTTTTCGAGCACGGTGACGGGACGGTTCAGGACGCAGAGGCGTTCGCGGTAGCCGGCGAGGTAGTGTCTTTGCGGGAGCCCCGCATATTCTCCGGCGAGGGCGTTGAGCAGCGCAGCGGCGCACCGGACAAAGGCCGTGTCCGCATCTGTGCCGGACGGGAAGACCGCCCCTGCGATGCCGCGGATGGCTTCCGGAAAGCCGCCGGCCGGCTCCAGCAGGTTGATACCGATGCCAATGACGGCGTAATCCGGGCTGCCGGCGGCAGAAAAGGCGGTTTCCGCAAGGATTCCGCAGATTTTTCTGCCGTGCAGCAGCAGATCGTTGACCCATTTGATCTGTGTGCGGGTGCCGCTGCACTGCTCGACCGCCTCCGCCGCCGCGACGGCCGCCATCGGCGTCAGCCGGAGCAGCGCCTCCGCTTCGAGGGCAGGACGCAGCAGCAGGCTGAGATACAGCCCCGTCTGCTGCGGGGAATAAAACGCCCGTCCCTGCCGGCCGCGTCCGGCTGTCTGTGATTTTGCAAGAAATGCGGTAAACTCCGGCGCACCGGAGGCGGCCGCTTCGCGCAGCAGGTCATTGGTGGAAGTGACGGTGTCAAAGACCTGCACTTTATAGTCTGCCGCGCCGTTCAGAAGTGCCGCGATCTGCTGTTCCGTTCCGGTCAGCCGCTGCATCTGCGATCAACTCCTTTGTAAAGGTTTCCGATACCTTTATTATACTCTTTTTTCGGCTTTGCCGCAAGTATTCCGCATAATTTGCAGATTTCACAAAGCCAAAATCATTTTTTGAGAGAATCATGTCAGATTTTGCTGCTTTGTTCACAGTTTGTTCATCATTTAACTGCAAAAATCTGCTAAACTAGAAGTGTACCGGCGTCCGTGACCCCCAAATCATTCCGGGCGCACTGCTACAGAAAGAAAGGATGGGATTATTCATGGGTATTTTCAACCACGGCAAGAAGCTGCTTTCCGCAGCGCTCTGCGCTGTCATGACAGCGACGATGGTATCGTTCCCTGCCAACGCAGCCACGCTCAACAAGAAGATTGCGATTGACGGCAAGTACCGCGGCACGACCGTCACCGACATCGGTGAGAACCTCAAGCAGATCGTTCTCACGGTGGAATCCTCGAAAGCCGGTAATCTGGCCTACGGATTTGGTATCGGCATCAAGGATTCCCCTTACTGGATGGAGTATGTCGCCAGCGGTTTTGTCAAGGACGGCGAAGGAATGGATTCTGCCTCTGCCACACTGAAGGAAGGCAAGAATGAGATCGTCATTGATGTTTCCAAGCTCACGCTGAACTATCAGACCGGACAGTACGCGGGCGAATATGAGTTCCGCAATTACTATTCTCCTGACAGCTCCATCACGCTCGTCAGTGTTTCGGACAAGACGAGCGGTTCCGGCTCAGGCAGCGGTTCCGGTTCCGGTTCGCAGACCGCAACGGGCAATCCGAGCGGCAAGTGGGATTTCAAGGACAACGGCGACGGCACCGCAACGGTTTCCGCAACGCTGGCCGGCACCGTCGATGACATCGGCGCGCTGCTGACGCAGGGCAAGGACGAGGAAAGCTACATTGACGAGGAGACCGGCAGCTCTACCTATAAGGAGGGCGATCCGATCAACTCCCACAAGATCACCTATGAGGAATTCGGTGTTCCGGCATCGGGCAAGGAAACCAAGGTCAACATTGAATCCTTCTCCTTTGTCATTACCAATAAAAAGGCAATGGAAACCTTCATGTACGGCTGCGGCCTGAATGTTGAGCACGGTTCTCCGGCCGATACCGAGTATCAGCTCGGCAAGAGCGGATACTGGTACAACGAGCACGGCGATGACTGCGAGGAGGAGTTCGAGGTCACGGTCGGCAAGGGCACCACGCTGGAAAATGCCGGCGAGTGGGTTGAGGTCATCTGGAATGTACCGGAGGATGTGCAGCCGTATGTCACCACGAAGGGCTCCGACACGATCTCGTTCCAGTACTGGTACGGCGATCAGGATACCGCAACGCTGGAGAGCGCAACCTGCACCTACACTGTTACCAAGACGATTCCGTACACCGACAAGGTTTCTGCCAAGCAGTCCGATTCGCTGGATTCTTCGAGCGACACCAAGAACCAGATCCAGTACAAGCTCAGCGAGCTGGGCCTCGACGAGAATGCCAATGTGCAGGCAATCAAGTTCACGCTGTCCGGTTCTTCCGCACTGGAAAAGATCGTCTTCGGCATGGGCATCACCGTGACGAAGGACTGCACCGTTGCGACGGACAAGAACTGGTATCAGTCGAACAGCATGGCGATTCTCGATGCGGACAAGACTGCGGAGATCATGTGGATCCTGCCGGACGGCGTTGCCGGAAATGTGGATGCCAAGTACGGCAATCTGCTCTTCGGCTTCTGGTACGGCAAGGGCTCTGAGACTGCGACTCTGACCGATGTGACCGTCTACTACGAGGAGAAGGAAGTCACCACGACGACCACGACCACCACCACGACCACTACGACGACCACCACGACGACGGTCAGTTCGAGCGATGACCTGGAAACGCTTTACGGCGATGTGGACTGCAACGGCTCCGTTCAGGTTGCTGACGCGGTTCTGCTCGCACGCTATGTTGCCGAGGACAATGTCAATGTCACGGCACAGGGCAAGATCAACGCGAACTGCTACAATGACGGCACCGACAATCTGAGTGCAGAGGATATCGGTTCGATTCTGAAGCTCCTTGCAGGCGTCCTGAAGAAGGATGAAATGCCGGAGCGTGCATAATCGGCTCAAATGATGAACACAGAGGGCGTATCCGGAGGGATGCGCCCTCCTTGTTTTGCGGGAGGTCTGGCCGGCGTGTGCATGAAGCGTTTCTGAAGAAAAACTGAAACCTCACTGAAAAAAACAGAAAGATGCTTGCTTTTTCCTTGCAGCCGTGCTATGATAGACAGACCGGCAGCGGGATGCTGTCCGGTTCTCATCGACGGTATTTTGATCCGATGTGCGGCTTGTTTCCGGAGAAAGGGGCATATCCGGCGGGATATGCCTTTTTCCGTCCGGCCTTGTAATGTTGCACCGATTTTAGCCGTTCCGAAAAGCAAAATTCAGACAGAGCGTTAGGTTTTTCAGGGAATCCCCTGAAAAATCTTGACATCGGGGCCGGAACGCGCTATAATAAAATGTACGCCTATGAGAAAAAGCGGATCGGACGGTATTCGCCGCCGTGACACAGAAACATTTCATCAGAAATAAAGGAAGGCTGCAATATGAAAGAAAAGAAGACGAGCAGTGCGATTCTCGCCGCTGCCTATATCCTGTCATCGCTGCTGATTATTGCCGTGCTGGCGCTGGCCGCGGTTCATGTCATTTCTTCGGACGAGAAGCAGAGCAGCAAGGAACCGTCCGGGCCGAATTATTCTGTCAGCAAGCTGCGCGTGTGGGGAACAGAGCATCTGCCGGATGCGGCGGCATTTCTCTCGGAGAGCGCGGCGCACAAGGTCAAGAGCGCCCGCTACGCCGTAATGCCGGAGCTGAAGGCCGGCGACCAGCCGGTTGCGATTCAGATGCAGATGGTGGACGGCTCTGTCCGGACAGAGAATTCCGTGCTGTCCGTGCGGGAACCGGTCATCAATCTGGAGCTCGGCGAGCCGGAGCCGACCGCGGCAGATCTGCTTGGTGCGGAATATGCAGACGCAGTTTTCTCGCAGCCGATCAGCTCGTTCAAGGCGCCCGGCAGCTATCCGCTGACCGTGACCGTCCAGGGCGAGAATATCCCGTTCACCGTCAATCTGCGCGACACCGTTGCGCCGAAGCTGGAGCTCCGTTCTCCGGCACAGTTCTCGATGAACCAGCAGGTCCGTCCGGAGGATTTTGTCGTCGATTGCAAGGATGCCTCCGCTGTGACATACAGTTTCAACATCGCCCCGGATACCAGTGAGAACGGCACCCGCACCGCCAGCATTCTGGCGACCGATGCGGCCGGGAACAGCCAGACCTACGAAGCAGTATACACCGTGACGGGCGACGGCAATGCCCCCGTCATCACCGGTGTGACCGATATGAAGACCATTGCGAAGAAGCGCGTGAACTATCTGCGCGGCGTCAAGGCAACGGACGATGCCGACGGCGAGCTGGAGGTCACGGTGACCGAGCCGGACAACTTTGATCTTGCAAAGCCGGGCAATTACACGATTACTTATACCGCCACCGACAGCGCGGGCAATATCATCACGCAGAGTGCGGTGCTGAAGGTCGTTTCCGACGAACAGGAGGTCCGCACGCTCACCGAGGAGGATGTCTACCGCATCGGCGAGGCGATGGTCGAGGATATTCTCACCGATCCGGAAATGCCGGAGGAGCGCCGCGCCAGAAAGGTCTACCGTGCGGTGCAGGATTCCATGTGGTTCAAGGACAACACCGACGAGGTTCCGTGGTATACGGCGGCTGCCATTGCGATCAGCCGCGGCTACGGCGACTGCCGCAACTATTACGCCTACGCAAAGCTCCTGCTCGACTGTGCGGGCTTTGAGAATATGCAGGTCGAGCATCTGCGCACCTCCGAGAAGGAATCCCGCCACTTCTGGAATCTCGTGAAGATTAACGGCGAGTGGTATCACTTTGACACCACGCCGCGGAAGGGCAGATCGGACTTCTTCATGCTGACGGACGCGCAGCTCGATGCGTACTCCGCAACGCAGTCCGACCATATCTTCAACAGAGACAAGAGTCTCTATCCGGCGACGCCGTGAGCGGGGCGGCCGGCATGAAAAAGACGCTCGGCATCATCGGCGGGCTCGGTCCGATGGCATCGGCGCAGTTCATGGAGCTGCTGACCGCCATGACCGATGCCGCAACCGATCAGGAGCACATGGAGGCGATTCTGTATTCCCGTCCGGCGACACCGGACCGGACGGCGTTTCTGCTCGGCAAATCAGACGAGAATCCGCTGCCCTTCATGCGGGAGACAGGTCTGCGTCTGGAGCAGATGGGTGCAGAGGTGCTTGCGATTCCGTGCATGACGGCGCACAGCTTTTTCCCGCAGCTTCAGGCAGCATTTCACGCAGAGCTGCTGAACCCGATTACGGGCAGCGCGGAGCTGCTTCGCTCACAGGGTGTCCGGCGCGCCGGTATCATGGCGACAGACGGCACCTTGCAGGTCGGACTGTTTCAGGAAGCGCTTTCCGCCGCAGGGATTGAACCGGTCGTCCCGGACGGGACGCACCAGCGCGAGGTCATGCGCATGATCTACGAGCAGGTCAAGTCCGGCAAGCCCGCTGACCTGGAGTGCTTTCACGCCGTTGCACACGCGATGCGCGTCCGCGGCGCGGAGTACATCATTCTCGGATGTACGGAGCTGTCCGTCATCCGCGAGCAGCAGGAGATCGGCGCAGGCTTCCTCGATGCGATGGCTGTTCTGGCCGCATCCGCGATTGAGGCCTGCGGCTATTCGGTCAAGGTTTCGCCGCTTGCGCTGTAATCCAATACGAAGGAAGGCATTTTATGCAGACCAATATTCTGGAATATCTTGAACAAACCGTGCCGCGTGTCCCGGATAAGGTCGCGTTCGCGGACGATAACAGCCAGCTCACATTTGCAGCGGTCTCCCGCAATGCGCGTGCGATCGGCACCGCGCTGCGGCAGGACGGACTGTACGGTGAGCCTGTTGTTGTGTTTATGGAAAAATCGCCGGAAGCCATCAACGCCTTTTTCGGCGTCGTGTATGCGGGCTGCTATTATGTCCCGCTGGATGTCGAAATGCCCGCATTCCGCATCGAGATGATTCTGGAGCAGTTAAAGCCCCGTGCCGTGATCTGCGACGGCAAAACGGAGGCGGCGCTTCCGCAGTTCGGCTATACGGGCAGGGCTTATCGCTTTGACCGCATGATTCAGACAGAAATTGACGATGCTGCGCTTGCCGCTGTCCGTGCAAAGCAGCTCGACATTGATCCGATCTATATTGTGTTCACTTCCGGCTCGACGGGCGTGCCGAAGGGCATTCTTGCCTGTCACCGCTCCGTCATCGACTATATCGAAAACCTCTCCGAGGTGCTCGGCTTCTCGGAGGAGACAGTCTTCGGCAACCAGACGCCGCTGTACTTTGACGCCTGCTTAAAGGAGCTTTACCCGACGCTGAAATTCGGTGCGACGACATGGCTGATTCCGAAGGCCTGCTTCTCGTTCCCGACCAAACTGGTAGAATATCTCAACGCCCGCCGCATCAATACGATCTGCTGGGTTGTTTCCGCTCTGACGATGATTTCCGCGACCGGCACCTTCAAGACTGTCCGCCCCGAAACGCTGCACACCGTGGCGTTCGGCAGCGAGGTCTTCCCGGTCAAGCAGTTCCGCCTCTGGAAGGAGGTTCTGCCGCACGCCTCGTTCACGAATCTGTACGGCCCGACCGAAGCGACCGGCATGAGCTGCTATTATCATGTGACGCGTGAGTTCTCCGATACCGACGCCATTCCGATCGGCAGACCGTTCCGCAATACCGGCATTCTGCTGCTGGATGAGCAGAACCGTGAGGCGGCATACGGCGAGCCCGGTGAAATCTGCATCCGCGGCACCTGCCTGACGATGGGCTATTTCGGCCAGCCGGACAAGACCGCCGAGGTCTTCACGCAGAACCCGCTGCAAACGCGCTTTCCGGAGCTGATTTACCGCACCGGCGACATTGCACATTACAACGAAGACGGCGATCTGGTGTTTGTCTCGCGCAAGGACTACCAGATCAAGCACATGGGACACCGCATCGAGCTCGGCGAAATCGAGATCAACTGCGGGCTGTTCGAGGGTGTCGAGGCCGTCGGCTGCATCTACGACAAGACAAAGGGGAAAATCGTCCTCTTTTACACCGGCGGCGCGGAGAAATCCGAGCTTGCCGCATATCTGAAGCAGCGTCTGCCGCGCTATATGCAGCCGAACAAGATTTTCCGGCTGGAGCAGATGCCGCACACGCCGAACGGCAAGCTTGACCGCAAGGCGCTGACCGCACTCTACGAGGCGGACTGAAATCAAGAAAACGGAGGAAACCGGCAATGAATGAGATTCTGGACAAGATCATTGAGATCCTGAGCGACCTGCACGAGGATGTGGACTTCACGACCTGCGACACCCTGATCGACGACAAGATCCTCGATTCCTTTGATATCATCACGGTCATCACCGAGATCAACAGTGAGTTTGATGTAGCGATTCCGGCAGACAGGATTGTGCCGGAGAATTTCAACTCCGCACAGGCACTTGCGGCGCTGGTGGAGGAGCTTGAGGAGATCTGATGCTGTTTACCGACGCCTCGTTTATCATCGGGCTGGTACTGCTCTGCATCGTGTATTTTCTTCTGCCGAAGAAATACCGCTGGATGCTGCTGCTCTGCGCCAGTCTGCTCTTCTATGCCTGTTCGGGGATCGGCTATCTGCTCTATATCGGCGCCACGACGGTCAGCACTTATTTCACAGCGGTGACGCTGGACAAAATGGCAGCGGCGCGGAAGGATACGCTGGCTGCCCACAAGTCCGACTGGAGCCGTGACGAGAAAAAGGCGTTCAAGGAAGCGGCAAACAAGAAGCGCTTTCGGCTGCTGGTGCTCTGTCTGGTGCTGAATTTCGGCATTCTGGCCGTCATCAAGTACGGCGCCTTTACGATGCGGAATTTAAACAGCCTGATTTCCCTGTTCGGAAAGGAAAATGCACTTCCCGTCCCGAATTTCCTGCTTCCGATGGGCATTTCATTCTACACCTTCCAGACGATGGGCTATGCGATTGATGTCTACCGCGAGAAATACGCGGCGGAGCGCAATCCTGCAAGGCTCGGCCTGTTTGTGTCATTCTTCCCGCAGCTGATTCAGGGACCGATCAGCCGGTATGACGAGCTTTCCAAGGGGCTCTTTGCCGGAAACGGTTTTGATCCGCAGCGCGTGATGTTCGGCACGCAGCGCATTCTCTGGGGCTATTATAAGAAGATGGTGCTGGCCGACCGCATTCTGCCCGCCGTCACGACGCTGATCGGAGATCCGGGACAGTACAGCGGTGCGTATGCGTTCCTCGGCGTGCTGTACTATACGCTGGAGCTGTACGCCGATTTCACCGGCGGCATTGACATTACGATCGGCATCGGGCAGGTGCTCGGCATCCCGATCGCGGAGAACTTCAACAAGCCGTTCTTCTCGAAGAACATCACCGAATACTGGCAGCGCTGGCACATTACGCTGAACACATGGTTCAAGGACTATCTGTTCTATCCGATCAGCGTCTGCAAGCCGATGCTGAATTTCTCGAAGTGGAGCCGTGAAAAGTTCGGCAAGACCGTCGGCAAGTACGCGCCGGTTTATGCGGCGACGCTGGCTGTCTGGCTGCTGACGGGCCTCTGGCACGGTGCCGCGTGGAATTTCATCGTCTGGGGCCTGATGAACGCGGTCATCATTCTGATTTCGGAACGGCTGACTCCGCTGTATAACCGGTTCCACAAGAAATATGCCTGGAGCAATACCCGTGCATGGGATGGCTTTATGGCGATCCGCACGACGCTGATGATGGGCTTCCTGCGGATGTTTGACTGCTACCGCGATGTGCCGCTGACCTTCAAAATGTTCGGCACGATCTTCACGAAGTGGAATCTGTCCGCCTATTTTGACGGCAGCCTGCTGAAGCTCGGTATCTCTGCGGCGGACTATTTCGTCCTGTTCTGCGGCGTGCTGATTCTGTTCGGCGTCAGCCTGAAGGGCAGAAAGGGGAGTGTCCGGCAGCAGATCTACAATGCCTCTCCGGTTCTGAGCTGTGCGCTGACCGTGGCGCTGTTCCTTGTGGTGGTCATTTTCGGTGCATACGGCATCGGCTATGATTCCAGCCAGTTCATTTACAATCAGTTCTGAGGTCTTTTGCATGACAAAGAAAAAAGTAATCCTTGCGGGCACGGCGATGACCGTGAGCGCAGTGCTGATTTTAGCGGCAGTGCAGCGGCTGCTTCAGCCGAAGTATATGTCGGATGTCGTGGAGGGCAATCTCGTCGCAGATTATTACAATACGAACTATGCGCATGATGTGCTGTTCGTCGGAGACTGCGAGTGCTACGAGAATTTCTCTCCGGTGACGCTCTGGGAGGAGTACGGCATTCCGAGCTATATCCGCGGCTCTGCCCAGCAGCTCATCTGGCAGTCGTATTATCTGCTGGAGGATGCGCTGCGCTATGAGACACCGAAGGTCGTCATTTTCAATGTGCTGTCGATGAAATACGGCAAGCCGCAGAATGAGGCCTACAACCGGATGTCGATCGAAGGAATGCGCTGGTCGTCCTCAAAGGTCAACAACATCAAGGCGTCCATGACGGAGGACGAGAGCTTCCTCTCGTATGTGTTCCCGATTCTGCGCTATCATTCGCGCTGGAGTGAGATCAGCTCGGACGATTTCAAATACTATTTCGGTGTGAAGCCGAATTTCTTCGGCGGATACTATCTCCGCGCCGATGTCAAGCCTGCGGAGAATGTGCCGGTTGGCAGACCGCTGGTGGACTATGCGTTCGCGGACACCTGCTGGGAGTATCTCGACAGGATGCGCACGCTCTGTCAGGAAAGCGGCATCCAGCTTCTGCTGATTAAGGCGCCGTCGCTGAATCCGTACTGGTATGACGAATGGGAGCAGCAGATCACGGAGTATTCGGAGAAATATCAGATTCCGTATCTGAATTTTCTCAAGGAGCCGATCCTTTCAGAGACCGGCATTGATTTCTATCACGACACTTATGACGGCGGCCTGCACATGAATGTCTACGGCGCCGAGAAGCTCTCGCACTGGCTCGGACAGTATCTGACGGACAACTACGGTCTGATGAACCGCAGCAACGAACCCGCCATGCTGGACGAATGGGGGACGCTGTGCCACCGCTATCATATGGAATACGACCGGCAGGTCGCAAATCTGGAGATGTACGGCAATATTCACGGCCCGGAAAAGACGGACGGAACAGCCGGCTCCGAACAGACATCACAGACCTCTGCGGAGGAATCAGGAAAGGATGATACCAAATGAACATGAAAAAAATGACGGCAGCAGTGCTCTCGGTGCTGATGCTGACGGGAATGACTGCCTGCGGCGGCAAGGAGGCCGGCTCCTCTGCGGCACCTGCCCAGAGCACGGCAGCGGCGGACGGCAAAAAGACGCCGGCGGAATCGCTGAGCTTCAGCTATGTGACGGACAAGGGCGTGGAAATTCCGATCAGCGCGCCGTCCGATCCGATCGTCGAGCAGCTCGGCACACCGGTCAAGAGCTTTGAGGCGCCCTCCTGCGCATTCAGCGGCACGAGCTACACCTACAACTACACCGGCTTTACGCTGGAAACCTATCCGGACAACAATGTCAACAAGGTCTACGCCGTGACGGTGACAGGCAGCCAGCCGATTAAGGAGGGTCTGAAAATCGGTGACAGTGCCGAGAGTGTCAAGGAGGTCTGCGGCGTGCCGAGCCGTTCCTCCGATGCGTTTATCATGTATCAGAGCGGTGACACGGCACTGCAGTTTTTCCTGTCGGGCGACAAGGTCAGCTCGATCGTCTACACGCTGATGGTCTGATTCACCGGCGCGGAAAGAAACATCAGTTCAGCATCCGGCGCACGCCGGACGGGGAGAAAACAGTCAAATAGAGAATGGGGTTACAAATATGGGATTCTTTTCCAAGAAAAATGCAGGCGAAAAACCGAGATACCACTTCCGTGACCGCGTAGAGCGCGGAGAATTCCGCGGGAGTGCCGTTGTGGAGCTGAAGATGCCGGATTCGGTGCTGGTCATCGGAGAGAGCGGCTTTCGGGAGTGCCGCAGTCTGAAGAACGCCGTGCTGTCCAATTCGCTTTGCGAGATCGGACCGTTCGCATTCCGGGACTGCGATATGCTGGAAAATGTGCTGATGCCCGGTGAAATGCGGTATCCGGACGGCACGAACGGAATGCTCGGCATGGGCTGCTTTGAAGGCTGCGGTCTGCTGCACGAGATAATCATTCCGGAGGGTGTGGCCGTGATCGGCGCCAATGCGTTTCACAACTGCGCGGCGCTGGAAACGGTGACGCTGCCGCGTTCGCTGCGCGCCATTCACAGCGGAGCCTTTTCCGGCTGTGCGCGGCTGAAGACGCTGCATATGGCGTCGATGCCGGAGATGATTGCGATTGATGCCTTTCTGGATACGCCGCAGCAGGACATGGTGCTCGCACAGCGCAAGCCGGTGCTGACCATTCTGCACCGCTCATCCTTTGCGGTGCCGCAGATGTATCAGTTCTCCACGGCACAGCGCATGATCGGCGTGGAGCAGACCGAGGGCGATATGTCCATCGTGATTGACGCGATCGAGGAGAACCGTCTCTGCTTCCGCGTGGCACAGTACAAGTATGCGGGCGGTAGCCATGTCGTGACGGCAGGGGAGCCGACACAGCTGTTCTCGGAGGAGTACGACTGCGGCGGCAGAACCGGTACGCAGAAAGAGGAAATCTTTGCGCTTTACCGCTGACTGCCTGAACGGTATGGAAGTTTTTGCGGGTGCATTCCGGATTTTGTGTAAACTGCCGGAATCCGGACGATTTCTTGACAAAGTCCCGCTGTGCGTGCTATAATATACCAGTGGAGCCGGATCATACCCGGCTGAGATCCTGACGAAAGGGACGGTTTTGATGTATCATTTCGCATCTCTGCTCGTAAATGTACTTCGACTTACGGTCTTGGTAGTTTTGCCATAGGCCTTCTCGTTGTGCGCGGGCATTTTTGCGGAGAATCAGAATCCGGACGCAGAAAAATGTTCAGTGAGCGGTGAGAGGCAATGCTTCTTGCCGCTTTTTTATGCGAATCAATATAGATATGGAGGATGAACAGATGGAAAACATCAGCGAAATCGCTGCGCGCATCCGTGAGCTGCGCGAGGTATGCGACTACACGCAGGAGCGCCTTGCTGACGAGCTGGGCATCGAGCACGCCGTATATGCCGGATACGAGCAGAACGGCGATTTCCCGATCAGCGTGATCTACGAGATCGCCAACAAGTTCGGGGTAGACTTCAACGAGCTGATTACCGGCGAACCGAGCCGGCTGGACACCTATCATGTAGTACGCCGCGGCAAGGGCAAGAGCATCAGCCGGTTCCCCGGCTACCGCTTCAAGGATCTGGCCTTCCGGTATGCAGACAAGATCATGCAGCCGCTGCTGGTGACGCTGGAGCCCTCCGATGAGCCTGCGAAGCTGGTATCGCACGCCGGACAGGAGTTCAATCTGGTCCTCAAAGGCAGCATTGCCGTCGTATTCGCCGACAAGGAGATTGTACTGAACGAAGGCGACTCCATTTACTTCAATCCGACCTATCCGCACGGACAGCGCTGTGTCGGAGATTCCAAGGCAAGATTTCTGACCGTGATTGCGGAATAATCCGCGTCGCGCAACATAAAGGAGAATGTATCATGCTGTTAGACCGATACCTGCCCCGCATCGAGTTCGATTCCTACGAGGATTTCAAGGAGAATTACCGCGTGAATGTGCCGGAGAATTTCAACTTCGGCTGGGATATCGTCGATGAATGGGCAAAGCAGGAGCCGGAAAAGCTTGCGCTGCTCTGGCTTTCTCACGAAAAGGAGGAACGCCGCTTCACCTTCACGGATATTTCGCGGCTTTCCAATCAGACCTGTCACTATTTCCGCAGCCTCGGACTGAAGAAGGGCGATGTCGTCCTGCTGATTCTCCGCCGCCGCTGGGAATACTGGGTGATTGCGACCGCGCTGCACAAGCTCGGCGTCATCCTGATTCCGGGCAATCTGCTCTTTACGACGCATGACATTGCATACCGCGGCAATATGGCGGGCATTTCCGCAATCATTGCCTGCGACGATGAGTACATCCGCACCCAGATTGACGGCGCAGCCCCGCAGATCGAAACGCTGCGCAAGAAAATCGCCGTGGCATCGCCGCGGGACGGCTGGGATTTCTTCGAGGACGAGATTGCAAAATATCCCGACACCTTTGCGCGCCCGACCGGCGATCAGGCGACGAAGGCGACGGACACGATGCTGATTTACTTCACCTCCGGTTCGACCGGTATGCCAAAAATGGTCTGCCACAACTACGCGCACCCGCTCGGCCACATCGTCACGGCGAAATACTGGCATCAGGTGCAAGAAAACAAGCTCCATATGTCGATTTCGGATTCCGGCTGGGCCAAATTTGGCTGGGGCAAGATCTACGGCCAGTGGATCTGCGGCGCCGTGCAGTTCGTGTACGATTTCACCGGCAGATTCAATGCGAAGGATATGCTTTCCGTCATCAGCAAGTACAAGCTGACGACCTTCTGCGCACCGCCGACGATGTACCGCTTCATGCTGCAGGAGGATATGTCGCAGTTTGATCTGTCCTCAATACAGAATTTCTGCAATGCGGGCGAACCGCTCAATCCGGAGGTCTTTAACCGTATCTACGAGCTGACCGGCAAAAAGATGCGCGAGGGCTTCGGACAGACCGAGGGCACCGTGCTGATTGCAAACTTCCCTTGGATTGACCCGAAGCCGGGCTCTACCGGCAAGCCGTCGCCGCTTTACAATATTCATCTGCTCCGTCCGGACGGCACCGAGGCCGATGACGGCGAAGAGGGCAGTATCATGGTCTGCGGCATCGACAAGTATCACCCGACCGGCCTGTTCTCCGCATATTACAAGAATCCGGAGCTGACCAAGGCCGTGCTCGGCGGCGAGAATTACGACACCGGCGATGTGGCATGGCGTGATTCCAACGGTTATTACTGGTTTGTCGGCCGCAATGACGATGTCATCAAATGTTCGGGCTACCGCATCGGACCGTTCGAGGTGGAGTCCGCACTGCTGACGCATCCGGCGGTCGTGGAATCCGCGATCACCGGCGCACCGGATCCGATCCGCGGCCAGGTCGTCAAGGCGACCGTCGTGCTGGCGGCAGGCTACACGCCCTCGCCGGAGCTGACCAAGGAGCTTCAGGACCATGTCAAGCGCGAAACCGCGCCGTATAAATATCCGCGTGTCATTGAGTATGTGGATGAACTGCCGAAGACGCTGGGCGGCAAAATCAAGCGCGCACAGATCCGGCATCTTGACGAGCAGGCAGCGACAGAGCAAAAATAAAAGCAGCGGCGCTGGATGTTGCCCGCAAATCTACGGAGGTACGATATGAAAATCTGTTTTTCCACACTGGGCTGCCCGGATTTTGAATGGGCGGATGTATACTCGATGGCAAAGGATCT
>JAILIG010000123.1 GCA_024695445.1 Oscillospiraceae bacterium
GGGCTCTTCTAAGGCGGGGAGAGTTTCGCCGCCTGCGGGCGGCGACGAGGGCGCTGCCCTCGACCTGCGAGCTTTTTGAAAAAAGCTCGACCAAAAACTTTAATTTGAGCTGCCGGCCCGACTTACGAAATCGTCGTCACATCGCTGCCGAACCACTTGGTGCTGATCTCGGCAACCTTTCCGTCCTTCTTCATCTCACTCAGCGTCTTCTGAACCTCGTCCCGCAGCGCCTTGTCATTCTTGCGGAAGCCGATCGCGTACTCCTCTTCCTCCAGACCGTCCGGCAGAATGAACCATTCCTTCTGCTCCGAGGTCATCTTGTACTCCGCTACCACGGAATCCAGAAATACTGCATCCACCAGCCCCAGCTCCATCTGCTGAAGCGCCTCGACATTCGTCGCAATCGCCTGAATCGAAGCCGTCTTGCCGACCTCGCTCTCCTTCAGGATGTCCTGTGCCGTCGAACCGTTCTGCACACCGATTTTCGCATTTGCCAGATCGGCAGGCTTTTTCGCGTCGCTTTTTGCCGGCACGACAAATACCATCGCGTTCTTCATGTACGGCTCGGAGAGGTTCATTGCCTCCGCACGGCTCGGCGAAACGGACATTCCGTTCCAGATGCAGTCAATTCTGCCGCTGTTCAGGTCCTCCTCCTTGGTGTCCCAGTTGATCGGCTGCTTGACGAGCGTCACGCCCATGCGCTTGCAGACCTCCTCTGCAAGGTCGATGTCAAAGCCGACAATGTTGTCCTGTGCGTCGGTATATCCCATCGGCTCGAAGGAAGCGTCCAGACCGAGCACAAATTTGCCGGCCTGTCCGACCTTTTCCAGCGAATTGTCCGTCTGCTGCGTGCCGGACTGTGTGCCGCCGGCCGGGCTGCTGTTTCCGCCGCATCCGGCGAGTGTCAGTGTCAGAACGGCTGCCGCGGCTGCGCTCAGGAACCGACGGATGAAACTCTGTTTTTTCATATGAATGTCCTCACTTTCTGTATTTTGCGGAATCCGCTCCGCATGATATTACCATGATAGCAGATAAAACCGGTTCTGTAAAGCGGTTCGGCAGCATTTTCAGTGTATCACCTAAACGCGGCAGATGCTTTCCGGCGCTTTTCGGTGATATTTACGCATAACCGCACCGTTCCGGGGCAAAATAACCGCATCACGGCAATTTTGCCGCATGAAACGGAGGAACCGACATGGAACAAACCGGAACGACAACCCGCGAAAATCTGATGCGGGCATTTGCAGGAGAGTGTCAGGCGCAGACGCGCTATCTGCTGGCGGCACGGGCGGCCTCGCAGCAGCAGCAGGCGGTCCTGCGGCAGGTCTTTGAACTGACCGCCAAGCAGGAGCTGATTCACGCGGAGCTGCTGGCAAAACGCCTTTCTGCCTGCGGCGTGACCGAGCTGCGCTTCGGCGCGGACTTCCCGCCGGCACCGGCAGGCGACCTCTGCCGGATGCTTCAGGAATCGGAGCAGGCTGAGCGCCGCGAAGCGGACACGGTCTACCCCGCCTTTGCAGAGACCGCCGCGAAGGAGGGCTTTGCCGAGGAAGCGGCGCTTTTCCGGGCGCTTGCGGAGATTGAGCGCAGCCACGCGGAGCGCTTCGGGCTCTTTTCCGGGCTGATGCAGAACGGTCAGCTCTTTTGCAGCGGGGAACAGACCGTCTGGCTCTGCATGAACTGCGGACATCTGCACACCGGCAGCGAGCCGCCGCAGAGCTGTCCCGTCTGCGGTGCGGCACAGGGCTTTGCCGTCCGCAGGGTGCTGGCACCGTTCACGGACGCCGCGGACTGATTCCCCGTCCGCGCAAAAAAACGAACAAGCAGCGTACACGGCGATTACCCCTTCGCCGGGACGCTGCTTATTCTGTTATAAAGAGGTTTGAATTATGCGGCGGGAACATGACTCAGCACATAGCTGAGCAGCTTTTGGCCTGCCTCCTTGTTGAGGTGAATGCCGTCCTGCTCGGCGAGTGCGGGATCCAGTCTGCCTTCGCTGTTCTTGAGCGCGGTGTTCGTGTCAATGAAGTAGACATTTGCGCGGTTTGCCAGCTCCAGCAGATTGGAGTTATAAAGGTCAATGTCGGAATTGCGC
This sequence comes from Oscillospiraceae bacterium, assembly GCA_024695445.1. GTDB lineage: Bacteria > Bacillota > Clostridia > Oscillospirales > Ruminococcaceae > Firm-04. The sequence continues at coordinate 2,096 of JAILIG010000123.1, forward strand.
ACGGCGCCCTTTTTGAGCTTCTCGGCCGCCGCAGTCACCGGCGGAATCGACAGCACATAGACCGGTGCGGACGGTGCGCCTGCGATGACGGAATTGAGCAGCGCGGTGAAATTCGCCGTCGTCTCGTCCACACGGTTTCCGGCGGCGAGGTCCTCGGTGCCGAACATCAGATAAATCGGGCACTGTGCACGCGACAGCGCACTCAGAATGCGGATCGTCGTGCCGTCCTGCAGCAGGATGTACTCGCTCTTGTAGTTGAAGAGATTGAGCTTTTCGCTGGCGTAGACATTTTTCTTTTGCAGCAGGCCGGATTCTCCGAGCCGGTGTATGAGCATATCGCCGACAAAGGCACACTCCTCCAGATATGAAGCAGGCTTCGGCTGTCCTTCCGGCACCGGGTTGATCTTCGCCTGCACGACCACCTGCGAGGATTCGCCGGTCGCGGTTGTCCTGGTGGTCTGCTGCGCCTGTCCGGAGCCGCTCGCTGCCGTCATGCCGGTTGCGGTCTGTGCGGTCGTCGTGACCGAGCTTTCCGCCTTCGGCTTTTTCGTCACAAAGACATCGCGGTCGGGATCCACATTCCGGACGATCATATAGTACAGAAAGCTTCCGATCACAACTGCGATCCAGATGAAGCAGAGGAACCCGAAGCGGAACCGGATGGCCGGGCCGCGTCTGCGGCGGCGTTTCCGGCGGCGGCCGGCATTGCCGGCAGTTCTCTGCGGGGATTGTTGCATCTCGCTTGGCATATTGTTTCCTTCTTTCCGAAACAGAGGTCTAATCTACTTTATTATACCGGATTTCGGGAAAGAATGCAAGAGGTTTCATGAATTTTTTAGAAACTGCTGCAAAAAAGAAGCCCGCAGACCGGCGCATTGTGCAGGCTATACAGCGCAGGCCCCGAAAAAGCACGCCGGGTTCGGCGAAACCACCGAAAAATGCAAAATTTACCCGTCTTGATGTAAATTATACTTGACATTTTGCAAAACATGGTGTATAATGAGGGCAAGAAAGGCGGTGGAGCCGTCATGAAAAACAAACGGCTGAAGATCGCCCGCATGGAATGCGACATGAACCAGGAGGCGCTTGCAAACGCGGTCGGCGTCACGCGGCAGACCATCGGGATGATCGAATCGGGAAATTACAACCCGACTTTGAACCTTTGCATTGCGATCTGCGATGCACTCGGCAAAACACTGGATGAGCTGTTCTGGATTCCGGCTGCGGAGCGGGACAGCGCTGGCGAAAGAAAGGAGTAATCATCATGAAGTACAGTGAAATGACACCCGCACAGCAGAAAACGGCGGACAAACTCCGCAAGGCAGCGTCAGGCGATGAGCGCGTCGCGCAGGTCAGCGAAAAGCGTCTTGCAATCGCCGGCGTGATCGCGGTCTTTTATGTGGTCGTGCGGATTCTTTATGTCGGATTCCGGGGCGAACTGGCAGTACCGGAGCTTGTGCTGCTGTTCCTGATGGTGCTGGCAATGTGGGGCGTCGATTTGCAGAACGGTGTCCACGAGCTGCCGAAGCATTTCGGGAAGGAGCTGGACCCGGCGCCCGCCGCACGGGGCAGACGCATCGGCTTTTACGCACTGGCGGCCGCCCTGCTCTCCGCTTCGTGGACAGCAGCCGACCACTTCCTGAACATTTTTGCGTGGAAGGCAGCGGGCGCATACGGCTTTGTGACCGATGCGCTGATCGGATTTGCCGTATTCTTCCTGTTCAATCTGCTGTCCGGTGAATGGAAGGTGCGGCGGTACAACCGCTATATGCAGAAGCTGGAAGCAGAGGAGAACGACCTGTCCTGACGGCCGGCATCTACATCATACAAAAAACACCGGCGCTGCCATGCAAAGTCATGGCGGCGCCGGTCTGTCTGCAGAATGGAAAATCGGGACGCTGCGGGCTTCCCCGCCTGCTCCTCAGTAGTTACCGGAGTGGTCCTCCAGCAGCCGGAAGTCAATCTCGAAGGTTTGCAGCGTGCCGTCCTCTTTTACCCGTCCGCACCGGCAGTGTACCGAGTCGCCGCCGCTCAGCCCGCTGATTGCCTCATTGAGCGAATCGTAATCCCGGACCTCTTTGCCGTTCATCGTCAGAATCCAGTCTCCGAGCTCCAGCGTCGTGTTTCTGAGGTCGGAATCCTCGTCCAGCTCCCGGATCCGGACGCCCCTGCCGTTCAGCTCCTCCGGCAGCTTTTCGCCGGCCCCGGCCGCCTCACGCAGTGCCTCCTCATTTTCAAGGAAGCGGATACCGATGCGCACTCTGCCGCCGACATAGCCCTGCTCAATCAGTTCCGTCAGGATCGGCATGGCCTCGTTTATCGTGATCGCAAAGCCCAGTCCCTCGTAATTGCCGTTTCCGAAGGGCGTATTGTTGTTGTACTTCGACGAGGTGATGCCAATGACCTCCCCGTACAGATTGACCAGCGCTCCGCCCGAATTGCCCGGACTGATCGCCGCGTCGGTCTGGAAGCACTCCATTTCATAGTTGGTCGATTCCGCACGCACCTTCCGGTTGACGCCGGAGATGATGCCGGTCGTAATCGAGCTGTGCAGTCCCGCCGGATTGCCCAGCGCACAGACCGTCTCGCCGAGGCGGACATTGTCGGAATTGCCGAGCACCGCAGGCGGCAGATGATCCGCCGCAATTTTCAGGATCGCAAGATCGGTCTTGGTGTCGTGTCCGACAACCGTTCCCGTATAGCGGTCGTCCCCGTCGTCATTCAGCCGGACGGAAAGGCTCTCCGCATTGGCGATGACATGGGCGTTCGTGGCGATATACCCGTCCTCCGTGAGGATAATGCCGGAGCCGGAGCCGAGCATATGGTCGTCCTTATAGGTGTAGATCTCGACGATGCTGGGCATAACGGTCTCCGCGATGCCCTCAAAGCTGTACCGGCCGTTTTCGTCCACGAGCGCGGACGCAGGATGCGGCTCCATCTGCCGGACCACCTGCACGCGCACGATGTCGCCCACGGGATAGAGCTTGTCTGCGGTACCCTGCTTCACATCCCAGACGATGCAGAACACGGCAAAGCCCAGCACGGCAAGCGTCACGAGCGTCAGCAGCACCTTGAGCAGCAGATGCCGCTGCCGCGCCACAGGCTGCGACGGCACCAGGCTTTCCGGCGGTGTCAGCCCGAAAAGCTCCGAAGGACTGCCGTCGCTCCGCTCTCCGTCGAGAATGGCACGGATCATATCGTGTTCCTCTGCGTGAGCGGGCGCACTGCCGGATTCCGGTTGTTCCGCTGCTTCCGGCTGTCCGGCAGCTTCCGGCAGCTCCGGTTCTTCCGGCAGCCGTGTGTCCTCAGACAGCTCCGACAGAATATCCTGCAGATCATCGGTCATCGGCGGCACGCTCCTTTCTTCAGGCCGTCAGACCGGCCGGTGCATTACGCCTCCGGCCGGGAATTTTCCTGTGCCGGTTCTCTGCCGGCAGACTTCTGCCGGACCGGCAGGCTGACAATAAATTCCGTATACTCCCCGCAGACGCTCCGGACGGTCACGGAGCCGCTGTGCAGCACCATGATCCGGCTGACGATCGAAAGCCCCAGCCCGACGCCGGTTGTGTCGCGCTCGCGGGAGGTGTCGGTCTTGTAAAACCGGTCAAAGACATGGGCGATCTCCTGCTCGGTCAGCCCCTCGCCGCTGTTGCGCAGATGCACATGAATCTGCTCGTCGTCCGACTCCGCGGCAAAGGACAGCACACCGCCCTCATTGACAAATTTGATCGCGTTTTCAATCAGATTATAAAAGACCTGCTGCATCAGATCGCGGTCGGCATCGGCGGTGAGATGCGGGCACTCGTCCAGCCCCGCGACATCCAGATGCTTCGCGTCAATCTTCTTTTCAAACAGAAACAGCGTCTGAATCAGCAGTCCGGTGACATCCAGCCGCTGAAAATTCGGCGAAAGGGTGCCCTCCTCAAATTTCGAGATATTGAGCATCGACTGCACCAGCCGTGTCAGGCGGCGCACCTCGGAGGAAACCGTCCGGAGATAATGCCGCTCCTCCTCCGGGGGAATGGTGCCGTCTAAAATGCCGTCCACAAAGCCGCCGATGGTCGTCATCGGCGTTTTCAGCTCATGCGAGACATTCGAGATGAAGCTGCGCCGGCTGCGCTCGTTCCGGTCGATGAACTCCGCCATGCGGTTCATCGTGCCGCCGAGATAATCCAGCTCCGGATCGCCGGTCTGTGCGAGACGCTCCGAGAAATCGCCGGCCGCGTAATGCTCCGCCGCGTGCGTGATGCTGCGCACGGGCTTCAGCAGGCTGACCGTGATATAGTAGTAAAGCGCTGCACCGATCAGCCCGATAATCAGCACGGTGATGACCAGTGCCGCGAGCAGTGTCGCGGAGAAATCGCTCAGGTACGCGATCGGGAAAATCAGCATCAGATAGCAGTTCTCGTCGCCCGCCGTCGGGAAGAAGCACTCGACATATGTGGCGGTCGATTCGGAGAAATTTCCGGCGGCGCCGCCCACACGGGTATACGGCGTCTGCCTTGCCGCCTCGCGCAGGGCGGCCGAAAGGCTCACTTCCGTCGTGTTGTAGTCGGAGCGGACGATACATTCCCCGTCCTCGTTGAAGATATAGCAGTCCACATTGTAGTTGCGGGTATAATCTTCGAGCTCGGTCTGCACGGTCTTGAGCGGGAGCGAGCCCGCCTCGGCAGAGAGCGCATGAATCCGGTTCAGCAGCGCACGCGCCGTGCGGTCAAAGCCCTCCTGCGCCTGCTGTTCGACGGCGCGGTTTGCGTACATCGCGGTAATCAGCCCCGTGACGGCGCAGGCAAACATCAGGACAACCGTACAGAGATAAAAGATGCGCGAATAAACGCTTCTCAGCATGACGGATTACTCCGCCTCGTCCGGCACTTCAAACTTATAGCCCACGCCCCAGACGGTGCGCAGCAGCCATTTGTCGGAGACATTTTCGAGCTTTTCACGCAGGCGCTTGATGTGGACATCAATCGTGCGGGAATCGCCGTAATACTCAAAGCCCCAGACCTCGTCGAGCAGCTGGTCCCGCGAAAAGACGCGGTTCGGGTGCGAGGCCAGGCAGTACAGCAGCTCCAGCTCCTTCGGCGGCGCCTCGACGACCTTGCCGTCCACGCGCAGCTCATAGCGGGACATATTGACCGAGAGCTTGTCGTAATGCACCTCGCGCACCTCGGACTCGGTCGGCGTCTGCACGACTCTGCGCGTCACGGCGCGGATGCGCGCAACGACCTCCTTGGTGTCAAAGGGCTTGACGATATAGTCATCTGCGCCGAGGCCGAGCCCCAGTACCTTGTCAAAGGTCTCGGACTTCGCCGTAATCATGATGATCGGCACATTCGATTTCTTGCGGATTTCCCGGCAGACCTGCCAGCCGTCCATGCCAGGCAGCATGACATCCAGCAGCACGATGTCCGGATGCAGTGCGTTGAACTTCGCAACCGCCTCCTCGCCGTCGTTGGAGATCATGGTCGTATAGCCTTCCTTTTCCAGATATACCCGAAGCAGATCGCAGATATTCTGGTTATCGTCAACAATCAGAACCTTATCCATTGCCACAGCGCATACCTCCCTTTTGTTGCTTGTTGCCGTCTGCGGATTCCGGCAGATGAGAGCCGTCCGGAGACATACGGATACAGATTAAGTATACAATATTTCTCTGTGCTAAATATGAATACAGTGTGAACAGAAGATGAAATTCTTTCAGTCTGCGGAAGAATCCGCCGGAATGCCGCTTCCGAGCGGCTTTTCCATCAGCACGGCGGCCTCCTCCGGATCGTGATAGTAGCGCGGACGGAATCCGTTCTGCCGAAAGCCCAGCGATTCATAGAGCCGCCGCGCCGCAAGATTGGACTCCCGCACCTCCAGGTAACAGACCGTGCAGACGCCGCTGACCATCTCCGCAGCCGCCGCAAACAGCCGCTTCGCAATGCCGCACCGCCGGTAATCCGCCCGGACCGCCAGCGTATTCAGCGTCAGCTCGTCCAGCACGAAGTCGCAGTGAATGAACCCGACGACCGTTTCCCCGTCCGTGCAGACAAAGCCGACCGACTGCGGGTTTTCCAGCTCCCGCCGGTAGACAGATTCCGGCCACGGCGTCGTAAAACATTCCCTGCACAGCGCCGCCGCCCCCGCGACATTTTCCGCAGAAAGCAGCGAGACCGCAAGCTCATCCCTTTGCGTCATACCAGCTCTGCCCCTCCTGCACCTCGGCGGTCAGCGGCACGGAAAGCTTGCAGGCCTGCTCCATTTCCGTGTGCAGAATCTCCGCCGCCTGCGCCGCATCGGAACGCGGTGCTTCGACGATCAGCTCGTCGTGGATCTGAAGAATCAGCCTTGCCGCGGGGACCTCCTCCCGCAGCCGCCGCCAGACGCGCACCATCGCCGCCTTAATGATATCGGCAGCCGTGCCCTGAACCGGCGTATTCATCGCAATGCGCCGCCCTGCCGCCTGCACATTTTTGTTGGATGCGCGGAGCTCCGGCACAAAGCGCTTTCTGCCGAAGAGCGTTGTCACATAGCCCGACTCCTTTGCGTGCTCAACGGTGTCATTCATGAACTGCTCAACCCGCGGGAAGGAGTGCAGGTAATCCTTGATATACTTGTCCGCCTTTGCGACGGTGATGCCGAGGTCCTTCGAGAGCGAGAACGCGCCGATGCCGTAGAGGATGCCGAAATTGACGGCCTTTGCCGCCGAGCGCATCTCCTTCGTCACCATTTCCTCCGGCATATTGAAAACCTGTGCGGCGGTCGTCCGGTGAATGTCGCGGTTTTCGGCAAAGGTGCGGCGCATATTGTCATCGCCGCAGAGATGCGCGACCAGCCGCAGCTCGATCTGGCTGTAATCGGCGTCGAGCAGCGTGCAGCCCTCCGCCGCAATGAAGAACTTGCGCATTTCGCGGCCGAGCGCCGTCCGCACGGGGATGTTCTGCAAATTCGGCTCCGTCGAGGAGATTCTGCCGGTGCGGGTTTCGGTCTGCCGGTAGCAGGTGTGGATTCTGCCGTCCGGCTGCACGGCGGCGAGCAGTCCCTCGACATAGGTCGAGTTCAACTTCGTGAGCTGCCGGTACTGCAGCACGAGATCGACGATCGGGTGCCGTCCGCGCAGTCCCTCCAGCACCTCGGCGTTCGTGGACCAGCCGGTCTTGGTCTTCTTGCCGGTCGGCAGCGCGAGCTTCTCAAAGAGGATGACGCCGAGCTGCTTCGGCGAGAGAATGTTGAATTCCTGTCCGGCATGGCGGTAGATTTCCGCCTCAAGCTGCACAATATCCGTGCTGAGCGTCTCGCCGAACCGCCGGACGCCCTCTGCATCGACACGCAC
>JAILIG010000134.1 GCA_024695445.1 Oscillospiraceae bacterium
CTCATCTGGATGCCCCCTCCTCCCTGCCGTCAGACTGTGCGGCTGTTTTCCGGTGCTGCAGTGCGAAAAAACCGCATCGCCGCACCGGCAGATTTGCAGATATTTCCTTTTTATTATACCACAATCCGGACGATTTTGCAAGTACTGCCGGCGGTTTTCCTGCAGATGCAAAAATCCCCGAAGCACCGGAAAAAATGCTTCGGGGAACAGAATCAGAGATCGGCGGCTGCACTGCCGGACTGCAGTGTGCCGTGAGAAAGCGCCTTCAGATAGGCATTGATGAACGCATCGAGGTCGCCGTCCATGACCGCCTGCACATTGCCGGTTTCACAGCCGGTGCGGTGATCCTTGACAAGCGTATAGGGCATGAAGACATACGAACGGATCTGGCTGCCCCACTCGATCTTGAGCTGGACGCCCTTGATGTCCGAAATCTTCTCCAGATGCTCGCGCTCCTTGATTTCCACAAGCTTTGCACGCAGCATTTTCATACAGTAGTCCTTGTTCTGGAACTGGCTGCGCTGGGTCTGGCAGGAAACGACAATGCCGGTCGGGATATGCGTCAGACGGACGGCGGAGCTGGTCTTGTTGATGTGCTGACCGCCCGCGCCGGACGACCGGTAAACCTGCATCTCAATGTCCTCCGGACGGATTTCGATTTCCACATCGTCGGAGATTTCCGGCATGACCTCCAGTGCGGCAAACGAGGTGTGACGGCGGCCGGACGCATCGAACGGCGACACGCGCACCAGACGGTGTACGCCCGCTTCCGACTTCAGGAAGCCGTAGGCATTCTCGCCCTGCACCATGAACGACGCGGACTTGATGCCCGCTTCGTCGCCGTCGAGCCAGTCGAGCAGATCGACCTTGAAACCGTGCGATTCCGCGTACTTGTTATACATCCGGTAGAGCATCTGCGACCAGTCCTGTGCCTCGGTGCCGCCCGCGCCGGCGTGAATCGTCAGAATCGCGTTGGAATTGTCGTATTCGCCGGTCAGCAGCGTCTTTAACTTTTCCGCGGCAAGCTGTTCGCGGAATTTCTCCGCGTCCGCCATAATTTCTTCATTCGAGGAATCGTCGCCCTCCTCGATGCAGAGCTCGATCAGTGCGATCGTGTCTTCAAGCAGCGCGGACAGCCGCTCGTAATTCTCGACCTTGCGCTCCAGCGTATTGCACTTCTGCGTGACCTGCTGCGCCTTTTCATGATCGTCCCAAAAGCCCTCGTACTCCATCTGGCGCTTCATATCGCCGAGGTCAGATTTTGCACGCTCAATTTGCAGAACCTCACCGAGCTCCTTCACTTCCGGTCTGGCATTGACCAGCTCGGTACGGATATCATCCAGTAAAATCATGTGCATTTTCCTTTCAATCCGATAATACTTCTATTTTACAGGATTTTCCCCGTTCTGTCAAGAGCCTGCGCCGGTAATCCTGTCGGTTTCATCCCAGAGCGGCGCCGGAAGCAGGCCGGTTCCGCTGATTTTCTCCAAAATTGCGGCTTCGTCGTCCAGGTGCATCAGGTAAACAGCCGTGCCCTCCTCAAGCAGCCGCAGCAGGACGGGCAGCACAGCATCCAGATACAGATGCACACCGCTGTCATAGCAGGCCGCCTCTGTATAAAGCAGCGCGCCGCGGTGCAGATACGGCAGAAACGGCGTCAGCTCCGAAGTATCGCCGGTGTAGACGACATCCCGCCCGCCGATTCTCAGCACATAGCCAAAGCACCGCCCGTCAAGTGCCTCGGAATGCCGGACGGGAACCGCGGCAGTCAGCCACGGCAGCGCACATTCTCCGACGGTCAGCAGCGTGTAATCCGCGGGCTTGCAGCCGTCCAGCCGCTCAATCAGGAAGCGCAGATCACCGGCAAGCTCCGCTGTCGGGACAATGACCGTCACCGGAATGTGCAGCAGATGCTTTGCATAGTGAATCAGCATCGGGATGCCGCCGATGTGGTCGCTGTGCGGGTGCGTCACCAGCACGCGGATGCCGTTCCATGTGTGCGACTGCGCATAGCGGCGCAGGGCGTGAAACGCCGACATCGGGCAGTCCAGCAGCACCAAGCCCCCGTCCGGCTCAAAAAAAGCACTGTTCTGTGCGTCGGAAAACGCAGAACCGCGTCCGAAAAACAGCAGCATCGCACTTCCCCCTTTATTTCAGAAGGCCGAACGCACGCAT
>JAILIG010000024.1 GCA_024695445.1 Oscillospiraceae bacterium
CCGGCAAAGCGTGCGCATACGATCGACAACAACATGGCCGCGCTCAAGCTCGGCGCAGACTATCAGGGATAACAGCAGAGAGCGAACTCTTTGAAATCCCGCTTTCAACGCAGAAAAATCCCCCGATGCCGCGAAGGTGTCGGGGGATTTCAGCTTGTAGATATATTGGAATCTCCGATGGATTGATAATGGGGCACTGCCCCGGCGGGCAGTGCCTGCTGTGAATTGCTCCGCAATTCACCTGGGGGCGCCCTGCGGAGCTCCTCCGGCAAAGAATTTCGCGCTCTGCGGAGCGCGACTTAGGGCTCCGCCCTAAGAACCCGCAAGCCTTTGAAAAGGCTTGACCGAAACTTTAGTTTGGGCTGGCGGAGAGCTTTCGATCAATGGATGCGGGCACTGCCCGCCAAACAGAGAGAGGGCGCATCCAAACGGACACGCCCTCTGCGTCATACTATGGAGTTCGGAAATCAGGTCTCCGGAAGATCTCTGATTGCGCCTGCCAGATACTTCAGCAGGGATGCGATATCGTCAGAGGTCAGCTTGCCGTCGCCTGCATCGTAGCAGTCAGCGTTGATCTTGCCCTGTGCCGTGACATTGACATTGTCTTCAGCAACATAACGGGCCAACAGAACCGCGTCAGCAATCTTGACATCGCCGCTGCAGTCCACATCGCCGCGCACCGCCGAAAGGATTTCTTCGGTCGTCTCCGTCGTCGTGGTGGTCGTCGTCGTGGTGGTGGTTTCGGCGGCATTCTGCCGGACGAACACCGCGTAATTGACGCAGGCGCCGGACATTCCGTTTGTGCCGAGCCGGACAGTCTCACCCGCCGCGGCTTCCTTCGCATAGCAGACGAAATGCTCACCGTTGCTGCTGTCGAGCTCAATGCCGGTTTTCGTCCAGCCGGAGAGCCATGCGGGCAGCGGTGTTACGCGCACATCCATCGCGGTATAGACCGTGACCGGTGCGGCTGCCGTAAAGGTGGCCAGCTCTGCGTCCGTCTTTTTCGAGTCACAGGCGGTGCGGAGATACTCTGCGCCGTCCAGCTCTGCCGGCATTCCGGTATAAGTAAATACGCGGTCGCCGAAAATCTCCATGCCGGCGCTTGCCTGCGGAACGATCGACCAGTTTGCGGCGTTGTTCCGGTCAAAGACGAGCAGATCGCGGATCAGCGTGCCGTTCACCGGCTCCACATAGATTTCCGCATACCAGTGCTGCTCGTCCGTGTCGGCACAGGTCATCTGAATCACATTGGCATCGGGCGACTGCGCGGCATTCTCCACCGCCAGACAGCTCTGATCGTCGGTCGGCCGGGTGACGATCTCGTAAAGGCCGGTGCCGGCGCTGACAAACTTGAACTGCTGGGCAGCGTCGCCGTTGTCGGTGTAGAGGTGAATGTTCGTGCCGTCCTCGGTTTTGCCGTAATCGAGGTCCAGACGCAGATTCGTGTCCTCCGCCGTACAGAGGGAATAATATCCCATGCCCGCATCTTTCAGCGTCCAGATCATGGCGTCGGCGCGTTCCCGCTGCACGATATTCGTGCCGGCTGCCGGCGTTTCTGCCGCCGCAAGATACAGTCCGCTTGCGGCATTGCGGAAGACATAGCGCTCGGAGGTGCTGAGTGCATCGCCGTTTTTCAGCGCAGTGCCGGAGCTGTTGAAGTAATAGGGCGTCCAGCCGCCGAAATACTGCTCCCGCGTGGCATTGCAGGAATAGAGTACGGTTCCCTGCGTGCGGCCGCCGGTGTTGACGCTGCCGCCGTTCATCGTAGTGGTGCCGTATTCGCGGAAGGTCGCCTGTTCGGGCGAAACGCCGCTCATGCTCGTCCAGCCCGCAGACTGGATGATGCCCTCATATTGCAGTCTGGTCTGATAAAACAGCACATGGGCCGTATCGCGCCACGGTCTGCCGAAGCAGCCGGCGCCGACTTTCATGCCGTTTGCCGCCGTGACATCGCACTGCCAGAAAAGATAGCCGAGTGTCTGCTGCCGTGCCGCCGTGATGTAGCCGCCGACCGCATTGTCCGTATAGCCGCCGAAGCAGAGCTCGCAGCCGTCGAACACGACATCGCCGCTGCCGAAGATGTAATCGGTGTTGCCCTGGATTTTGCAGGCCTTGAAATACGCCTGAGACTGCGTATAGAGCGTGTCCTGACTGCTGATGAAATTGCAGCGGTAAAACTCGCAGCCGTCCGCCTCGACGCACATGGCCGCGGCGCGCTCGGTCGCGGATTTCGCCTTGACATCGAGCCCCTGCCGCCGCTGAACGGTCAGCGTCTCGCCGGTTGCCTCGACGCCGTCTGCCAGCTCCTCGTTCGTAATGTAGCGGTTGAAGCTGTTTTCAAAGGTAATGTTCTCGGCGCGGAAGTATTTGGCATCCTTGTTCAGCCGGACCGCGGTACCCCAGCGCTGTGCGACGGCCTTATTCGATTTTGCCCGCGCATCGCTGGCATTGTAATAGCCGCTGCTGGCCGCGGAATAATATTTGTAGCCGATGCCGTAATACCAGGTAATCAGCACCTCGCCGCCGGACGGATTGCTGTTGACAAACGAGAGATACGGCGTGTTGATGATGACCTGCTCCCGGTAGGTTCCCGGAGCAATGGCAATCGTGACACGGCTGTTTTCGCCGGAAGGCCGGAGTGCTGCCGCCGCCGCAACCGCCTCGGTAACGGTTTTGTAGGTGCCGCTGCTGCCGACTGTCAGTGTTGTGCCGGCTGCCGCTGCCCGCGGACAGTCCGGGAGCTGTACCGCGCAGAGCACGGCAGCAGCCCCCGCTGCGACAGCCCGCAGAAGGTGTGTGGTTCGGTTTCGCATGGGAGATTCCTCCGCTTCTCTTTCCTTCGCTGACAGTACGCGCCGCAGAAACCGTTCCCGAAAGCACGGCTCTGCGGCTCCGCCTGCCATTTTTCTTTCTCTGCGCACCGTTTGCCGGGGCAGAGTTCCCCCTAAGCAACAGCGTTGCTCTTATGGATATTATAGCACACATCCCGGCGGCAGTATAGTCTGATTGCACATGATTTATGCGCGATTGTCACAGAATGCACAGGATTTCCGCAGGCTAAAGCAGAATATAGAGCAGTGCCAGCAGGAGTTTTTTGTCGGTATGCTCCCGGTACAGCAGCAGAAGAATCCCCAGAATCAGCAGCGTATCACGGTCGAGGTGCAGCCCGTCCGGCAGCAGCCCGCGCAGACTCTGCGGCAGCGGGGCGGCAGACGGCGCAGAAGCAGCCGGCGGCGGAACGGGCGGCGCTGCCGGCTCTGCGGTGCGATGCACCGTCTGCTGTCTGTTCTGCTGCATCCGCCCCATATTCCGCACGGGAAATCCGATTGCCATGTGTCTCCCTCCGTTCACGGACCGCCGAGCAGCTCGCTGAGCATTCCGTTCTCGCGCAGCACGGACGCCGCATTCCAGAGCTTCAGCATCCGCACGGCGCGTCCGACCTTTGCCTGCCGCTCCGCCGAAAGATGCGGCTTTAGTGCCAGAAGAAGCGCGGTATTTTCATCCTGCTGCATTCCGGAGAGTGCCTGCCCGACCGCCAGCAGCTTTGTCAGGTCGGGCATTTCCGCGGCACCGGCTGTGTCGGGCGGCGGTTCCGGGGCGGCAGATTCGCCTGCAGATTCGCCGGCGTCCCCGCGGAGCATTGCGGCCAGCTCTGCCAGATCCCGCATACTCTCCGGATCGGAGAGCAGCGATTGCAGCTTGTCGGTCAGATCGTCCATACCGTCCCGCACTCCCCTCCCGCGTGTATTCAGCGGCCGGTCAGTTTCTCGTAGAGCGCCCGCGCCTGCTTCGAGCTCATGATCTGGTTGAGCCGCTGCGGATTTGCAAGCACCTGCTGAAAAGCGGCCGCATCGGCCGGGCGCATCGCGGCGATGGCCTGATCGTAGCGCCCCGCCTCCAGCTCCGACTGAAGCGTCTCTGCCGGAATGCCGAGCTTGCCGCTGACCACCTTCAGCAAAGCCTGAAGCTGCGGGCTGTTTTTCGGTTTTTCCATGAATATGGCTCCTTTCCGCGGTCGGTTCCTGCACGGAAACGCCGTTCCGTGCCTTGACGCTGTTTTATTTCTATGCTATAATAGAAAAAAACAGAACAGAAGGGATATGCGATGCAGATTCTTGTCGTCTCCGATACGCACGGGCGGTCGGACCGGCTCCGCAAGGCCGTGCTGATGCACCGGGATGCGGATTATATCGTCCACTGCGGCGACGGAGAACGCGAAGCCGATCAGCTTCTGCGGGAATTCCCCGCGCTGGCGCCGAAATTCTACTTTGTCCGCGGAAACTGCGATTACAGTTCCCGCTGTCCGGAGCTGATGACGCTCGATCTGCCGTTTTCGCACCGCGCCGTCATCGTCCACGGGCACCGCTATCTTACGGGCGATTACCGCGAAAACCTCGTGCGGCTGGCGCGCTCGCAGGAAGCAGACCTCGTGCTGTTCGGGCATCTGCACATCCGCGCCGATGAGACGGTGCTCGGTGTGCGGCTGTTCAGTCCCGGCAGCGCAGCGCTCCCGCGGGACGGACAGCCGCCGTCCTTCGGCCTGGTGGATGTATTTGAAAGCGGCTTCCTGACCTCGCACGGCTCGCTTACCTCTTCCCCATATTCTATGCCGTGAGCGGCTCTGCTGACACTGCGGAACCGCGGATTCCCCGGGAGGTCTTTCATGCCGATTCTCAGTTTCCCCGTCACACGGGACACACCGGTCACGCTGCGGCAGTTTCTGCGGCATGATGCCGGCGTTTCTGCGGCGCTGCTGACCAGACTCAAAGCGCTGCCGGACGGCATTACGGTCGGCGGCGTGCCGCGCCGTGCGGTCGATCCGGTACAGCCTGGTGAAACCGTGCAGCTCTGCTGGACCGAGCACTGTACCGTGCCGCCGAATCCGGCGCTTTCCGTGCCTGCCGCCGCCGGGACCGAAGACTATCTGGTCTTTGACAAGCCCGCCGGAATGCCCGTACACCCCTCGATGCGGCATCACGGCGACACACTTGCAAACTGCTTTGCGGCGCAGTATCCGGACTGCGGCTTTCACGCTGTCAACCGTCTGGACCGCAACACCTCCGGCCTCTGCCTGATCGCAAAGCATATCTATGCCGCCGCACGGCTCAGCAGGCAGACCGAAAAACGCTACTACGCCCTGCTGCCCCGCGGCCTGACCGGCTCCGGCACGGTCGATGCGCCGATCGCACGCGAAACGGCATCGGTCATCACGCGCTGTGTGCGGGCGGACGGACAGAAAGCCGTCACGCATTACCGCGTGCTTGCCGTATACCCCGCCTGTACGCTCGCAGAGCTGATTCCGGAGACCGGCAGGACACACCAGATCCGCGTCCACATGGCTTGGCTCGGCTATCCGCTGCTCGGCGACGCGCTCTACGGCGGTGACTGCTCGCTGCTGTCCGCACACGCGCTGCACTGCGGATTTCTCCGCTTTCCGGATCCGCGGACCGGTGCCGTCACCGAGCTGCACAGTCCGCTGCGGGCAGACATGGAACGGCTCTGCCGCCCGGATTCTCCTTCGGAAGGATAACAGTAACATGGCAATCAAAAAACAGTTTCTGACTGACCAAAACCCGATGCTCCGCACCCTCCGCGAGACGCCCGGTATCCGCGTCCCGCAGAACGCCGGCAGACTGATGATCTGCTTTAGCCTGCTGATGTTCGCCGGCGCGCTGCTTTCGTCACTGGCCGGGCGGATCGCCGAACAGACCGTGACGGGCACGGAACCGAGCGACACCGCTTCGCTGCTCCTCGCGCTGTACCTGACCGGCATCCCGATCGTGCTGGTGCTCTGCTTCTGCCGGTTCGGCGAAAACCGCCCGCTCCGCACGACGGGCATGACGCTGAAAAACGCGCTGCCGCAGTATCTCATCGGGGCGGCAGCCGGCTTTGTGATGTTCGGAACGGCTGTGCTACTGGCATGGAAATGCGGCGCGCTGACCTTCACCGAACAGACCGGACCGCTCTCCGCCGGCACGGTGACGGCGCTGCTGACCGCATGGCTCGTGCAGGGCTTCAGCGAGGAAATCGCGTTCCGCGGCTGGCTGATGATCTCCGCGGGCACACATCACGGCGTCAAAAAGGCCGTCATCCTGAGCGCATTCATGTTCTCCGTGTTCCATTTCGGGAACGAGGGCATCAGCATTCCCGCAGCCGTCAACCTCTTTCTGTTCGGCGTTTTTGCAGCGTTTTATGTCCTGCGCACCGGCAGCATCTGGGGTGCCGCCGCGATGCACGGCATCTGGAACTTTGCGCAGGGAAATCTGTTCGGCATCAAGGTCAGCGGCATGGATATGCCGGATTCCATCTGGCATTTTTCGTCTGTAAACGGCATGACATGGCTCAACGGCGGCGCATTCGGAATGGAAGGCGGCCTCGCGGTCACTGCGGTGCTGGCGGCCGGCATTGCCGTGCTGCTGATCCTGCCCGCGTTCCGCCGCGAACCGGTGCAGAACGGAGCGCCGCCGGAAAATGTGTCCGTCGGCCAATAACGCAAATAATAAAATCCTATACAGTGCAGACAAGGAAAACCGCTTGACAGACAGATTGTTCTATGATATAATGAAGCCATACAGAAAAAGAACACGAGATCACTGACTTACAGGGGAATCAAATATGCCGGCGGTCCGGAACCGCCAGACAGATGCGGTATGTCCTGTGCAGGTGCTCCGTGTGCACTGAATCTGAAAACAAGCACAGCCGCAGACCGTTTGGATGCGGCTGCTTTTTGTATCAGATATTCAAAGGGAGAATCCAATCGGGAAAGGAGGAATGCGGGGAAACAGCACGGCACTTGATTTTCGGGGGACTGTAGACGAAACAGGGGTACAGACAGATGCCCGCTCCGAATAAGGGAGGATTTCTATGAGAATCAAGAAAAAGATTTGCTCGGTTCTGTCAGCTGCGGTGCTGACACTGACTGCGCTGACATCCAATCTCGGATTTGCCGAGGCCGCGGACAAAACAAAGATCATGCCGCTGGGCGACTCGATCACCTATGGCATGGCAGACGAAGGCGGCTACCGGAAATACCTGTGGCAGTTCCTGAAGCAGAAGGGCTACGACAACATCGACTTTGTCGGCCCGGAGGGACAGGATTCCGCAACCTTCAGCTACAACGGCCAGCAGGTTTCCTATGACGACAATCACGCCGGATACAGCGGCTACACGATCACCAATCTGCCCGGCGGCTGGATGGGACAGCTGAACGGCATTCTGGAGACCATGCAGGGCGGCGACTACATCACCAAGTATGCGCCGGACATCATCCTGCTGCAGATCGGCACGAATGACATCAACAACGGACACCTGGACGGCTCCGAGGAGCGCCTGCACCAGCTTCTGGACTATCTGCGGGAAAAGATGCCGGCCTCCGGCACGATCTTCCTGACGACGATTCCGGATCTCGGCAACATGATGTGGGGCGGAAACTCCTCTGAGACAAACCAGAACATCGCAAAATACAATGAGCTCATCAAAAAGGTCGCAGCGGACTATGCCGACAAGCATGTCATCTACGCGGACATCCACAGCACGATCGATGCCTCCGTCGATCTCGCGGACGGCGTGCATCCGAATGCCGGCGGCTACGAGAAGATGGGCAAATACTGGGCAGAGCAGCTCGACGAGTTCTTCAAGAACGGCAGTCAGGGCAGCGACGATCCGCCGCCGGTCGTGAACTTCATCCTCGGCGATGTCAACGGCGACGGCAAAATCAACGCGATTGATCTGGCGCTTCTCAAGCGCGGCGTGCGCAAGGAAAACACCGACAAGGACTTTGTCAAGCGTGCCGATGTCAACGAAACCGGCGCAGTCAATGCACTTGACGCCGAGATGATGGCCGAATTTCTGATCGGCAAGCGCACAAAGTTTGAAAAGGGCCAGTCTGAGATCATCGAACAGCCGAAGGAAAACAAGTGGGACCAGTATCAGGAAACCGCCGATGCGCGCGCACTCCAGTTCTACAAGGATTCCATTTACAGCATGGGCAACACCTACCGCCTCGTCAAGAAGCTCGAAGCCGCAGAGAACGGCGAAAAGCTTACGATGGCATACCTCGGCGGCTCGATCACCGAAATGGGCAAGTACACGACGCCGTTCTCGTCCTATGTCAAGTCCACCTTTGCAAAGGGCGGCTTCACAGAGGTCAACGCGGGACTTTCCGGCACCTCGTCCGTCGTCGGCCTCGTGCGCAGCGAGCCGAATGTCATCTCCAAGAATCCGGACATCGTGTTCATCGAATTCTCCGTCAATGATCACGAGGACATCATGTATAAAAAGTGCTTCGAGAGTGTCATCAAGCGCTTCCTCGATCTGCCGAACGAGCCGGCGGTCATCATTCTGATTCACCGTGCAAAGAGCGGCTTCTCCAGCCAGGCACAGATGGTGCCGGTCGGCGAGAACTTCAACATCCCGATCATCAGCATGGACAATGCACTGACCAAGGCATTCAACAGCGGCTACCTCAGCCAGGGCGACTACTTCTCGGACGACTATCACCCGCACGACAAGGGCGGCAAGCTCGTTTCCGACTGCCTCTCCTACTTCTTCCGTCAGGCGATGCGCACCGAGAACCGCTCCGATTCCTATACGGTTCCGACCAAGACGGTCTATGGCACGGAATATGAAAACTGCAAGTACATCAATCCGAAGGACATGAGCAATTTCAATGCCGGCTCCTGGACTGCGGGCGGCGGCTATAACGGCGGACAGGTGCTTCCGTATTCCTACACAATCAACGGCGGCAGCCCGATGACCTTTACCGCAAAGGGCAAGGGCCTCATCATCGTCTTCAAGGCGAATTCCTCCGGCATGGGCAATATTGATGTGACCGTCAACGGCAAGACCACGAAGGTCAACGGCAACAAGCAGTACTGCTGGGGCGGCCCGGACGCCGAGCTCGGCTATTATCAGGACACCTCCGGCGATCTGAATGTGTCCATTTCGGGCAACCGCGAGTTCGTCATCTGGGGCATCGGCCTGATCGAGTAATTCTCACCCCAAAACAAAACCAC
>JAILIG010000188.1 GCA_024695445.1 Oscillospiraceae bacterium
CCGATTGCGGCCAGATCGCCGTCGCCCTGATAGGTGAAGACATTGAGGTCGGGTCTTGCGCGCTTGACACCGGTTGCAACGGCCGGCGCTCTGCCGTGCGGCGCCTCGATCATATCACAGTTGAAATAATTGTATGCAAACACCGAGCAGCCGACCGGACATACACCGACGGTGCTGCCCTCGATGCCCATTTCGTCGATGACCTCGGCAACGAGACGGTGGATGATACCGTGCGTGCAGCCGGCACAGTAGTGCAGACGCACATCGCACAGTGCGTGCGGTCTTTCAAAAACAACAGCCATTACTGCGCACCTCCGTTCAGCTTTCTGAGTTCTGCAAGCACATCGTTCGGGGACGGGATGACGCCGCCCGTTCTGCCGTAGAACGAAACCGGGATTTTGCAGTCCAGTGCGAGCTTGACATCATCGACCATCTGGCCCATGTTCATCTCGACGGACAGCACAGCCTTGGCGTTCTTCGTTGCGGCAATGAGCTCCTTTTTCGGGAACGGCCAGAGCGTAACCGGACGGAACAGACCGGCCTTGATTCCCTCGGCTCTTGCCTTGTTGACGGCAGACTTTGCGATTCTGGAGCAGGCGCCGAATGCAGTAATGACGATTTCGGCATCGTCGGTCAGATAGGTTTCAGCCTCCGTCTCGTTCTCCTCGATGGCGGCGTAGCGCTCATAGCGCTTGACGACCTGCTCTTCGAGATCCTTTGCCTCGATGTAGAGCGAGTTGACGATATGGTGCTCACGCTTCATGCCGGTGCCGCAGGCAGCCCAGCCGGAGTTGTCGGCAGCGGCCGCGGAGATCTCCGGGAATTCGACCGGCTCCATCATCTGACCGAGCAGACCGTCGGAGAGCAGCATGACCGGCATCCGGTACTTTTCGCCGAGGTCAAACGCCCGGACGACGAGGTTGACCACCTCCTGCACGGAATTCGGTGCGAGGATGATGAGGCGGAAATCGCCGTGGCCGAGGCCCTTGGTTGCCTGCCAGTAGTCCTGCTGGGACGGCTGAATGGATCCGAGACCCGGACCGCCGCGCTCGACATTGACGATGAGGCAGGGGACATCGGAGCCTGCGATATAGGAAATACCCTCAGACTTCAGCGAAATTCCGGGCGAGGACGACGAGGTCATGACGCGGGTGCCGGTACCGGCAGCGCCCAGTACCATATTGATTGCGGCAACCTCGGATTCTGCCTGTAAAAAGACGCCGCCGCGCTTGGGCATCTGCTTGGAGAGATACTCGGAAAGCTCGGTCTGCGGTGTGATCGGATAGCCAAAGAAACATTTGCAGCCCGCACGGATGGCGGCCTCGGCAAGTGCCTCATTGCCTTTCATTAAAACCTTTTCCAATGAAAATCTTCCTTTCTGGTTTATTTTTCAATAACGATGGCACAATCGGGACACATCATCGCGCACATGGAACATCCGATGCAGGCATCGGGATCTGTGCAGTAGGCGGTGAACACGCCTTCCTTGTTGCGCTTTTCATGCTGAATCGCAACGATTTGCTTCGGGCAGGCGGTCGTGCAGAGCTCACAGCCCTTACAGCGGTCAAAAATGACGCTCATCTTTGCCATATTTCATACCAGTCCTTTCCTTCAGATTTTCAAAGCCGGTCGCTGCCATGCTTTATCTCTTATTATAGCACATTTCGTGCGGGATTGCAAGCTATTTGTGAAAGAAATGTCAATCCGGCCGCACTGCAAAAAGTCCGGTCCCCTGCAGGGAGGGGACCGGACGGAAATTCAGCTTTCCGGAACCGTGATGACGGGTGCCGGCTGCTTGAGATATTTGGAGGGATTTTTCTTCTTCTTCTCCTCATACATCCGGTGGTCAGCGACCGTAATGAGCTGGAAGATCGAGCTGCCGGGCTGCGGCACCGTGATGCAGGCGCCGATGCTGATGCCGAGCTGATAGGGGATGCCGGCATTCCGGTTGCAGATGTCCAGACTGCTCTGGATGCGGCTGCGGAGCCGTTCGGCGTCCGCCTCGGTGTAGTCGGCGGCGAAGATGAAGAACTCGTCACCGCCGAAGCGGCAGGCGATTTCGCCGTTCAGGCAGCTCTCCTGCAAAATGCCGGCGATGCTGCGGATGGCGTGGTCGCCGGTCTTGTGTCCGTAGCTGTCGTTGATGGCCTTGAGGCCGTCCATGTCCGCGAACATAATCATCACGGAGCGGCTGTTTTCGATGCAGGACTCAAAGAGTGAGCCGGCGCTGCGCTTGAAGCCGTTGCGGTTGAAGATGCCGGTCAGCGAGTCGATCGCATACAGCCGGTCGAGCTCCTGCACGATCTCGTCGAGGCAGAGCAGCTTGCGGAAGTTTTCGAGCGAATTGCTGATGTTGATGCTGAAGGAGTGGAACATCGTGCTGACCATCGGGAAATCCGAATTGACGATGGCGAAATAGCCGAGGCTGCGCTCCCGGAAATGCAGCGGAACGAAGAAGATGTTGCGCACATCGTCGCTCTCGGTGCGCAGGCGCGGCAGGATCTCGTCCGAGGTGAAGCTCTCTGCGCTGTGGAAGCTGCGGTTATAGTACGACAGCGGCATCAGCACGCGCTTTGAATAGCCGTGTACGGTGTAGGAGTCGATCGGCAACTCGCCGGTATAGCCCGTCTCGTGCTGAATCTGCCGCAGATGCCAGTTGTCGTTCAGACAGAGGTAGAATTCCTCGCATTTGGTCATGAGGATATAGCTTTTCAGCGTGTCGATGTACTCAGAAAAGCTGTCGCATTCGACCAGCGCGCAGGACATCTGGTTGCAGCGCGAAATATCGCGTCTGGTGTTTTCGAGAATCTGGTAGTTGCGCTTTTTGAAGACGCTGCCGTCCTCCGGCTGCTGTGCGGGGCAGCCGCAGCTCTCGTCGTAGATCGGGACGGCGTTCAGCTCCTGTACGCGGGGCAGCTCCTCACCGGCGGCGTGCCGGCAGATCAGCTCGCAGGCGAGTGCGCCGGACTGCATCAGCGGGCGCTCGACGGTCGTCAGAGCGGGCGAGAAATGCCGGGCGTTGTAGATGTTGTCAAAGCCGGAAACCAGCACATCGTCCGGCACGCGGATGCCGTTTGCTTCGAGCGCCAGCACGGCGGAGATCGCCATGGCGTCGTTCGCGCAGATGATGGCTTCGGGCAGCTCCAGCTCCGACTTCAGGAAGGCCTCAACGGCGCGTCTGCCGTCCTTGGCACGGAAGGTGCCGCGGTAGATGCGCTCCGGCTCCAGCGGGATATCATATTCCTCCAGCACGCGCCGGAAGGCGCTGAGACGCGCAGAGCTCTCGGTATTGTCATCCGGGCCGGAGATGTAGTTCAGGCGCCGGACGCCGTGCTTTTCGATGAAGTGGCGCGTAATCTGCTCCATGGCGGGGGCATTGCGGATGCCGATGAAATAGCAGTCGCCGAGCTCGCGGTCGATGCTGACGGCGGGGATGCCTGCTTGGCGGATGCGCTCCCAGAGCGATTCCGCCAGATCGGAAGAAAAGGTGTTTGAAAGCAGAATCACGCCGTCAAACAGCGAAAAGTTCGGCAGCTCAAAGATGTTGTATTCACCCTGATCGTACTTCGGGTTGGCGAGAATGCCGCCGAAGGCGATGAAGTGCGCGATATTGACATGATGCTGTGCCGCATAGCGGTGAATGCCGCCCAGAATGGTCTGCTGGTATTCCTCGTCGATTCCGGAAGCGATGACCGCAACTGTCAGATTGGTATTCGCCATAATTTCACCTCAGACTGTCGCGCTTTATTTGCGCAGATATTTGGATGTCGTCCGCTTTTTCTTTTCCTCGTACATTTTCTGATCTGCCTCAGCAATGATGCTGAACACAGAGGTATCGGGACGCGGCACAGTCAGCCGGTAGCCGAGACTGACTGTGACCGGAAAGGGCGCATCGCCCTGCTCGTTGAAGCAGCGCAGCTCCCCGCGGATCGCGTCGGCCAGTGCGCTGCACTCCGCCTCGGTTTTGCCGGCCGCGAAGACCAGAAATTCGTCTCCGCCGAACCGCGTATAGATTTCTCCGTTTTGACAGGCATTTTTCATGGCCTGCCCCACGGCACGGAGCGCCGTGTCACCTGCCGAATGCCCGTACCGGTCATTGATCGCCTTGAGCCCGTCAAGATCGGCAAACATAATCATCACCGGACTCTGCTCCTGGATTGCCTGCCCGTAAGGCTTTGCAGTCGCCCGTGCAAATCCGCTGCGGTTGTAGATGCCGGTCAGCGCGTCCATGACATAGAGCTGTTCCAGCCGTTCCACGACGGCGTTGGTGCAGCAGAGCTTCCGGATGTGCTCCAGCACATTGCCGAGCATCATCATCCACGAGAATACTGCGGGGCTTTGCATCATTTCCGCATTGCCGCGCAGGACACAGTATCCGAAGCAGCGGCTGCGGAAGTGCAGCGGGAAGAAATAATCACTGCCGCTTGCGATGTCCGACGCACAGGGCGGCAGCATCTGTTCGGACGAAAAGTCCTCTGCGGCGGAAAAGCTTCCGTTTTCATAAGCGAGCGGTACACACATCCGCTCCGGATAGCCCTTTGTGCGGTACTGCTCCCGGATGCCGGAGGTCGCGGCAGCCAGCATGGCTTCGGTGTCGCCCAGCCAGTCGGCGTTGAGGCAGAGCCAGAAGCCGCTGCACGGCATTTCCGGCACAAAGCTGCGCAGCGCGGTTGTCAGCTGCGGGAGTGTCTCGCAGGCACCGAAGGCACAGCTCATCCGGCTGTTCTGTCTGGCATCGGCGGTGTACTGCTCTGCGATCCGGCAGCTCAGCTTCCGGAAGTCGGCCTCCGTTTCGGCGGTGCGCTCCCGGCAGCCGCAGCTCTCCGAGAAGACTGCCGAGGTGCCGCGGAGAACCGTCTGTGTCATGCCGGGCTGCACCTCCTGCGCCCAGAGCATTTTACAGGCGAGCTGTCCCGCCTCAAAGAGCCTGCGGTCCACACTGGTCAGCTCCGGCGAAAAGTTTCTGCCGGCAAAGGTGTGGTCAAAGCCCGTGACGATGACATCCTGCGGGACGGAGATGCGGTTTGCGGCCAGCGCGTTCATCGCGGCGATCGCCATGACATCGTTTGCGCAGATGATCGCCTCAGGAAACGGAACGCCGGATCCCGGCTTTTTTGCATCTGCGAGGAACTGCCGGACGGCGGCTCCGCCGTCTTCGCTCAGGAAGTTCCCCTCAAAATTCTGCCGCGGATGCAGCTCGATTCCACGCTCGGACAGGACATCCTGCACGGCGCGCAGCCGGTCGGCGCTTTCGGGATTGCTCCGCGGGCCGCCGATATAGGCGATCCGCCTGCATCCGTGATGATCGGTGATATGCTCGGCAATCTGCCGCATGGCACTGTAATTGTCAGCGGTGACCGACGCTGCGCCGGGGATTCCGGCGTCCATAATCACCGCGGGAATACCGGATTTCCGGACGGCGGAAAGCAGCTCCTGCCGCACCGGCTCGGACTGAATCGTATTGGTCAGAAGGAGGATGCCGTCAAACTGCTCATACCGGAGCAGGCTGTAGATATTGTACTCGCCGGTATCGTGCGCGGGAATGCCGTGGATGCCTCCCATATCCGCAAACAGAAAGAGCCGCACGGAATGCGCCGCGGCGAAGTGCTCTGCGCCGCAGATGACCTGATTCTGGTATTCTTCGTCAATTCCCGAAACGACAACTGCAATTCTGCGTGCTCTGTCAGGCATGGCATAAATCCTCCTGCCGCCACCGGACGGCGATTGTTCAGCGGGTACGCCGAAAAGGGCACACCCATACGATTCTATTTTAGCACAGTTCGTTCCTTTTGTCAAGTTTTTGTGCATCCTGTGCAGTTTTTTCGGCAGTATCACAAGAAACGAAACAGGCGATTGTGCAACCTGCCAAAACGCCGGAAATTGTCAAAACCGGCGGCGGGAGAGGGGATGTTCTGAGAATTGGAGATAATAAGACAGTGCAGAAATACGATTTCACATTGCATATCTGTGATATTTGTGCTATAATATACTTGCGGTTGAAATCATGCAACGATTTTTCCGCAATATCTGGTCAATGCAGCGTTTCGTTTCCCGGCAGCCCCTCTTGCCGAACCCTCTCGTGGCGGAATGCTGTGAAAAAGCGAATGCCGGTACACATTTGCTTTCACTCTCAAATCACTGTTTCGGCAGTGATTTTCTTTTTTTTTCAAAAAACGAAGGGGAGCGCACACTTTGGTACGCTCCCCTTCAGTCTGTCGAAAAAGTTATCATCGTCTTTTTAGGGGATGCCTTCTATCGCAGGGCGTCCCCCTCTTGCCGCAAGGCGGTAATTCACCCCCTCGGCGGGGCTCTTTTTAAGGCGAAGAGAGTTTCGCGCTCTGCGGAGCGCGATGAGGGGCGCCGCCCCTCATCCCTGCAAGCCTTTGAAAAGGCTTGACCGAAACTTTAGTTTGGGATGCCGGTTAGTTCCCGTCAGCAACAGTTACCTCCGCCCGGAAGCGTGCAACCCTGCAAGAATTATTGTTTGAGGGATGTGTGCATTCTTGTGCGGACAAAAAAGGAACGCCCTTTTTCAGAGCGTCCCCCGCGGAATACCGCATTATTCTGCCTCAAACATATCCTTGCCGACGCCGCAGAGCGGACATTCGTAATCGTCCGGCAGATCCTCGAATTTCGTGCCCGGCTCGATCCCGTTTTCCGGATCGCCCAGCTCTTCGTCATACACAAAGCCGCACGCAGAACAGATATACTTCATCTCACAGCCCTCCTTTCCGTCTGTGATAGCGGATCAGAAGCTCACTCGATCGGCTCAAAGTCCGCCGCGCCGTGCTTGCAGAGCGGACAGACAAAGTCCTCCGGCAGCTCCTCGCCCTCGTACACATAGCCGCAGATTTTGCATACCCAGCCCTTTTTGCCCTCGGTCTGCGGCTTCGGCTTCACGCGGTCGAGATAATAGGTGTAGGTCATCGTTTCCGCATCGGAAATCACACGCGCTTCCGTCACCTCGCAGATGAACATTCCGTGCGTGCCGAGATCGACATACTGCTCGACCTTCAGCGACATCACCGCATTGATATAATGCGGCAGCATGACCAGTCCGTTGTCCGTCCGCAGCGGCTTGCAGCCCGCGAATTTGTCCGTGTTTCTGCCGCTTTGGAAGCCGAAGTTCTCAAAGACGCGGAACGGCGCCTCGACGGACAGGCAGTTGACATTCAGGATGCCGGTCTGCCGGATAACATGGTGTGAATAGCTGTCCTTGTTGATCGTCACAGCGACGCGGTTCGGCGTGTTTGTCACCTGCGTGACCGTGTTGACGATCAGGCCGTTGTCCTTCGTGCCGTCGTTCGAGGTGACGACATACAGTCCGTATCCGATTTTGAAGAGCGCGGTCATGTCGCTCTTGTTCGCGGTTTCGTCCTGCTGTGCGAGATAGTCCTGACAGAGCTCCGCTGCCAGCGCCTCGATTTCGGCGAGGTTTTCCTCACTGACGGCCGATTTGATGTGAACGGAGTGCTCTGCGAATTTCAGATTTTTGCAGTCCTCCAGCATCTTTTTCATGACCTTCTCCGCCATCGGCGCCCACGAGCCGTTCTCAATGAATCCGACGGTACGGTTCCGGAAGCCGCGCTCGGTCAGCTCCTCGATGAAGATGCGCATGAACGGGAAGATCTCGGCGTTGTAGGTCGTTGTTGCGAGGACAATGCGCCCGTACCGGAATGCATCCTCGACGCACTCCGCCATGTCCTCTCTTGCGAGGTCATTGAGTGCGACCTTCGGGCAGCCCTTTGCCCTGAGCGCTTCCGCGAGCTTTTCGGCGGCGCGCTTCGTATTGCCGTAGACGGAGGTATAGAACACCGCGACGCCCTCGGTCTCGGTGCCGTAGGACGACCATGTCTGGTACAGTCCGAGATAGTAGGCGAGATTTTCGGAGAGCACGGGGCCATGCAGCGGGCAGATGATCCCGATTTCGAGTGCGGCGGCCTTTTTCAGCACGGCCTGCACCTGTGCGCCGTACTTTCCGACGATGCCGAAGTAATAGCGCCGTGCCTCACACGCCCAGTCCTCCTCGATATCGAGTGCGCCGAACTTGCCGAAGCCGTCCGCCGAGAACAGCACCCTGTCCGCGCTGTCATAGGTCATGATGACCTCCGGCCAGTGAACCATCGGAGCGGTGATGAAGGTCAGCGTATGTCTGCCGAGGCTGAGCGTATCATTCTCTTTCACGACGATGCGGCGGTCGGCGTAGTCCGTGCCGAAGAAGTTCTGCATCATCGTGAAGGCCTTTGCCGAGGCAACGATGACCGCCTCCGGGTACAGCTTCATGAAGTTTGCGATGTTCGCGGAGTGGTCGGGCTCCATGTGCTGCACGATCAGATAATCGGGTTTTCTGCCGCCGAGTGCGGAAGCCAGATTGTCCAGCCATTCGTGGGTGAAATTGCGGTCAACCGTGTCCATGACGGCAATCTTCCCGTCAAGGATGACATAGGAATTATAGGCCATGCCGTTCGGGACATCGTACTGCCCCTCAAACAGGTCGATTTTGTGGTCGTTTACGCCGATATAGCGAATGTCGTCGGTGATTGCGGTGATCGTCATAATCATCCTCCTTCGGTTTCAGAGCGCTCTGCGTGCGCGGAGCTCAGACGGTGAGAAATATGTTGAATGCGGAATGCGGAATGAAGGCTTGACCGAAGCTTTAGTTCAGTTCGATGCCCGATACATCGTCAATCGTCAGAGTTGTGAGCTGGCCGTTCGTCGGCGACTCGATCGCGGCGAGCCGGTTTGCCTGATTGGTGATTGCCTTCTCAAAGAAATTACGGATATCACGCGCATTCGCAAAGGTGTCGAGATTCATGCCGCAGCGCAGCGTGAAGTATTCGAGCACCGCGTCCTCCGCTTCCTTCGTCGGCGTCATGCCGGACTTGGTGCAGATGCTCTTGAAAATGTCGAGCAGCTCATCCGGCATATAGTCCTCGAACATGATGACCTTGTTGAAGCGGGAGCGCAGTCCCGGATTGCTGTCGAGGAATTCCTCCATGAGGTCGGTATAGCCCGCCACAATGACAATGAAGTCATCGCGGTGATCCTCCATCTCCTTGAGCAGCGTATTGATTGCCTCCTGCCCGAAATCGCCCTTGCCGGTGTTTGTCGTCAGCGCGTAGGCCTCGTCGATGAACAGCACGCCGCCCATTGCCTGGTCGATGACCTCCTTGGTCTTGAGCGCCGTCTGCCCCACATATCCGGAGACCAGACCGGAGCGGTCCACTTCGACGAGCTGTCCCTTCGACAGCACGCCGAGGCACTTGTATATGCCCGCCAGAATGCGCGCAACG
>JAILIG010000004.1 GCA_024695445.1 Oscillospiraceae bacterium
TTCTTCCAACATTCCTTGCGTTCCGGAGATTTTGCAGCATTGTTTCTTCCAGTTCACGCTGAAGCTTGCGGTCATAATTGCCGTTATCATCCACGCAGCTCTGATACAGTGTTCCGTATGGCGGCACACCGTCCATCTGGAATGACAGCATTTCCATGCGCTTGTTTTCGTGATCGAGCAGGAAGCAGAAGTCAGGATCAGCCATGAGGTCGCCTTCCTGAAAGTAGAAGGTTGACCACGAATACTGCCCGCCGCCGTGATTTTCCACCGCAAGCGGCTCAAAACCGGAATCCTCTCCGTCGGGATCTTCATACCGCTCATATTCATGCTCACCGCTGACGATTTCCGGATACATTTCCGCAAACAGCTTGTAAAGCTGTTCTGCTCTGGTCGGACGCCCCTTTTTCTGCGGTTCGGGTTCTTCCGCCGGTTTCAGCGGAGCGTCCGTGTGGACGGTCAGCGTTTGGAATGGGCTGTTTGCGTAGACTTCCTCGCTGAAAACGCCGCTGGTCGGGAACTCGCTGTCATAGACTTCGATCTTCTGTTCCTGCCGGTTCAGCACCGCATAACCGATTGCCTGACCGCTGTGAATCGCTTCGTTTCCTGCATCCTGTGCGGCTTCCAGCGTGTCAAAGACCTCACCGAACTGAATTTTATGTTCGTTATCATTCAGGACAAGCACAAAGTTCCGTTCGGGTGCAGGCTGCTGTTTCGGTTCAGTGTGCGTAGTCAGGCTTTCGGACTGCTGCGTAAACTCAAGCATTCCCTGCAAGAGCCGCTCGCGCTGCACGCTGTCATAGAGATTGTAGTGCATAGGGCTTGCCGGATCATCCTGCTTTGTCGAGGAATATTCTTCCTCAACAATCCCGTTCCCGAGGTAGGTGTAGGTATACGATTCCGACTGCTGCGAAAAGTTATCCTTTCGCTCATGCCCGTCGCTGTCGATGCCGCCCTCGTACTGTCCGTAAGTGTTTGTCATAGCAAAATGCGCAACTGCCGCAATGTCCACAGTCATATCTGTGCCCGGAATGTGAAGCACCGTATCGACCGGCTCCAACTCCGGCATGAAGTCCGCGCCGAAGCGTTCCGTCAGATACGCGACTGATTCGCCGGTCAGATAGCAGCCGTTTTCATGCGCCGTCTGAATGACCTTCTGCACATCGGAAAGCACTGCATTTTCGGAAAGGCGCGCATAGAATACCGGCGCAACGGGAATCAGCAAATGCGTCTCGCCGGTGTCCGCAAAGGAATCCGTCCGCGCCGCGACCTTGATCGCATTGAACCCTTTCGGATTGCCTGTGAACCGGATGTCGATCAGGTCATATTTGTGCGCAAAGAATTCCGGCATCACCTCAAAACCAACCGGCTGCACATAGTACGGTGTTCTGCCGCTGCCCTCGTTCACGACTATCACATCGCTGATACTCATTGACCTTCCGCTATAATCCGTCGGGTGATTGACGTTAAACTTCTGAAACAGCATATCCAGCTTTTGCTGAATTGTGTCACCGGGAATCTCACGCAAATCACCGGAATACACAAGGTCATAATCTTCATGCGTCAGATGTGCATATCTGTTGGATTCCATGCTCTCAAATCGGTGATAATGATGCTCTTCTCCGCTTTTCAGCTGGTAGATCTCATATGTGAAAGCCGGTTCCACGCCGGTCACGGTAAAACCCATTTCCCGGATGCCGTGCAGCACGATCTGACTGCTCACCATTGTGAAATTACGGATAATGAGATCATCGTCCTTGTCGCTGTCTGCCATCAAGAGATAGCCCTGATCCGGATCGAAGTGCAAACGGTAATTGTAGAATTCCTGTTTGCGTGCATCCGAGATATACCCGTTCATGGGTTCCGTGGTTTTGCGGGTATCGCGCAGATAAACATCGCGGTGATGGTCAAGTGCATCATATGCTTCCATGTTCTCGGCAATATCCCGCTCATACGCTTCCTCTGCCTCACGCTCCACATCACGATGCAGCTGTGCCGCCACCCGGAAAAAGCTTCCGATTTGCTCCCAGCTGTACGACACACTGAACGGATGCGCAGAATCCGGCTCTGCCGTCAATGTCACTCCGTCATCGTCTTTGGCTGCGGCAAATGTGGTCAGATCAAAGGTCTCATGGTCGGAAATGATGTATCTGGAAGCATCAACAAAGTCCTGCGCGACCGCCGCGGCGTCCTCGCCGTTATCCAGGATACGGTGTGCAATTTCCTCCAGCTCATCGCCGGCGACCATACGGTCTGCGAACATCGGCATATTATCCTCGTTCATGATGTACTTTGCGGCAGGGGACAACTCTGCGGTCTTATCCGGCGATAAATATTCATCAATCCGTGCTTTTCCGGCATCGGACAGCAATGGATGATTACGCAGCTTTTTCAGATCGTCAGTATACCAATCGCGCTCCCGGTCATCCAGACGCGCAACC
>JAILIG010000045.1 GCA_024695445.1 Oscillospiraceae bacterium
TTCCTCCAGCCGGATCTGCAAACCGCCCGGCAGAACGGCACGCACCGCGTCATACCATGTGCAGAAGGTGTGCTCATGCAGCCAGTTTACCAGCATGAGCAGTTCGTCTGTCAGAACCGGCTCGGCATCAAGCAGCGCGGCAGCCGGCTTCAGAACAAAGGTCTGTGCCGTACTGTTTTCCGCAGGGGCGGGCATCTCCTCGGTTTTCAGCACCATGCCGATGCGGCGGCGGTTGCCCTTTCCGAAGGGAACCGCAACCCGCATTCCGGGGCGGACGCGCCCGCGCAGCTCGGCTCTTGCGGTATAGCTGTAAAGCCGGTCAAAGCCCGGCGCAGCGGCGTCTACCGCGACCAGCAGCACCGGCTCACGGTCCGGCGCAGGGGCAGCCGGTCCGCTCATCAGACTTCGGTCTCGGATTCGGGATCGACCAGACGGTACTTGCCCGCCGCAAACTCATCGACGGCCGTCTTGACAGGGTTTTCCTCCAGTACGACGAGCTTTAAGGTCTTTTCGTCGAGACGCACCTTCTGCTCACCGTTTGCCTTTGCCTTGCGCTCGGCAGCGGCCTTTGCGGCCTCCTTCTCGCGGACATGGGCTTCGGCGATTTCTCTGGCGCGCTTGGCGACGCCGATCACGAGCGAATAATAGCTCTCATTCTTCGCAATGATCTGATACATAGAAGGTCTTAACATCTTCAATCATCTCTCCAATCTTCTTGACAGAATAATATGGTCTCATATTCGCGGCACGGATGATGCTTTCAAAGTCCTTGACGGCATCCTCCAATGCGTCATTGAGCAAAATGTAGTCATACTGCTGCGCGAACGGCAGCTCTTTTTCCGCCTGCGCGATGCGCCTTGCAATGATCTCGTCCGTTTCTGTTCCGCGCTTTTTGAGGCGGCGCTGCAGCTCGGCAATGGTCGGCGGCAATGTAAAGATCAGCACGGCACCGGGACAGCGCTCCCGGATCTGCAGCGCACCCTGCACATCAATCTCCAGAATGACATGTTTGCCGGCGGCACGCAGGGCATTGACCTCCTCGCGCAGCGTGCCGTAGTAATTGCCACAGTATTCTGCGTATTCCAGCAGCTTATCCTCCGCGATATACTGCTCAAATTCCGCACGCGAGAGAAAATGGTAGCTCACGCCGTCCGCCTCGCCTGTCCGCGGCTCTCTGGTCGTCGCCGAGACGGATACGGCGCAGTCGCCGCGCTTCAACATCTCGCCGACCAGCGTTCCCTTTCCGCATCCGGACGGGCCGGACAGTACAATCAGCAGTCCTTCACGCTTCATCTTCCGCTTCCTCCTCTGCCTCAGCTGCCGGCGCTGCTGCGCCCGCAAGCCGCGCCGCAATGGTTTCCGGCTGAATCGCCGACAGAATCACATGGTCACTGTCCATGACAATGACGGCACGGGTTCTTCTGCCGTAGGTCGCGTCGATCAGTCTGCCGCGGTCGCGGGCATCCTGCACAATGCGCTTGATCGGTGCGGAATCGGGACTGACGATGGTCACGAGCCGCGCCGACGAAATCATATTGCCAAAGCCGATGTTAATCAGACGCATCACAAACTCCCCCTCCGCATCACTCGATATTCTGAATCTGCTCGCGGAGCTTCTCGATCTCCGATTTCATATCGACGACCAGCTTCGTGATGCGAAGCTCCTGCGCCTTCGAGCCGATGGTATTGACCTCACGGTTCATCTCCTGCACGAGGAAATCGAGCTTTCTGCCGACGGGTTCATCGGCTTCGAGCAATGTACGGAACTGCGTGATGTGACTGTGCAGACGGACGGTTTCCTCGTCGATCGCCGTTTTCTCAGAGAAAATGGCCGCTTCGGTGAGGATGCGCTGCTCGTCAATGTTCGTGTCGCCGAGGATCTCGGTCAGACGGGCAAACAGGCGCTCGCGGTAGCTCTCGGCAACAGACGGTTCGATCGCCTCGATCTCGCTGAGCATCTTTTCCAGGCCATCGAGCTTTTGCAGCAGATCGGCTGCAAGGCGCTCGCCCTCCGCCGCACGCATCGAGAGGAAGGAATCCAGTGCCTCTCCGGCCGCCTCAGAAACAACGGCCCAGACCTCCTGCTCATCGTCCTGCTCCTTCGTGACCGTAAACAGGTCCGGCAGGCGCAGCAGCGAGGAGAGCTTCAGATCATCTTCGAGCCACGGCTGTTCTTCGCAGCCGAGCTCCTCGTTGAGGCTGCGCAGGGCATGGACATAGCCCTCCGCAACGGAGCGGTTCACCGCAATCTGGGCATCCTTGCCGTCCGGGCGGGCGATCGTCACCGAAACCTCAACCTTTCCGCGCGCAATGCGTCCGTTGAGGAAGCCCTTGAGCTTCTCCTCCAGATAGAGGCAGGTGCGCGGCAGCCGCGCTGAAAATTCATAATACCTGTGATTGACTGCGCGAATCTCAACCAGAACATCCCTGCCGTTTGCAAGGCGCTGGGCTCTCCCGTAGCCCGTCATACTTTTTGGCATATTGTTTCCTCCGCTTTCATCTTTTTCGGACGCCTATCCGCAGATAGTTCATCACTTTAGTATACCACATTTCCGCCGGAAAATCAAGGGAAAAGTGCCGATTTCGCAAAAAAAGAGAGCGCACCCTTCCGGGTACGCCCTCTCTGTCATATATTGCGGAAGAATTATGCCTTCTCCGGCAGCTCGTTCTGCTTGATGAGGCCAGCGAGGTACTTCAGGATGACGCCGGTATCCTCGGCAGTCAGCTTGGAGTCGCCTGCATCGTAGCAGTCAGCATTGATCTTGCCCTGTGCAGTGACAGTGACCTTGTCCTCTGCCACATAGCGCGCGAGCAGAACCGCGTCAGCAACCTTGACATCGCCGCTGCAGTCCACATCGCCCCACAGCGTCTTGGTGCTGCCGGTGGAGTCGGAAGTGGTGGTGGTCGTCGTCGTGGTCGTGGTATCAACACCGGAGCTTGCTGCATCCGGCTTCATCTCCGGATAGAGCAGATCGAAGGTGCCGAGCGTCATCAGCACATCGCCGACATGCCAGAATCTGTGGAACTTCAGATCCACAGCTGCAACATTCTTGAAATCGCTGCAGTCAGAAGTCGGGTTGTCGTACTTCGCGCCGGCAGCCACATCAGCTTCCCAAGCCTTCTTCAGCGTGTCAAAGCCCTCAACATCCTCATACTGCGGACGAAGGTCGATGAACTTCGCACCGTTGGTGACTTCCTTCTCACCGTACGGATACTTACCGGAAGCATCCTTCGGGATCCAGACTTCCTGCTCGAAGAAACGAGCCAGCGAGCCGTTGTGCTCGGTTCTGGAAATACCGATTTCATCGCGGCCGAGCTTCCAGGCGCGGTCCATCAGTTCCTTCGCAGTGTAGAGTGCATTCTGCTCCAGGGTAGAACCCTTATCGACAGAACCGTCGGAATTGACCTTTGCACCCTTTGCCTTTGCGTAGTAGACGAGGGTGTCAGCCAGAGAAGCAGCACAACCGAGGTCGGAGTTGCCCATTGCAGTGATCGAGCAGTGGAGGCTGCTGTTTGCGCCTGCGCTGTAGGAGCCGGTCCAATCAGCCGGCTGGCCGGACCAGTCAAGCGTTGCCGGGACGGAGAAGTCGCCCTTATCGTCAAGCTTGGTCTCGGTCACGAAGTATTTCACCCAGTTGTCGAGCAGAGTCTCAAGAGCCTTCTCAAGCGTCAGGCCGCCCGGCTTCACGCTGGACTGGTCGCCCTTGGAATCGGTCTTGATGATGTAGTAGAGCTCTGCCAGACGCTGCGTAGACCAGAACTGGTTACCGGTCCAGTGGTTGGAACCCGGGTCAGCGTAAACAGGGTGCTCAACATAAGCCATGTCGTGGAACTTTGCAACATTGGACGGGTACTTCTCGTACTTACCGTTCCAGCTGTTGGTGCAGCCGCCGGCGAACGGGCCGTCTGCGCTCTGCAGCCACAGATACAGCTCAATCTGACGCTCCAGCGAAGTGGTGTAGTCCTTCGTTGCGTTGGAGCTCATCTTCATTTTGGTATCATACAGCAGGCCGTATGCTGCGAGCGGGTTCTGATAGAACTGGTGAGAGTGCGAGCAGCCGATCTGCCATGCCCAGGAACCGTCTGCAGCGCCGCCCCATGCGGTGTACCAGGACATCAGGTAGTGCTGACCGCCCTCTTCGCCGACCTTCTGGCCGTCGTTCTGAGTCTCAAAGCTCTGGCAGCCGATAGCCTTGTAATACTTGTCGAACATATCGTTACGGCAGAAGTCGCCCATCATGCCGGCCTTGGTGCCGAGATCGTTCGACACGCCCCAGCGATCCGCAGCGTAGACAGCCTGAATTGCACGGTCTTCTGCGTCAGGAGCGTTGGTGTAGGACCAGGACTTCGCGGTGGACTTCTGGAATGCGAACTTCATGCCCTGCGTAGAGTTGCCGTAGGTCAGATCCTCGATCGACGGATGCGGGACCGTCTCGAAGCAGGACTCCTGGTCGCCGCGGTTGAATGTATTGATGTAGGTGAAATCGCCCTTTGTTCCTCTTGCAGAACCGCCGAAGCCATACCAGTCATCGACATCGGCGAGCCAGTGCATCAGATAGACGCGGCCCTCGGAGCTGTAGGCGCTCTTCAGTTCCTTGTGGATCGGGTTCTTACCGGTATTGGAATCGCTGCCCTCAGACGGATACATATTGATACCGCACTTGTCGGGATCACCGTCCAGACCGAAACCTTCCGGCCATTCCTTCGCAGTCTGAGCAGAAACTTCATCCTTCCTAAAGAAGCCGTTCTGCTGATCCGACTGCGGGATCATCTTCTCCAGTGTTTTCCATGCCTTTGCGAGGTCCTCCGAGCCGCCGGTGATGCGATCGTGCATCGCAGCGATCCAGACGATGTAGGACATTGCCTCGGAAGTGGTCTCATGACCGTAGTCAGGAGCCTCGCAGATCAGCTCTTCGACGGAGTGGTACGGAATACCGAAACCGCCATCAGCTTTGTTCTTGTCGCTCAGGTAACCATTCTTTTCGCCTTCGTTAATGACATTCTCGTACAGCGACAGGAACCTGTTCTTGTAGGTGTCATCGCCGTACTTGTTTGAAACAGCTGCTGATGCAACAGTGCTCATCAGCATACTCGAAGACATTGCCGCTGCAACGACGGCCGCGAGAATCGCTCTGTTCTTCTTGAATTGCATTCTTTTTTCCCCTCTCGTTAAGATAAAGATTTTTTGCTTCTGCCTGCACGGTTTGTCCGGGAAGCAAAATCCGGACGCAAGCTGTTCGGAAAGAACCCGTACCCGTACCGTGCGGCAGGCCCGGATCCTTCTTTCACTGTACCGGCATTGTACGCTCAAATCCACAGGTTGGGCATACTGCGGTTTCTCCTGTACGGTCGCTTTCCGCTGCGCCCCGCCCCGCGCGTCCGGTCGGCATCCGTTGTCACCGAACACATTCCGGAAGGCGGTTTCTGCAAACGGGCAGAGAGATGCCGTTACAGTTTCCTAGTTTCAATTATAGTGATTTTCGTTCTGCTTGTCAAGCATTTCGGCAAAATCCGAAACTCCGCCCGCCTTTTTTTGGATGCTTACACAAATTCGCCCTTCGGATTTTGTGCAACCTGACCTACGATTTCATTTTTAGACAAAAAAACCGAAAAAACAATGCCGGATTTCAGAAAATTGACACACATCGCACACATTTCGGATTTATCATATTTATGCGAAGAATCGAATTGGATATTCACACTTTAGATATAGTACATTCACGGTTTGTTCATGATTTTTTGAGATAATAGAACGGAATCTTGTCTGATGACAGAAAGGGGCTGCGACCCACATGGTTGAAATCCGCAATCTGACCAAATATTACGGCACTCACCCTGCCGTAACGGATATTTCGTTCACGGTCGGAGATCACGAGGTCCTCGGTTTCCTCGGCCCGAACGGCGCGGGTAAATCCACTACAATGAATATGATTACCGGATGTCTCCCTTCCACCTCCGGCACGGTTCTGGTGGACGGGCATGACATCGCCAAGGAGCCGCTTCAGGTCAAGCGCCTGATCGGCTATCTGCCGGAGCTTCCGCCGGTTTATCCGGAAATGCGCGTCCGCGAGTACCTGCAGTTTGCGGCGGGGCTCAAAGGAGTCCCCCGCGCAGAACGGAAAAAGCAGGTGGACTATGCACTCGAAAAGCTGAGCCTCACCGATGTGCAGCAGCGCGTCATCGGCAACCTCTCAAAGGGCTACCGCCAGAGAGTCGGCTTTGCGCAGGCACTGCTCGGCAATCCGAAATTCCTCATCCTCGATGAGCCGACCGTCGGCCTCGATCCGAAGCAGGTCATGGAGGTCCGCACACTCATTCAGGATCTCGCCAGAGAGCACACGATCATCTTCTCGACGCATATTCTGGCCGAGGTCGCTGCGGTCTGCGAGCGTGTTGTCATCATCAACAAGGGACAGATCCGCGCTGTGGACACGATCGAAAACCTCGAACGGCAGGTCTCCGGCGTGCTCCGCATCCGGCTCAAGGCCGAGGGCGAGATGACCAAGGTCACGCGCATCATCCGCAGCGTCAAGGGCACCGGCGACATCGAGGATGTCGTCCCCGACACGCCCGGCGTCAACACCTATACGATCAAGGCGGAATCCGACGAGGTCAGAAAGCCGCTCGTCGCTGCGCTCGTCGCCGGGGACTGCATGGTGCTCGAAATCAGCACGCTGCATTCGAGCCTCGAAGATGTCTTTGTCCGCCTGACCTCCTCCGCGCCCTTTACGGATCCGGAGTTTGACACCGAGCCCGCACCGAAGCAGAAGGAGGATGACAACTGATGTTTGCACTATATAAAAGGGAAGTGCGGTCCTATTTCTGCACACCGTTTGCGTACATCGTCAGCGCGCTGTTCCTGATGGTCTTTTCGTGGAGCTTTATCCGCTCGATCTCCCAGATGTCCTCCAGCACGCTGTCCTTTCAGTTTCCCGCAGTCTTTTACAACAATTTCTTCTTCTTTATTTTCCTGATTCCGCTGCTGACCATGCGCACCTTTGCGGAGGAGCGCAAGTCTCATACGGAAACGCTCTGGCTCTCGGCACCGATCCGTGTCTGGCAGGTCGTCCTTGCCAAGTATCTGGCGGTGGTCACGGTCTTCGGGCTGATGCTCGTCCTCTCGCTGTTCTACCCGCTGGTGGCCTTCATCAAGGGCTCGGTCATCGTTTCCAGTCTGATCTGCGGCTATCTGGGCTTCATCCTCTGGAGCCTCGTCTGCATCGCAGTCGGAATGCTCTGCTCCGCCGTGACGGACAGCCCGATTCTCGCAGCCGTGTTCGGAGAAGCGGCGATGATCTTCGTCATCATCCTGGACAGCTTCGCCGAAACGCAGTTTGTGCAGTCGCTGCCGTGGCTGTCGTCCGCTATGCTCTGGTTCTCGACGCAGCACCGGTTTGCGGCGTTCGCGCAGGGCTTCTTCAGCGTGTCCGATCTGGTCTTCTTCGTCTCGCTCTCCGCCGTAGTGCTTGCATGGATCGTGATCGTCATCGAAAAGCGCCGCTGGAGCCGCGGCTAAATAGGGACGGAGGAATAACATGAAGAATTCAATTACCGCCAAGAATAGAAAGTATACTGCACTGGCATGGATTCTGGCGATTCTCGTCCTTGCCGTTGCGGTTCCGGTCAATCTGATCTTTGACCGCCTGAATCTCAGCCTGGATATGACGCCGCACAAGCGGTATTCCCTGACCAATGCTTCGGAGAACTACCTCGACAAGCTCGATGCGGAGGGCGTCAGGGTGGATATGTACTATCTGAACCGGCTGGAGCTGCTTGAAAACGATACCACCGTGCTCGATTTCTACGAGACGCTGAAAAACTACGACAAGCACGACTGCATCAACCTGATCGACTTCGATCCGGAAACGCAGCCCGACATCGGCAGAAAGCTCAACCCGGACAATGTCTACAACCTCAAGAAGAATGACCTGTTCCTCGTCTGCAACGGCAATGTCAAGCGCGTGCAGGGCGGCGGCATCTACTGGGAGGAGTACACCACAAATCCGGACGGCTCCACCTCGGTCGTCAGCGAGCAGTTCCGTGCAGAGCCGCTTCTGACCGGCGCAATCCAGTGCGTCGTCGAGAACATCCAGCCCGTGATCTACTTCCTCGAAGGCCACGGCGAAACACCGATGTCCAAGTACAGCAAGCTGACCACCAACTTCGCAAACTTCAACTACAAGTCCAAGCAGCTGAACCTCATGAACGAGGAAAAGGTGCCGGAGGATGCCTGTACGGTCATTGCAGCCGGCCCGATGTCCGACATCACGGAGGACGAATATAAAAAGCTTTCCGACTACGCGGATGTCGGCGGCAACATCATCCTGATGATGACGCCGAACGAGAAAAGCGTCAGCTACCGGTATTTCACGCAGCTCATGAGCGATTTCTGCATCGGCATGGACTATAACCGCATTCATGAGAGCGACACCACCCGCCACAGATCCGGCGATCCCTTTACCTTTATGTGCAATCTGGTGCCCGCATCACCCGACTCCGACGAGGAGGACAACATCACCGGCGAGCTCATGAGCGGCGACACCGCCAACATCGACGGTCTGGTCTGCTATATGCCCGCCTCGCGCAGCTTCCACACGATCTTCGGCACCAATTACGGCAGCTGCCATGTCGATTCCCTGATTCAGACGGCGGCAACCGCAGTGGCAGAGCCCTGGGGCGGCGGAGATCTCGACGATCCGGAAACCAGACAGGGCGAAAACCTCATCCTTTCCATGTATTCCAAGAATAAAATGCGCAAGAACGCAAAGCTTGCGGTCTTCGGTTCGGCGGAATTCATCACGGACGAGAGCACAGAGAAATACGGTCAGTTTTTCATCATTCCCACCTATCTCTGCTCCGCCGTGCTCACATGGATGTACGAGAGCGACATCAATCTCATGAACATCAGCAGCAAGGAACGCTCCTTCGATACGATCCGCGTGACAAGTGACAGTGACGCCAAGACGCTGATCGCCGTCTATACGATCTTCCCGCTGCTCATAGCTGCGGCCGGCGTGATGGTCTGGCTGAGGAGGAAGGACGCATGAAACAGTATCGCTGGATTATCGCGCTCGGCATTGCGGCGATTGTCCTGACAGGCGTGTTCATTTTCGTGGACAAGCTGACAAAGGACAAGAAGGAGAAAGCCAAAATCGGCGGTCCGAAGCAGCTTTTCTCGATCAATGCAGACGATATCGAGCGTATCACACTCGACAACGAGGAAGGCCAGTATGCCTTTGAATGGAATGACGATGCGCACCGCTGGATGCTGATCGGCGACGATTCGTTTGATCTGAACAGCTACGCCGTCATTGCGATCTGCAATCAGATCTGCAACCTCAAATCGCAGAAAACCGTCGCCTTTGACTGTCAGGACACCGCGCCGTTCGGCTTCGACCACCCTGTCACCGTCAAGGTGTTCACCACCAAGACAGACGAGGATCATCCGTATGTTCTCTATGTCGGCAGCAACACGCCGACCTACGACAGCTACTACGCAATGGTCGAGGCGTCGAACGATGTCTATACCATTGACTACACGGCAGGCTCGGTCTTCTGCGTCGCCAAGGACACGCTCAAGACAATGTACCTCTTTGACACCTTCGGTTCACAGATGACCTATTACAAGTGCGAAACGGACGGCGTTCTGCCCATCGAAATCAAGCGCAACGAAGACAGCTCCTGGACGATGATCCAGCCCGCGCCGATGACCGTCTTCAAGGCAAATGCCGACAACCTCATGGAGACAATCGTCCGTGTCACGATGGAAAAATACATCGAGGAAAACCCGTCTGACCTCAAAAAATACGGCCTTGACAAGCCGTGGTCGAAGCTCGTGCTTCAGGGAAAGCGCGACGGCATCCCGGCGGAGCAGGAGATCTGGTTCGGCGCACCGGTCTCCGACGATGAAAAAGAAGTCAACCAGTACGCCTATCTGCCGAAAACCAAACAGGTCATCGAGATCGGCAAAGCGATGACCTCCTTCATCAAGGACGGCCCGAATAAATACATCCTCCCCTACTGCTACGATGTGAATATCGAACAGCTCAGCGGGCTGGACATCGACATGGGCAGCGTCTACGACATGAAGGAATCGCTCACGCTCGATTATGCGAACAACAAGTTCACGCTCAGCGGCAGAGAGATCGACGCGAAGAACGAATCGCTGCTCAGTCTGTTCCAGGCGTATTACCGCTCCATCTCGAACCTCTCGTTCAGCGACCTCGCGCTGGATGCCAAGCCGGAGGGCGATCCTGATATCACAATCGTCTATCATCTCAGGGACGGCAAGGATGTCACGCTCGGCTTCGTCCCGCTCGAACAGAACAACTACGCGCTCATGAAGGACGGCAGTTATACCGGCCAGACCGTCCGTCTGAACCGCTTTACCGGAAGCAGCAGTGTCGTCCCGTGCTATGAAGAGCTCAAAAAAGCCCTGAACTAAGGAGGATGCGGGGAACTGAGAACGGGACTCCGCCGCGCCCGGCAGTGTTCCTTTGAAATCCCGCACAAAAAACTGCATTTCCCGGAAGGGACTGTGCTGATTCACAAGATTGACGCCATAGTGTTTCTGACCGACGGCCGGAGATGCTATGGCGTTTTTTTATTGACAACCGGATGTTTTTATGATACAATAAAAAAAACGAAAGGAGCATCTGCGATGAAACGGACTCCGCATTTCGGGCCGCTGACGGCTCTGTCTCTGCTCTGCCGGGCGGCAGCCGGTTTCCCGTTCTGGCTGATCTTGCTGTCTCTCCGCACCGGCCGTACCGAAGTCCACGCGGTATGCAGCCTGGCGCTCGCAGCCGGTGCCTTCGCGCTCATGCTCTGGAAACGGCATACAGACAGGCGGTTTTCCCCGCGCATCGCGGCGCTTCTGACCGGAATCGGTCTGCTCCTGACGGCCGGAGGCTGCGCATATATCATACTGCAGCTGATTCCCGGCGCGCTTTTCACCGCCGTACTGCTCCCGCTGATTACATTTTCCGTTCTGCTGTACGGAGCCGGCAGTGAACCGGCTCTGCTTTTTACCGGCGCGCATATGGCAGCGTTCCTCACCGGCGCAGTGATTGCCGCCGTTTTGATGTACGCAGCGCATCTGCCGGTGCCGGCCGGCCTGCTGTACGGCGTTACGGCTGCCGTCAGCGCGCTCTGGCTGCTGCTGTGCAATCAGCTCATGCTCGACCGGCTGGTCAGCCGCCGCGGCGATTCCGCCGGAGAAGTACCGGCAGACATCCGGAAAAGCAATCTGCGGCTCGTCGCAGTGACCGTGCTGCTGCTGGCTGCCGTCTTTCTGTTCCGTCGGCCGATCTACCGGCTCTTTTCCATGTTCGGGGACGCGCTGGCACTGGTCATCCGGACGGCATTCCGGGCGATTGCCGCCGCGGTTCGCTGGCTGAGCGGAGACGATGCACTCCCCGAACCTGCGGACACTCCGCAGGACGCAGGCGAAATGCCTTATCCGGAGGAGGGAAATCCGCTCTGGGCGCTGCTGCTGCTCATGTTTGTCCCGATCGTCATTCTCATCTGGAAAAACCTGCTCTCCGACTGGATTTTCGACCTGCGCGAGCTCTTTCAGCGAATTCGCGCCAGACTTTCCGGCAAGCGCGCACAGACCGCAGAGGCCGCACCGGACGGGGATGCGGAATACACCGACACCGAAACGACGGCGCGTCCGGCGGCAGCTGCCCGCAGACAGCGCAGAAGCTGGATCAGATCGCTCCGCGCATGGCACCGGCAGCCCGATTCCGACCGGAAATTTTATGCGGGCTATGCGCTGATGCTCGAAGCACCCGCATGGGGCGATGCACCGCCGAACGCCGCGGAAACCGCCTGCGAGATCCGGGAACGGTGGAAGGACACGCATGACGACGCGCTCGGCAGCGTCACGGAGGACCTGCACGCCGACCGCTATGCGCAGACCGGTCTGCCGGCACACGCCGTAGCCGACGCCGCCGCCGCGCTCGACAGGCTCCGGCACGAAAAAAACCGCTGACCGTTCAAATGCACAAATCGGACTGCCGGTATTTGTATAAGTATACGATTCACACGGAAAAATGCGGCAAACGGGGCGGCTTCCCCGTACCCGTAAACAGAAGGTATCAGTCAGAATACGATCATCACACACCAATTCAAAAGGGGGGGTCTTACATGAAACTGACCAAACTGACGGCGGCTCTGCTGGCCGCACTGACCGCCTGCTCCGCGGCAGTGTGGAGCGGCAGCGGCATCCCGCGGGAGGTGCTGACGGCACTTGCCGCAGACGAAACACCGCCCGTTGATATGCCGGACTGGGTACCGGAGGACTATGAAAGTGCCGCGCGCTTTTATGAGACCTACGGCGAGATCCGGGCAAGAGACGGCTTTGTCTGCGTGGTCTTCCGCGAAATGATGGAGACAAAGGACGCAGAGGATGACCTTGAGAGCGGCAGAAATCCGCTCTCAGCAGTCGGCGATGCGCTCTCCGTCATCCATCGCAGGGATTTCAGAGCGGCCGCCGCGCAGAAAGGATATACCGATGTCTACCGCTGCGCAGTTTACAGCGTAAGAGCCGCCGGTCATGCCCTCATCATGCTGGATGACAGCCGGAACCTGCTCAATCCGGACCTTGTTTCGATCTCCGTGACGGCCGTGAAGGACAGCAGCGGGCTTCTGAAGGTCACGGAGAAGGTCATCGACCGCAGAAGCGTGGCACTGGCAGACTGGATTCCGCAGGATTTTGAGAGCGCCCGCAAATTCCGCGATACCTACGGTCATACCAGAATCGTCGGAGGCTGCCTCTGCGTGCTGTTTGAAGAACCGCTCAGCGAGGAAAGCGAGCCGGACAGCCGCGGCAAAATCGTCATGGCGGGCAACT
The DNA here is from genome assembly GCA_024695445.1 of Oscillospiraceae bacterium. Classification (GTDB taxonomy): domain Bacteria; phylum Bacillota; class Clostridia; order Oscillospirales; family Ruminococcaceae; genus Firm-04. Next base: position 12,857 of record JAILIG010000045.1, read on the forward strand.
CCCTCAGCGAGATCGGAAGCGGCGTCCTTCAGCCGGAGCACGGCGTGTCCGATTACCCGATGCAGTTCCGGATCGCCGTTTACAGCGGAAACTACACCGGCAGCATCCCGGAAGAATCCTCCGTCACATTCGACGACGGCTGGACGCATATACAGAAGATCGCCCCGGTTTACCGCTTTACATATCATCCGGGCCGGATCTCCCAGACCGATATCTTCAGCTGGCTGCCGGACTGCACAAGAGAATACGACAGCTTTGTGAGAAAATACGGCAGAATCGGAGTCGCCAACGACTGCATCTGTGTCTGCACGGAGGATACCGGCACGACCTATCTGTGGAGCCAGACGGAGATGTCGGATAATCTCTCCATCATCCGGGAATCTGACTGCACTGCATCGGACGCAAATGTCTACACCGATACCCCGCGCCGTCAGATCACGGTCTACCAGCCGAAGTCCGGCGGAGATGCCGTCGTCTGCTGGGAAAGAACAGAGCCCGGTGTCACGGGCGTTGAACCGCTCGACCGGATGGAGGGCAATTTCCGGATTACGGACGGTGTCATGAAGGTCACCGCCGTAAAGCTCGTGGGAGACCGCAAGATCCCCCTGCCGGAATGCACGCCGACCGATTACGAAAGCGCACTGGCTTTCCTCAACGAGCACGGCGCGACCTACTGCGACAGCCAGTATGTCTGCGCGGTGCTTCTGGAGCGTCTGGACAGCTGGACCGATACAGCGGAGAAAAAGCTCACGGCATACGGGGATGCGCTGGAGGAGATCAGCCAGACCGTTTATTCCCCGGAGGAATCGGACGAGATGTTCCCGCACCGCATCCGTGTCGCAGTCTATGCAGCGGCTGAGCCCGGCAATGCCGTCGTCGGCGTCACGGATGACAGAGGCGAGTCGGTCATGATCGGCCGTGCCTACGAATTCCGTGTCAACGAATATCTGTATCCGGAGGAAACCGACATCTTCGGCTGGCTGCCGGACTGCTCCGGAGAATTTGACGAATTCGTCAAGCAGAACGGCCGCATCAGCGTGCATGAGGACTATGTCGCGGTCTGCGTGTCCGAACCGGCTGCCACGGCCTACACCTGGCAGGAAAAGGACAGCGAAAACCTGAAAGAGGGGCAGTCCAGCGATTGCTCGCCGTCCCGAACCCGGCCGGTTTCGGGCGGTCTGTCGAATGCCGTTTATCTGTATCAGCCGGAGAAGGACGGTGCGGCAAAGCTCAGATGGATTTATGCCGACCGGAATCCCGGTCAGCAGGATGTGCTGGACGAAATCTCCGGCAGCTTCCTCGTGACGGACAGTCAGAAAACCATCATCACCATGTGCGGTGCGGAAATCAAGGTCACGGACTATGACACCGGCAAGCCGATCGACCTTTCCCAATACGGCAAGGGCGCGTTCACGGCAGAGTGCCGGTTCAGCACCAACCGGATCTTCATAACCGAGGATGCGGAGGAGGCGACCGGACAAAAGCCCGCCGATGAAACCAAGCTGCTGGATATCTGCATAGATGCCAACCCGCAGAAATGTGAGGTTCCGGTCAGAGATCAGCAGGGCATCACGGCTCCCCGGTACTCGCTGGACGCCGCAAAGCTGCCGGAGGGGATGTATCTGCCGATGGACGGCGTCAAAATCACCTGGGAGCCGGACCGGAGCACAGCGGTGGAATTCCGTGTGAAGCAGAGCGTTTCGGCCGACGGCGATGCAAACGGCGACGGCGTATTCTCTGTTGCGGATGCCGTTATTTTCGCAAAATGGCTGCTCTGCGAGCCGGATACGATGCTCCCGAACTGGAAGGCCTGCGATTTCAACGGCGACGGCAGGCTTGATGCGCGTGATTTCGCGCTGATGAAGCGTGCGCTGATGCAGAATTCCGAAATCCGGATGCTGCTGACCGTCGAGTCCTACGGCTACGACGAGGACGGCAGCTACCTGGGCGGCGGACAGTCCTCGCAGCTGTTTTCGGTCAAAAAGGGCGATATCTTCTATGAATCGCCTTTTGGAACCTGGACACAGAACGCAATGCAGAGCGACGGCCTCGGCAAGCAGGTTCTGAAAATCAACAGCATCACCGCCGACGGCGTCAATGTGACGGTCAACGGTGCAATGGGTACCGGCACCGAAGTCGGCATGACGGTCGGCTTCAATGAGTTTGAGGCCATGCCGCTGGGCAATCTGCAATACTGGCAGCCCTACGAAATCACTCATCACTACAAAATCCGCTTTCTGGACGGAAATGCAAAGTTCTGAGCTCTGAACAGCAAAACCGTGCCGGTCTCCCTTACGGAAGACCGGCACGGTTCTTTTTCAGTCAAACGGCACTGCCGTCTTTTTTCACTCAGTCTGCGAAGTATCTCACGCCGCTCTCGAAGATCCGCTGGTCCTTCTCGCCCGGCACATTCTTGCAGACCTGATCGCCGATACGCTCGCTGTGGCCCATCTTGCCGAGAACTCTGCCGTCCGGCGAGGTGATGCCCTCGATCGCGTCCACAGAGCTGTTCGGATTGAACCGGATATCCATAGTCGGTCTGCCGGAAAGATCCACATACTGCGTTGCGATCTGGCCGTTGTTTGCCATGCGCTGCAGCAGAGAGCCCGACGCAATGAATCTGCCCTCGCCGTGCGAAATCGGAATCGTGTGGATGTCGCCGACCTCGCAGGCAGCCAGCCACGGCGACTTGTTCGAGGCAATGCGCGTCGTGACCATCATGCTCTGGTGTCTTGCGATCGTGTTAAAGGTCAGTGTCGGCGAATTCTCGCTCATCTCGGTGATTTCGCCGTAGGGAACCAGACCGAGCTTGACCAGTGCCTGGAAGCCGTTGCAGATGCCGAGCATCAGGCCGTCGCGCTCTTTAAGCAGCTTGTGAACCGCCTCTGCGACCTTCGGATTGCGGAAGAATGCCGTGATGAACTTGCCGGAGCCGTCCGGCTCGTCGCCGCCGGAGAAGCCGCCCGGAATCATAATCATCTGGGCGTTGGTAATCGCCTTGACCGCCGCCTCGACCGACTCCTCAATCGCAGAAGCGCTGAGGTTGCGGATGACCAGCACCTCCGGTACGGCACCCGCACGCGAAAACGCCTTTGCGGTGTCATACTCGCAGTTTGTGCCGGGGAAAACCGGGATCAGCACACGCGGCTTTGCGACCTTGACAGCCGGTGCCATGCGCTGCTCCGCCTTGTGGGAATATGCCTCGATCGTCTTGAACTCCGTCTTGATGCGGCACGGGAACACGGATTCGAGCTTGCCCTCCCAGGCCTTGCGGAGCGTTTCCAGACTGATCGTGTACGCGTCGCTGAAGATCATGAACTGCTCGGTGGTGCGGCCGAGAACCTCCTCGCCCTCCTTCGCCGCGCCGTCCAGCTCGATCAGGAACGAGCCGGGCATCGGGCGGAACAGAACGGATTCCGGCAGACGCTTTGTGAACTCAAAGCCGATGTGATTGCCGAGCGCCATCTTTGCGAT
>JAILIG010000081.1 GCA_024695445.1 Oscillospiraceae bacterium
GTCCTCAGTGTCCATATCGGTCAGAGCAGACTGTGCAGCGGTGAAGATGGACTTCGCAGCAGAGTTTGCAGAGGTGATCTTGGACTTCTTGATGAAGCCGAGCATTGCCGGGATCAGGATCGCAGCCAGAACAGCGATGATCGCGATAACAACGATGAGCTCAATCAGGGTAAAACCTTTCTTTTTCATGATAAATTACCTCCTCAAGATAATCGTTGCGGCTTTTGCCGCAGAATCGTTTTGAGAGTATCAGAACACTCCGCTAGACGTCATAGCTCTGTGTCTGTTCTCTATGGTCTAAGTATAGCATAACCAAAGGAAAAAGTCAAGAGGTTTCCGCAATTTTACGAGAGTGTGAACAAACTTTTACGAAACACGCTTTTCAGGGCATTTTTTGCGTTGCGTTTTCGGCATTTTCAACAAATACTGTAACCGTTTTGTCATGAAACAAGCGGCTTCCGACACCCGTTTTTGGCGCATTTTGCCGCAACTTGTTTATTTTTGTCAATCGTGCATATTTTTCATTCGGATTGTTATATGGAATAAGCAAAACATAGAAATTTTCCCTCCGGCAGAATCCGTACTCTGCCGGAGGGAAACGCAAAAACTGAATCAGCCGATGATACCCTCGCGGGTGATGACAGACTGTCCGCCCATCGCCGTCAGATAGCGATAGAACTCGGTCTTGTCCTGGCACTTTTCGAGTGCGTCGATTTCGTTGACGGTGCCGTTCTTGACCAGACGCGCAAGCTCCTGGTCGAGGCACATCATGCCGTGCGACTTACCTGCCTGGATCGAGCTCAGGATCAGGTGAATCTTTCCTTCACGGATCATCGCGGAGATCGCGTCGGTGACCGCGAGGATTTCCATTGCGGCGATACGGCCGTTTCCGGACTTCAGCGGCAGCAGCGTCTGGGAGACAACGCCGACCAGAACATTGGCGAGCTGGGTACGGATCTGGACCTGCTGATGCTCCGGATACACGTCGATGATACGGTTGATGGTGTCCGGTGCAGAGGTCGTATGCAGCGTCGAAAGAACAAGGTGACCGGTTTCAGCCGCAGTGATTGCAGCCTGAATCGTCTCAAAGTCACGCATTTCGCCGACGAGGATGACATCCGGGTCTTCACGGAGAGCCGCTCTCAGTGCCATTGCGAAGTCCGGCACATCGGAGCCGACCTCACGCTGGTTGATCATGCAGCGTTTGTGCTCGTGAACATACTCGATCGGGTCCTCAATCGTGATGACATGGGCGCTCTTGTTGCAGTTGATGTAGTCGATCATGCCGGCGAGCGTCGTGGACTTACCGGAACCGGTCGGGCCGGTGATGAGGACAAGTCCGCGGGGACGCATGGCGAATTCGGACATGACAGGCGGCATGAACAGATCGTCCAGTGTCGGGATATCGTTACGCAGCAGACGGATTGCGATGGCGGCGTGGTCACGCTGGAAGAAGATGTTGCAGCGGTGACGGTAGCCGGCACGCGTCACGAACGAGAAGTCGGTGTCGATGTGCTTGGTAACATTCTGGCGCTGTCTCTCGTTGGTCATCTGCTCGATGATTTCAGCAATCATTTCATCCGTCATTTCAGGCATACTGCTCATCTTGCGGAGCTGACCGTGCAGGCGGACAACCGGATTGATGCCGACGGTAAAGTGCAGGTCAGAGCAGCCGAGCGCACGGACATCATCCAGAATCTTGTTAATCATAATGGTAGGCATAAGAAATCCTCCGTTTCTTGATATGTATAGGAATCAGACTGCGTAGGTGACACGGATCAGCTCGTCCATGGTCGTGACGCCCTGCTGAACCAGATCGGAAACATTATCACGCAGCAGCTTGGTGCCGTTTTCTCTTGCAGCCTTTTCGAGCTGCTCGGTGCTTGCATTGTTCGCAATCATCGTAGAGATCTGACCGGTGCAGTGGATGATCTCGTGAATTGCGGTACGGCCGCGGTAGCCGCCGCCGCACTCATTGCAGCCGACTGCATCGTAAATCGGAACGGAGTGATCGATATGCATGAGCTCGTTCTCTTCCGGCGTGGACATTCTCTGCTTTCTGCACTTCGGGCAGAGCACCTTGACGAGACGCTGTGCGACAACGCCGATCAGAGAGGATGCAACCATGTATGCCGGGATGCCCATGTCGATCAGACGGACGATCGTGGACGCGGCATCGTTGGTATGCAGCGTGGAAAGAACAAGGTGTCCGGTGATAGCGGCGCGGATACCGATTTCAGCGGTCTCGCCGTCACGCATCTCACCGATCATGATGATATCCGGGTCCTGACGGAGAATCGAACGAAGCGCCGCCGGGAAGGTCATGCCGGACTTGACATTGATCTGGCACTGGTTGATGCCCTCGATCTGCTTTTCGACCGGGTCCTCAACCGTAACAACATTGACTTCCGGTCTTGCGATTGCGCCGAGCGCTGCATACAGCGTGGTGGACTTACCGGAACCGGTCGGTCCGGTAACGAGGATCACGCCGTGCGGGCACTTGATCATGCTCTCAAAGAGGCGGAAGTTGTAGTCGGACATACCGAGCTCGTGCAGGCCTCTGGTCTTGATGGCGCCGGTGGAAAGGATACGGATAACGATCTTTTCGCCGTGAACCATCGGCAGGGAGGACACACGGACATCGAGCGGGATGCCGTCAACCGTCTGCGAGAAACGGCCGTCCTGCGGGACACGCTTTTCAGCGATGTTCATGCCGGAGATCAGCTTCAGACGGGTGGAGAGCTGGTTCTGCACATTCGAGGAAACATGCATCAGATCAACGAGGTCGCCGTTGACACGGACACGGATCTGGGTGTACTTCTCAAACGGCTCGATGTGAATATCCGTTGCTTCCATACGGAAGGCGTTTTCAACGATCTGCGTTGCGAGCTTGACGATCGGGGCGCTTTCGACTCTGTCTCTGGACTCCTCGTCATCGAGCATTTCGCCCTGTGTCATATCGACACCGAGGTCGCCGAGCTCAGACATCTGATATGCCTTACCGATTGCCTTCCTGATGGCATTGCGGGTGGCCAGCACCGGAATGGTATCATAACCGGTCTTGACCTTGATATCTTCCAGAATATTGAAGTTGACAGGATCATCCGTGGCGACGGTCAGACGGCGTCCGGTTTTTCCGATCGCGATGACACAGTTCTTTTCAGCAAGATCCTGCGGCACGAGCCGGGCTGTCTCACCGTCGATCTCAAAGCTGTTCAGGTCAACATACGGAACCTGAAGCTTGCCGGCGAGTGCCTGCGCGAATTTGACATCGGACATAAAGCCCATCTCGATGAGGACATCACCGAAGCGCTTGTTGTCCTTCGTCTCGTGCTGTTTCTGCAGAACCTGCTGCAGCTGTTCCGGGGTGATGTGACCCTCTTCGACGAGATAGTCACCAATTCGGATGTTTCTCATACTCAACCTCCAAAATTCTCTTGAAAAATCTGCTGATCTGTGGTAGAATAATAACAGTACAAACCGTAAAGGAGGTACCGTTATGTACCAAATGTCAGGGCAAGCGCTTCTGCTTGCCGCACAAGCCGGATGGAAAGAATGGAAATTCTACGATCTCGGCTTCTTTTTCATGGCAGTCCCGATTGTATTTTTGTACGGAATTGCCATCGGCAGCTTTCTGAATGTGGTCATCATACGGCTGCCGCGGGGGGAATCGCTGATTAAGCGCGCCTCTCACTGCATGACCTGCGGTGCAAAAATCCGCATCATCGACCTGATTCCGGTGTTCAGCTGGATCTTCCTGAAGGGAAGATGTCACAGCTGCGGCGAAAAGATTTCCGTGCGATATCCGATTGTGGAATCACTGAACGGCCTGCTTTACATCGCAAATTTCTTCGTCTTCGGATTCAATCTCAACATGGTGCTGATGTGCATTTTTACATCGCTGCTGATTGTTGTAGCATTCATGGACTGGGACACGAAGGAGGTTGACCTGCGCATTCTGCTGCTGATCGCCCTGCTTGCAGTCCCCGGTCACTTCGTGAATGATCTCACGATCAAACAACGTTTAATCGGCATGGTCTGCATCGCGCTTCCGTTCTTCATCATCGGAGAAGTGAGCCGCGTATTCATCCGGAAGAAAACCGGCGAGGACTACCGCGGCATTGAGCTCGGCGACACCTACCTGATGGCGGCGGCCGGACTGTATCTTGGCTGGAAGCCGATGATTCTCGCATTCTTCGTCGGCATCATGACGGCCGTAGTCGGCGGTCTGATTCAGAAAAAGGTCAGCGGAGAATCGCAGTTTGCGTTCTGTCCCTACCTCTGCATCGGCCTTCTGATCGGCGCGATGTTCGGGGAGGAGATTGTGACATGGTGGCTCGGATGGCTCCTCTCGTCGATGCCGCCCGAACCGGAACCGGGACATTATTTCAGCGCATTCTTCCTGCGCTGAGCGTTTCAAAGGGAGGCAGCCGGCAACACCGGCTGCCTTTTTCATGTCATGTTTTCACAGGGGCCGTATCAGGTAATACCGTTTGCGACCTCATAGTCATGAACTGCTGTCAGGTAATCCTTTGCGATTGCCACTTCCGCAGAATAATCGGCAATGCCGTCGAAGTCCATCAGATCGTAGGTGGTTTCCGGCATCGTGTAGATGAAGTAGAAACCGTCAAACGCAGCGGGAGCATTCGGCACCATCGGCTTAAAGCGCGGAATCGGAACATCCTCGATGACAAAGCGGTCCAGAATCTGTGCGCCGCTCTTGGTCGGATCCTCGGTCATAACGAAATCGTTCAGCGGCTTCGTGTACTTCGCGGCGGCGTCCAGAACATTCTTCATCGAGAAGGAAGCCGTGTTGGTCTTGGTCTCCGTCGCACGGACCAGACCGTCCTTGGACTTCTTGATCTCGTTCATCGTAATGGAAATCGTGCAGTCAGACGGATCAAACGGGCTGACTGCCAGACTGCCGGCATCGAAAGCGCCCAGTGAGAACCGGTACTCAAAGTTGCCGTACAGCTCCTTGTTCACATACCAGGCCTGCGTGCTGAACGGCGTAATCGTCGCTGCGCCGTCACAGAGCCCGCCCTTATAGTTGTCGAACTTGAACTCATAGCGGACCATTTTGCCTCTGTTCAGAGAATTGCTCTGAATTTCGGACAACAGCGCAAACTTCTTCAGCCCACTGTCCGATACGATCTCGGTGTTGTCAAAGACCAGAACATAGATCGAGCCGACGCTGTCGAGGAACTTCCGCTGCGAGCCGGCAGCCGTGAAGAATTCATTGTAGAAATCCTCGACCTGATCGGTCAGAGTCGTAGTCGGTGCGTAGGTGCTCTCGTTGAGATCACCGTTTTTCTTGTACTCATACGGCTCAAATCCGGAGTAAACACGCACTCTGTCCGCATATTTGAGATTACCTTCGATTGTGCGTCTCATATTGTCCACGCACGCATTGGTCGTTTCAAAATTCGCACTGCGGACATGGAACTTGGAAACAGGATCCAGCAGTTTCACGACGCTGACCATAATAATCGAGAACAGCGCGATAACGATAATCAGTTCAAGCAGCGTAAAGCCCTTGCGTTGATATCTTTTCATCGCAGCATCATACTCCTTTCTGTTTGCCTGCGGAGCCGGAGCCCGGCCCCGCAGGTTCTTGGATTCAGCGTTCTGCCGTATCAATAATTGATATAGTTTGTCGGGATGCCCAGATCGTTCTTCTCCTGTGCAGTCGGAACTCTGAGCGCTGAGCCGTCGAACACGACATCGTAGCGGTTGTAGTAGTTGACAACCGGATTGGAAGCGGAGCCGCCCACCACAGACAGCAGATACTTGACGCCAAGCTTTGCGCTGTACTGGTTGGTATCGCTCAGGACATCCGGATTAAAGGTCGGAGCGTTGATGTCAGCGGCTGTCAGCGAATATGCCAGGTTCAGCATTCTGCCGGCTTTTTCGCCGTAGCTCTGCTTTTTGTAGACATACAGGAACAGATCGCCGTCCTTGTCACCGACCGGATCGCCCGCCGCAGTATCCGGCGCATCATTCAGCACATTGACGATGATGCTCTGCGGTGTGGTGCCGTCCGCAAACTGGAACGGCTTGCTGTTCACACCGTAGATGCCGTTGGTGGAGCGAAGCGGGAAGTCCGCGCTGCTGCCGGCGAGATTGCCGTTTACCAGCAGTGCATCAATGTCGTCATAGGTGTGCTCCAGGAACCAGATGAACACCGGGAACGCACCGGTCGGCTTGACCGACTTGCCGTTGCTGACCTTCTCGAAGGTGATAAAACGGTAGTTGGTGTTGTCGTGGTAGTGCGTGCCGGGGGACTCCTCCTTATAGTTCGTCGTATATTCCGAAGCACGGAGCAGCTTGCCTCCCTTATCCTTGGAAAGGGTTTTAGAGGCATCCGCCTTGATCGCGGTGACCTGGTGGTTCACCACGGTCTTTTCAGACGGCTGAACATCGTAACGAATGGAAACCTTGACGGCCGGGACAGCGGCGCCGGCATCCATCTCAGTCAGCTTGGCGAACGGTGTACCGTCCGCATCGACCGTCATCAGGTTATCCGCATATTTCGCTTCGTAGGAGAGACGGTTGTTCATCTGCTCAGTCGAGCGCATGGTCGAGTTGACCAGCGTCATGATTTCCGCAAGCAGCAGTGCAAGCACGGCATAGACTGCAATGGAAATAATCACTTCCAGCAGTGTCATGCCCTTGCGTTTCATTTGCTTTTGCTGCATCTGAATGCCCTCCTTCCTTTAGTTCATACCCTGGTGGTCATTGCTCAGATAGTCATTGCCGCCGTTGAACGCCGGATCGTCGTCGCTGTAGTCGTGCGGACCGTTCGAGCCGGTTGTCTTCTTGATCTTCTGCTCAATTCTGCCGCCCTTGCGGTTGCCGTCGCCGAGGTAAGCCATCAGCGTCCAGTTCTCGCCCTGGAGTTTGTCAACAACCATCGAGCCGATGCAGACGCAGGCACGGTTTGCGCCCGGATTGACCTTCACGGAGTCGTGGTCCTCGCGGTAGTTGAAGTCCGGCTCCGGAGACTGTGTCTTGTGGACAACAGTGGAGTACGGCATCATGACCGCGCCGACGAACATACCGCCGTTTGTGAAGGTATAGGTCGCTTTTTCCTCGCCGAAGATGCAGTCGTTCGGGACATACAGGAACTTCAGCTTTTCTGCAGCGGACAGGCTATCCCATGCAGAAGACTTGGCGTCCTTGTCCGGATAATACGGATTGGAAACCATGTCAAGCGTCAGCTTTTTGCTGATGCCCGGAACGCCGTTCTCGAAGCCGCCGGCAACGCCGGTCGTCACGATCAGAGCCTTTTCCAGATCCGTTCCGCTCTCGATGAACAGATAGACATCCTGTCTGCCGAAGATGTTGTAATAACTCTTTCCGGCGCCGTCGGTCTGCTTATCGGTGTAGTAGTAGTCGATCGCCGGAGCCGCCTTGCCGCCCTTGTACTGTGCGGTGTTGTTAATCAGGATCACCTTGTTGTTCACGCTGCCCTTGATTGCCACACGGAGCGGGAGCTGACTTGCCTGAGAGGGATCAATGAACACGGGCTTGCTGATTTCGCTCATGTTGATCTCGCAGTCCTCGCAAACATAGTACACATCGGTAGCGCCGGATTTTGTCATAGCCGACGCACCCGGATAAGCGTACTCAATCGAGACATTGACGCCCTTGACGCTTGCCGGATCCGCGAGCTTCTTGCCCGTGCTGTCCAGCATATCGTTCTTAAAGTCTGCAATCTTGGAGTAGCTCATGTCATCGCGCTTGGAGACAGTCGCCGCAGCCTTGGAAGCATCCAGCGGCTCAAACGCCTTGATGATGACATTGGAGCTGTCAACCGGTGTCGTGTACGGAACCGTAATGCTCTTGGTTTCGCGTGTCACAGTGCCCTTCTTCGTGAGCTTCTGATAGCGGAACATATTGGCGCCTCTGCCCTGGTCGTAACCGAGCGGCTCGCAGATCGAACCGTCCGGCAGCGTGGTGCCGCCGTTGGTGTCATACGGGTTGACGCCGCGGGCTGTCAACTCATCCTGCGTCAGGAGTTCTTCCGGTCCCCATTCAGAGTTGTCCTTGGAAACGATTGCGGTGAAGGTCTTGGTGGACCAGTCATGACCGCAGGCCTTGCTCTCCTTGACGAGCGGATCGTTTGCCCAGTTTGCATCGCCCGCAAGATCCCATCTGTAGTACTTGTCAAAGATTTCGTCCAGACGGTAATCGAACGGGAACAGGGAGTAGTCTCTGCCGTTGCTCCTGTAGCTCGTCAGAGCCGTGTTGCCGATCTTGGTCTCAGAGCCGCTCGAAGCCTTGAGGATTCGCTTCAGCTCGGTCTCGTTGTTGTTGTAGAAGGTGCCCTTGCCGGCCGTCAGGCTCATGCCGGATTTGACATCGACATTGCCCTGCGGGCAGGCGAAGATTGCCTTACCGGTCACGGTGACCTGGGCATTGATTTCCACATGGCCGGTCGGATTGGTGAAGATCAGGTCTCCGTCAATCGTCAGGCTGCCGCTGTCGCCGCCAACGCCGAGCGTCAGCTTATTGTTGTTGCAGACAAGGTTACCGTGCGTACCGGAGTAGTTCGGATAACCGCTGCTCTTGTTGATCTCCTTCTCTACAAAGTTGCGGAGAATCGTGGAGCTCTTGAAGCCGGCCCAGGTCGAATCCAAAGCCGGATCATAGAGGTAAACATCGCCGCAGACATTCAGGCCGTTGTTGACGGCGTTGAAATTCAAGGCACCTGCGAACAGATTGACCGGACGGTTGCCCACATGAGCGGCGGTGTTGCCAAGGTCGTTCGGAGCCTTGGTCTTGTAGCCGATGCTGACCTTACCGCCGGAAGCGGAGACCGTACCGTCTACATAGACATAGTTCTCGTCCTGATACGACCACTGCTTAGCCGCGAGGTCCGAGTCAATGCGTGCATCAAAAACTGTACCTTCGTTGCCAAAGTCGAGATTTCCGTAATACTGGAGTCCCTCTCCCTTTCTCTGGAAGACGAACGCGGTATTGACCTTGATGCGGAAGCTGCCGACGAAGATGCCGTCGCCGACGCTGGCAACATTGTTGGAAATATCCTGGAAGGATTTGCCGTACTTGGTTCTGCCCTTCGGAGTATCCGTCATGCCGGAGTACTGCGGGCCGAGGACGACGACATTGTCGTTTGTGCCGGTCGGCGCCAGCGAGTACACAGCGTTTGCGATCGGGGTGAACGGCGAGCCCGGATCATCAATCCAGGTGCTGCTGCTCGTTTCTTCCTCGTCGTACTTGACCAGCTGGTAGCTGATCTTGTTCATCTGAGTAGAAGTCTTCGGCATTCTGACATTGGAATAGAGATATGTTGCCTTCTGGCAAGAGGTCTGGTTCCGGCCCTTACCGACAACCGCAGTTGCTACGATCTTCCACTGGTCGCGTCTGTGAATCTTCTTGGTAACTTCATCATAGATGTAGTTATCCGATTCGCGCTGAACTGTGCAGCGAACATTCGACGCCGGAGCATTCGGATCGCTCAGAGGCATCTGAGTATCCTTGAACTCGATGAAAACTTCGTGCGCCTGACCGTCATCCGCAATGCCGGTGACCCAGTCGCTGAAATTCTTATCGCTGTAGGCGTAGTTCGTGATACAGTCAAGTGCAGACTGTGCTGCATATTCAGCCTGTGTGTGATAATAGGTGTAATAGGAGCGGCGGTTTGCCGATGTGGTCAGAATCAGCGTTGACATCAGGAAAACCACCATGATCATCATGACGGACACAACGGTAAACAATACGGTGCCCTTGACACGCTGTTTTCCTTTCATCATAATCTGTTTCATATGAAACCACCTTTCAAGTGCGGATTGCCTTCTTGATTTCGCAAGAAGGCGATCCTTTTATTCGGTTTTCTGCTCCGGAGCCTTGTAGTTTTTCCATTCGCTTCCATCCCAGATGGACGCCTGATATTCCGGTCCCACATCCACAGCAGTCGGCTCCTGCATATAGAACACGCTGTAGACAAAGGTGACATCGGTGTAGCCCAGGTCTTCATCCTTGATGTCCTTGTACTTATCCGGCAGGCCTTCCGGTCTGGTGCCCTTCAGCTTGCCTTCTTCGTCGCGCTCAACGGTTTTGCCGCCGTTGAACTTGCAGTCTGCGAACGAAACGCTGTTCAGCATCATCGCATCGCTGTGATCCTCAGCGAACTTTCTGACAGCATCCACAAATTCCATGCAGTTTTCCTTGGAAATACGCACCGAGAAGCTTGCATTGCCGACGCCGACCGACTGCACCGCGCGTGCACCCAGTACCGTTGCGTCTTTCCGCTTCTCATCCAGCGCACGCTGCAGGGAACCGTCCAGATCTGCATACTCCATCAGCGGATAGCTGATGATGCTCGGCGTGTAGTAGTAGTAACCCATCGTGGTAGAAGACTCATCGGAAACAGCAAGTGAGCCCCGCAGTCTGGTCTGATACTGAATGTTCTTCGGGGTGTTCAGGAAGTTCTCCTGGAGGAACTGATCCAACTTCACGGCATCCATCTCATCCGTGAACTTCAGGGCGATTTTGTTCGCGTCTTCCCGCTTTTCCAGAATGGACTTCTGATACTGCGGAATACCCGCATAGTCATTGAGCTTGAGATTCCAGGAATCGCGCTCATCCTTCAGGGTCTTTTCGTCTTTTCTCATCTTCTCGTACTTCGGCTTCACAAAGACGAAGATGCCGATGCCAAGAATCACCAAAACGCAGGCGATCAGTAAAACGATTCGATCACGATATCCGAATTTCATGCTCTTATCCCTCCTCGATTGTGACCTTGTCGCCCTTTACGCGGATCTGAAGGTCATAGACAAATGTCAGCTTGGTATCCGATGTCTTGGTCGAACCGACGGTGCCATCGATCGGGTTTCCGTCAGCATCGAACTGCTGTGCAGAAGCACTGCTGCCCTTGTTCTCTTCGACTGTTTCGGCAAGCGAATAGCCGGCATACGGGACATTGTAAACGCAGTCCAGTGCGCGCAGCTTTTCCACGAGCTTAGACGGCAGAGACTGCAGCGGCTCCTTGTCGTTGCCGCGTGCCTGGAAGTTCACTGCATAGACACCTTCGCTGTATTCGATCGACTTGATGTCGTAGAAATCGCTCCAGTCGGCATCCTCGCGGCCCTTGTCCTTGAGTGCATCGACCTTTTCGATCTCATCCTTCAGGGCATCGGTCACGGTAGCGTGGATCGTGTCCTGAATGAGGTTATAAGTTGCAGAAGTCGGATACGGGCGGCTGGAATACGCATTATACGCATCGTACACCCCATCGTAATACTGTCTTGTAGCGCCGAGCTTTTGCTTCAGATCATTCAGCTGCTGATCGAGCGCAGCGGCCAGTGCGGAGCCCTTCTTCTCCTGAATGGTTTCGATTTCCTTCTTCATGCCGGACTGCTTGATGTGCAGGAACAGCCACGCACCGCCGACCAGCAGCAGGGAAGCTGCGATCGAGCCGAGCAGCAGGACCACATAAGAGGAATCGGACTTGATGCGGTTGTTGTTGACCGTATCGGTTTCGAGCAGGTTGATGCGCTCGTCCTTGTTGCGCTTGAACATCGCGCCGATCGCGTTGGCGTACAGCGAGAATTCGAGGTTCTCGTAGCCGTGAATCTGCGGCGGCACATTGATGATGCTCGTGCGGATGCCCATCTTTTCCAGTTCGTTGGTCAGGCGGACATACTCGCGGGTATCGCCGTAGAAGACCACATTCTCGATGGGAGCACCGTCCGACTTGCTCTTCTGGAACTGGAGCATACGGAAGATGTTCTCGTTGACGGCCATGAACACATAGTCATCGGAGTCCTCGTAGTCCTCAGCGGAAATGGATGCGAAACGGGAGAACGAAAGCTGGCCGTTCTCGTAGAGGTTCAGCGAAATGAAGTTCGGGTCGATCTGAACTGCGAGCAGCGGCATCTTGGACCGGACCTTCGTATCGGCGAGCAGCACCTTGGTGATGCAGTTGCAGCCGACCATCACGGAGCGAAGGCTGATCTGAAGCATACTGAACACGCGCTTGTAGCAGTCAACGACCTCATACGGGCAGGCAGTTGCAAGAACCTTGACGCCGCCCTCGACCTGATCGGAATCACCGACCACGATATACGAAACGGAATAGGTCTCATCAATACCCAGTGCCGCGCCGAGCTCTGCACGCACACTCTTCATGAAGTCCTGCTCCTTGACAGCCTTCTGAATGTGCAGTTCCTTGAAGATCGTCATGTTCGTGGAGATACTGACGATCGCTTCCTTGTCCGGCATCTTGTTGGTGCGGAGCACGCCGTTGATGGCGGTTGCCAGTCTCGGGACATCGCGGACATGGCCGTTTACAATGATTTCTTCTTCGAGATCCAGTGTGGCGGCAGAACTGATTCTGATCTTGCCGTTATTTTCCGAACCCTTAATAATCCGTATCGCACGGTCGGTAATATCAAAGGAAAGCATTTACTAAATCCACCTCTCTGTGTGTTTTTTAAGCGTTATCATATTGTGCGGCGGCGTTTGGTCCGCCGCACAATTTCAGCCGTTTGGGAATCAGACTCAGTCGATCTGACCGATGGAGTCGTACAGTGCCGGGAAGAACGCTGCGCAGACGAGACCGATGATGACAGCCATGATAATCAGCATGACCGGCTCGAGCATCGCGCACAGACGCTTGACGGCGGAATCCGCTTCTTCGTCGTAATACTCAGCAGTCTTCGCAAGGATTTCATCCAGTGCGCCGGATTCCTCACCGACATAGATGATAGAACAGAACATCGAATCGAAAATATCTGCCCGCTGGATGGACGAGCTGAGCGTTTCACCGCTCTTGACCTCGTCGATGATATCGCGGAATTTCAAAGAGATGTAGGAGTTGTTCAGCGTGTCCGAAGAACGCTTCAGACATTCCACCATCGGCAGACCGGAGGAATACAGCGAAGCCATGGTCTGCGCAAACCGCGCGGTGTAGATCTTGACGACCAGCTTTCCGAAGCCCGGACCTTTTATAATAAATCGGTCCCATTTCATTCGGACATCCGGTAGCTTCATCGCGTAGATCACCACGAAGATGATGACCAGCGTCAGCATCACAAGGATGAACCAGTGCTTGACCAGAAATTCGCCGATCGCAACCATGCCCTTCGTCAGAGCGGGCATTTCGTTCGGATCATCGTACAGCTCGGTGAAAGTCGGCATGATGAAAACGAAAACGCCGATGACAACCACGACTGTGATGATCGCCAGGATGATCGGGTAGATCATCGCGGACTTGATGGTGTTGCTGATTTTGTTTTGGTTCGCGTAATAGTCACTCAGTCGCTGCATGATGACATCCATCTGACCGGACGCCTCGCCGGCGCCGACCATGGAAGTCATCAGTGTCGGGAATACACTGCCGTGAACCTCCAGTGCGTCTGAGAACGATTCACCTTTCTGAACATTCTCGTAGACATCCCGCCAGACATTTCGAGCAGCGTCGCTCTCCTGCTCTTTGCAGAGAATGTCGAGTGCCTTGACAAGCGTCAGACCGGAAGTCAGCATTGCAGCCAGCTGTCTGGTTGCGAATGCCAGATCCTTCGTACCGAATTTCTTTACGGTCTTGACATCGCTCCGTCGCTCCTTGTACTCGGTGACATACATTCCCTTTTCTCTGATTTTTGCCAGAAATTCCTGCTCAGTTTCAGCGGAGACGATGCCCTTCCGGACATTGCCGACAGCATCCTTCGCTGTGTAAGCATAACTTGGCATAAAATCACCTCCCACACCTTGATTTTGAGTTACTGGTACGGAGCAAACCGACGAGCGTACCGGACAGCTCCAGTGGTATTTTCCGTATGCGTGCATGGTATGCACCAGGGCATAGCAAGCCCGCACATGGCTCTACAGTTATATTATAACATAGATACCGGCTGAATGCAACAGTTTTTCAGCCAAATTTTCCATGACTTTTTTAGTAGATTCGCCTAATATTGTGATAGTCAGTCTCTCGGCGGCGCCATAGACTCCTTGAGGATGACTCTTCCGGGGATGACATGGCGTGCCGCAGGCCGCTGCGGATTCTCCAGTCTTGCGAGCAGGAGCGTCACGGCGGTATGTGCCATTTCGTTCAGATCGACCTCGACGGTGGAGATCGCCGGCGAGCACATATCGGAGACGGTGTAGTTGTCATATCCGGTGACGGAGATATCCTCCGGCACGCGGTAGCCCATGCGCTGCAGCTCTGCGATGACGCGGAATGCGGTCTCGTCGCAGTTGCAGACAAAGGCGGTCGGCATCTCCTCCGGGAACGGGAACTGCGGCAGCGTGATGCCGCGCTCGTCGCGGTCCTCGATCGTCCAGTCCTTCCGGTAGGGCAGATCGTTTTCCATGAGGCTGCGGACATATCCGAGGAAGCGGTCCTGGATGCTGCTGGTCGCCATGACCGAGCCGATGAACCCGATCCGCTTGTGTCCGAGCCGGACGAGCTGGTCCGTCATCAGATAGCTGTCGTAAAAGCTGTCCGAGATCACCGCGTCGATGTCGGAATGCTTGTCGTAGAAATCGAGAAACAGCATCGGGATATGCGCGGCGGCGAGACATTCGAGATAGTTCGACGCCAGCTGCCCGACGATAATCAGTCCGCGCACCTGCCGGTCAGTGACGAGCCGCGGGAGATTCCCCGCCTTTTCGTCCGCCGCGGTGACGCTTTCATAGACCGAGTACAGGTTGCAGCGTGTCAGCTCCCGCGAAACGCCGGCCGTCAGGAACCAGTAAAAGGTGCCGCGTTCGCCGGCAAAGCGCTCGCTGGTCAGGATGCCGACGCTGCCGCTCTCGATCGGAACCGGTGCAGCAGGCTTCCGCGGAACGCGGGGTGCCGAGGGGCGGTAGCCGAGCTCCGAGGCACGCGTGCGGATTCTGCGCCGCATTTCCTCGCTGACGCCGCCGCGGTCATTGAGCGCGTTGGAGACCGTCACGACACTGACGCCCAGCTCCTTTGCGATATCCGACATCCGGATTCCGTTTTTCACAGCGTCCACCTCCGAACCGGCACGCAGCCGCAAAGTCATTATTTCCTATTATAGCACATCTTTCTGCATTTGTAAATAGCTGATGAAAAAAAACTTTCCGTATAAAGAAATTGACGGAATCCACATATTACCGTGATTTTTCGGTTGTTTGCCGCCGATTTCGCACATTTCCGGCGGCGTTCGTCC
Source organism: Oscillospiraceae bacterium (assembly GCA_024695445.1). Classification (GTDB taxonomy): domain Bacteria; phylum Bacillota; class Clostridia; order Oscillospirales; family Ruminococcaceae; genus Firm-04. Next base: position 15,162 of record JAILIG010000081.1, read on the forward strand.
GCATTTTGTGGGAATTGCCATGTTCGGGCGGTCCGGGGCGGCACAACTTCGGCAGTTTTGCGCACTTGTGCTTTTGAAAAAAAGCGTGTATCATTATATATAGTATATCACCGGCGGCAGCTTCGGGAACACCGGCGCCGCAGAAAGAGGTTTTCATGAAGCAGATCAAGCGCGTTCCGGCACTGCTTCTCGCAGCGGCGATGCTCAGTCTTGCCGCCTGCCGGGAGCAGCAGGAAAATTCCGCTGTCGAGACCACCTCCCCGCCCGTTCCGGAGCAGACGACCGTCTCCGCATCGGAAACCCGTCCGCAGCAGACCGTTCTGCCGCCGGACGCAGAGGAACCGGTTTCCGCACAGCCCGGCGACGCTTTTCTCTATATCGCAGACGGCAGCTTCGGCATCAGCTACGACGGCACGGCAAACGAGCGCTCCCTGCTCCGGTACGGCGCGTTCAACGCGAAAATCACGGGGAACGGCAGCTACACGGTCGGCGTGGACTGCACGGACAAGGCGTTTCAGTACGAGATTTCAAACGGGAAGTCCACCGCCGGCTACCGGTGTGTCGGCCTGCAGTTTGCCGCAGTACGCATCGCGGACGGCGCGGCACGCTTTCCGGAGATCACGGTAAAGATCACGGAGATCCGCGTAGACGGGCGGGCGATCCCGCTGACAGCGGAGAACTACACGGCGGCGGAGAGCGGCGCGGTCTGCGCCAACATCTATCACCCGTGGATCCGGGAGCTGCCGGCCGATGCACGCAGCTTTTCGGGCGAACGGATTCCGGAGGGCGGCGGCGGATACGCCGCGCAGATTGTCAGTCCGGACAGCTTCCGGTCGTGGGAAAAGGTCGAGGTTGATTTCACGGTATCAAACGCCGGCAGCCCAAACTAAAGTTT
>JAILIG010000130.1 GCA_024695445.1 Oscillospiraceae bacterium
GGCCCGGCGGCGGCGGCGGCTGGCCCGGCGGCTGCGGCGGCGGCGGAATGTTCGGCGGCGGCAATGTCTCCGTCGTGGACTTCCTCATCACCCGCTTCGATGTCATCAATTCTCAGATCGGAAACTGATCTGACAGCCTCACAGCAAACCAAAACTGAACCTGAACGCCGCGTCCGGTGATCCCCTCGCCTGACGCGGATGCGACAAAACCCTGATCATTTTCACATTATGCCAAAATCAAAGCGCCGGCTCTTCCCCAACTGAGCCGGCGCTCCCCATTTTTCCGCGCACGCCCCGCAAACGGCAGCGGGCGAAAAAAGCTGTTGACTTTTTTATGCAGATATGCTATAATATTGTTGTAATAATCCATTCACAAAAAATTCACAGAATCACGGCAGTCTGCTCAGACAGACAACTGACGGATGATCAGAAAAAAAACGACAGAATCACGATTGATTTTACGGAAAGAAGGCACACCGCGTCCTACCGAAACCGGGAGCAGTGCGCCTTTTTATATTTTAACCGGTAAAGGAGAAGCGTTTATGAAAAAATGGATGAAAACAGCCGCAGCAGTACTGTTCGGTGCTGTGCTCTGCGGCGCGGGCGCGGCGCTGTCCGGCGCGGCTTCCGTCAGCGCACAGGCTGCCAGCTACGGCATCATCATCGACGGCGTCGAAGTGACAGACCAGAACAAGTCAGACATTCTCGGCAGGGGTGTCTTTTCCTATGATCCCGCCACAGACACGCTGGATGTCCACGGCGTTTACAACAGCACATATGCCTGCATCGCCGTCTATAAGCCTGATGTGACAATCTATGTGTCGGCGGAATCCATTCTGAGCAGCCCCGATTATTATTCCGTCATCCAGCTCAACCAATCCGCGACGATCACCGGCCCCGGAAAGCTGACGCTGCACCAGACCGGAACCACGATAAACTCCGGAAGCTGTGTCCATATGGGCAACCGCAGCGGTGAGCTGACGCTCCGCAATGCAGAGGTCTATGCCGACTCTGCCGACGGGACAGCGCTGTTCGCCAGCACCTACGAAAACTCCGAGCCGAAGCTGACGCTCATCAACTCCGACCTGACCGCGGAGGTTCTGGAAACAACCATGGCACACCGCGCAATGGAAGGCTTCATCGGCGGCGTCACCTGGGAGGGCTGCTCGCTCACAACACCGACGGAATATGCGGACAGAATCGCTCAGGGATACTGCTCGGACACAGCCGGCCAGGGACTCCGCAAGGTCGTCTTCAAGGCCGATCCTTACGCGCTGACAATCGCCGGCAAGCAGGTCACGACACGCAACTGTGCGGATGTTCTGGGCGACGGCGCATTCTCCTATGACAACAATTCCAAGACACTGACCGTCAACGGCGATGCTTATTCCGCAAGCCACAATGTCATCAACAACGACGGCATCAAGGGGCTGACGGTCTATGTTGCACGTGATTCCGTACTCACGCAGTCCGGAAACCGGATGGCGCTCTACCTGTATGCGGATACCGTCATCACCGGCCCCGGCAGACTGAAGCTCATGGCACTCCGCGATATCGGCATTTATGTCGTCAACTGCAAGCTCACGATCAAGGATGCCACAGTCGAGGCGAACCCCAATGTCGGCAGCAAAGCCGATTACGGCATCACCGGCGACAGCGGGAAATCCGCGCTTGTCATCACGAATTCCACTGTCATCGCAGCCGGCTCCAACGGCGGAATCTGCGACTTTACCGGCGGCCTGACGCTGAACGGCGTGTCAGTCAGAACGCCTGCCGGCGGGACTGTCCGGAACGGTTCGATCTGGGACGGCTCCGAGGTCGCTGAGGATGTCACTGTTGAACCCTGCGGACCGGTGATCACCACGCAGCCGAAGACCGTGACCGTTTCGGCAGGTGCAACGGTAAACTTCACCGTCGCCGCGGCCGGCACCGGCCTCAGCTACCGCTGGCAGTATGCCACCGGCTCGGTCTGGAGAAACTCCTCGCAGCCCGGCTGCAACAGCGCGACCATCCAGGTCGAAGCCACCGCAGCCCGCGACGGCCAGAAATACCGCTGCATCGTCACCGGCCCCTACGGTGCCCGCACTGTCTCGTCTGCCGCTGTGCTGAAGGTCAAGCCGGCAATCACCGGCCGTCCGCAGAACATCACGGCAAAGGTCGGCGAGACGGCGAAATTCACCGTCACTGCATCCGGCAGCAACCTCACCTATCAGTGGCAGTACAACAACGGCAACGGCTGGAGAAACTCCTCGCTCGCCGGCAGCGACACCGCGACGCTGCGTGTTCCGGTCGTCGCATACCGCGACGGACAGCAGTACTGCTGCATCGTCAAGTCCGGCAGCGGCGCCTCCGTGACCTCGACCGCCGCAACGCTGACCGTCAAGCCCGCCATTACCGTGCAGCCGAAATCCGTGACCGAAGCAGTCGGCGAAACGGCTAAGTTCACCGTCACCGCGACCGGCAGCGGCCTCCGCTACCAGTGGCAGTACAACAACGGCTCCGGCTGGGCAAACTCCTCGCAGAGCGGCTGCCGTACCGCAACGCTGCGCGTGCCGGTCACCGCAGCCCGTGACGGTCAGAAGTACCGCTGCATCGTCACCGCCGCAAACGGCCTGACGGTCACCTCGTCCGCAGCCGTGCTGAGCGTGAAAACCGCGATTCTCACACAGCCGCAGAATGTCACCGCGGCAGTCGGGGAAACGGCAAAGTTCACCGTCACTGCATCCGGCACCGACCTGACCTATCAGTGGCAGTACAACAATGGCTCCGGCTGGAACAATTCCACGCAGAGCGGCTGCCATACCGCGACACTGCGCGTGCCGGTCACCGCAGCCCGCGACGGCCAGAAGTACCGCTGCGTCATCATCGGCGAATCCGATTCGCTGGTCTCTGCCGCCGCGACACTGACTGTCCGGTAAGCCTGCGGTTTTTCCCTGCATCATTATACAAATCGGCCGGGCCCTGTGAAAAGGCCCGGCCGAATTCGGCTTGCCGATAAACCCTCCGGACACCAGACGAAAGTTTGGGGCCGAACTATTTCAAAAAGGCCGGAAGTGCCGGGCGCGGAGCCCGCGCTGGCAATGATCTAAAGCTCTCCGGCAGCGGAGTGAGAACCTTTTGTCCGCTTCTCTACAGCAGAGTCAACGAAAAAGGAGCCCAGCGAGCGAAAGCCGGGCAATAAAGGGGTCAAAGGTAAGGAAAGGTTCTCCCCTCGCATTCGCGCCCCGCGGCCGGCAGTGCCGGCGGCCAATGATCTAAAGCCCGCCGGAAACGCCCGCAAATCATTTTTCGCCTTTCTCCTCCATTGCACCAAAGAAAAAAGCACTCAATTTCAAATCCTCGATATGCGTAAGCCTATGGAGAATAAGGTATCCGCTTCGCGGATGCGATCAAAAAAAGGGGGCGCCCTCTATCACAGGGCGTCCCCCTCTTGCCGCAAGGCGGCAATTCACCCCCTTGCGGGGCTCTTATCAAGTCCAGAGTGTTTCGCGCTCTGCGGAGCGCGACTTAGGGCTCCGCCCTAAGAACCTGCGAGCTTTTTGAAAAAAGCTCGACCAAAAACTTTAGTTTGGCTGCCGGAAAGCTTTAGATCATTGGCCGCCGGCAGGCTTACCGTCAATCCGCACTCAGCTTCCCGACTTCGGTGCCAGCGAGATGATTCTGCCGGCAAAGTCGTTAAAGTTCTGCGTTTGCAGAATCACTCTGCCCGGACCGGTCAGCCGCGTGAGGAACAGTCCCTCACCGCCGAAAATGATATTGCCGAGGCCCTTGACCGTCTCGATCTCATACTGCACGGACGGTGTGAACGCCACCACATTTCCGGTGTCCACCTTCAGCACCTCTCCGGCCCGCAGATCATACTGCACCATGTCGCCGTCCACTTCCAGAAACGCCATGCCGTAACCGCTGAGCTGCTGGAGCACAAAGCCCTCGCCGCCGAACAGTCCCGCAGAAAGCTTCTTCGTGAAAACAGCCTTCAGTTCCACCGTCTGCTCTGCACAGAGGAAAGCACCCTTCTGGCAGACCAGCGGTGTCTCGCCGATGTTGACCGGCACCACCGTTCCCGGCACCGTCGAGCCGAACGCAATGCGCACGCCGTCCGCCTCTGCGGTGTAGTTGACCATGAATATAGACTCACCCGTGAACATCCGCGCAAGGCTCTTTGCAAGTCCGCCGCGGGCGTTCGTCTTCATGGAGATGCCCTCCGTCTGCCAGATCATACCGCCGCGCTGCGTATACATGGACTCGCCGCGCACCAGCATCACTTCCACAGCCGGAACCGTCTGACCGATAATCTGATACTGCATGAAAAATGCCTCCCTTCATTCATTTGAAAATACTCTTATGCCTTTGCGATGGCAACACGGATGCTGCCGGTCTCGCCTTCGACCTCAAAGGATGTCAGCGGATTCTCCGCCTTGCCGAGCGTACCGAGCGTCTCGCCGCAGATGTAGTCTGCAAACGCCTCCGGATATGCGCCGTCCAGCTCCACGACGATGCGGTCGGAAATCTCCAGACCTGCCTGCTTTCTCGCATCCTGAATCATGCGGACGAGATCGCGGGCAACGCCCTCTGCGCGCAGCTCATCGGTAATCGTCAGATCGAGCGACACGACGATGCCGTGCTCACTCATGATGTGGCCGCCGTCCTTCGCCTGATAGGTGACCAGAATGATGTCCGGATCGAAGGACTCCTCTTTGCCGTCGATCGTCAGCACGGCGGCGTCCTCCGTCAAGCGGAAGGCACCGGACTTGATCGCCTTGATCAGCACCGGCACGCGGTCGCGGTAGAGGTCGCGGATCGTATTGAAGTTCGGCGCGTACTGCACATCTGCGATTGCGGATACATCGTCTGCGACCGAAACCTGCTTGACATTCAGCTCCTCTGCGATGATGTCCGTGAAGCGGCTGACAATCGCGGCGGATTCCGGCGAGGCCAGTGCCGCACGCAGCGTCGAGAGCGGCTGACGGATCTTGACATTGTTCTTGTTGCGCAGTGCGTGTGCCAGCGAAATGACATTGCGCACGACGGAAATCTCGTTCAGCAGCGCCGGATTGCGGAACTGCTCCGGAATCTCCGGCCACAGCGCCAGGTGCACGGAATCCGAGCCGGTGAGGATGCGGTAGAGGTAATCCGAGAGCACCGGTGCAGCCGGCGCAAAGAGCTTCAGCGTGTTGACGAGGACATAGCAGAGCGTGTCGTAGGCGTTCTTCTTGTCCGCAGTCATCTCCTTGCCCCAGAAGCGGCGGCGCGACCGGCGGATGAACCAGTTGGTCAGGCCGTCCATCAGCTCATCGAGGCTGTCGGTGTAGTGATTGACCAGATACTGCTCCATATTCGTGCGGATGCGCTCCTCGGTCTGTGCCAGCAGTGCCAGAATCCACTGGTCAAGCTGGTTGTCGGACTGCGGAACGGTCAGTGTCTCCGGATGATAACCGTCGATGTTC
>JAILIG010000133.1 GCA_024695445.1 Oscillospiraceae bacterium
GAACATCCTGCTTGTTGCGGAAGTCCGCGAGCTGAAGGCAAATCCGCACAGACTTGCAAAGGGTACTGTCATCGAAGCGCGTCTTGATAAGGGCAGAGGCCCGATCGCGACGATCCTCGTTCAGAACGGTACGCTGCACACGGGCGATGTCATCATCGCGGGTACGGCAGTCGGCAAGGTGCGTGTCATGACGAATTACAAGGGCAAGGTCGTCAAGGAGGCAGGCCCGTCCGTGCCGGTCGAGATTACCGGTCTGGCGGAGGTTCCGAGCGCCGGCGATGTCTTCAACGCGGTTGAGGACGAGCGTCTGGCGAAGGAGCTGGTCGAGCAGAGAAAGCACGAGGCGAAGGAGGAGCAGTTCCGCGCCTACCGCAAGGTCACGCTCGACAACCTGTTCTCGCAGATCGCCGAGGGCGAGATGAAGGAACTGGCGATCATCGTCAAGGCGGATGTGCAGGGCTCGGTCGAGGCTGTCACGCAGTCGCTCGAAAAGCTCTCGAACGAGGAGGTCCGCGTCAAGGTCATTCACGGGGCCGTCGGTGCGGTCTCCGAGAGCGATGTCATGCTCGCAAATGCGTCCAATGCCATCATCGTCGGATTCAATGTCCGTCCGATGCCGGTCGCAAGCGAGACCGCGGCCAGAGACGGCGTGGATATCCGCCTGTACCGCATCATCTACGATGCGATCGAGGAGATTTCCACCGCTATGAAGGGAATGCTGGCGCCGAAGTTCCGCGAGGTGCAGATGGCACGCATCGAGGTGCGTCAGGTCTATCACATTTCCAGTGTCGGCGCGGTGGCAGGCTGCTATGTGCTGGACGGCAAGGTCACGAGACAGTGCAAGATCCGTGTTGTGCGTGACGGCATCGTGGTCGCAGAGGATCAGATTGATTCGCTGCGCCGCTTCAAGGACGATGTCAAGGAAGTCGCAACCGGTTATGAGTGCGGCATTTCGCTGGAGCGGTTTGCCGATATCAAGGAAGGCGATATCCTCGAAGCCTACATCATCGAGGAGTACCGCGAGGACTGATTTGGAAGGAAAATAATCGGCGGCAGCCTGTGTTTCTGCCGCCCTGAACGGAGGGTATCATGGAAATTCAGAGAATGAGCAATGCAGACATGATTCAGTATTGCGACGAGGCGCTCGCATGGGAAGATTTCGGACCGATCGACATTCTGTTTTTTGATACCGTAAAGCGGATTCTGCTCGGTGAACTGAGCGTTTCCGACGAGGTCGCCGATCCGGAGACGATTTTCGATGAAGAGGGCTTCTTCAACGAGACGGAAACCACGGGCGACTACTACAATCCCGAACCGGACGGCTCGATCAGGATCTGATGCGGAGTCTCCGGCGGAAAGGAGTGACCAGAAATGGCAAGCTTCAAAATCGGACGGGTGCAGGAGGACATCCTGCGGGAGCTGAGCGCGATCATGCGCGAGGAACTGAAGGATCCGCGCCTGACGCCTGCGCTGACGATCGTGCGGGCGGAGCTGTCCGGCGATATGGGGCACTGCAAGGTCTATGTTTCCAGCCTCAAGGGGGCGGAGGACGCAAAGACGGCGTGCAGCGTGCTGGCATCTGCGGGCGGATTCATCCGTTCGGAGCTGTTCAGCCGCCTGAAGCTGCGCAAATCCCCGCAGCTCCATTTCATCGCGGATGATTCGATCGCCTATGCGGCGGACATCAGCGAGAAGCTCAACAGCCTCGGCCTGACCGGCGGCAATGATGCAGATTCAGCGGTTCCGCTGGAATAAACCGGAAAGGGGGCGGTCTGATGATACAGACGGAGCAGGGCGGCTGCCGGGAGATCGGCAGTGCAGAGGCGCTGCAGATTCTGCGGAGCCTCAGAGATGTGTATATTCTGATTCACCGCTCGCCGGACGGCGACTGCATCGGCAGCGGCTATGCGCTGTATCACATTCTGCGGGAAATGGGCATCCGCTCGCGTGTCTGCTGTGCGGATCCGATTCCGGCGATGTTCCGCGACATTACAGAGGGCATCACCTTTGCGGAGTTTGAACCGCAGGCCTTTGTCTCGGTGGATGTCGCAGACAGAAACCTCTTCGGCGATCTGCCGGAGCGGGAGCGAAATGCAGAGATTGCGCTCTGCATTGACCACCATATTTCCAATACGCACTATGCAAAATGCCTGCACTGGAATCCGGACTCCGCAGCAGCCTGCGAGATTCTATTCCGGCTGATGCAGGATAACGGCATTCCGCTGACCGAGCAGACGGCGCTCTGCCTTTACACGGGCATTGCGACAGATACCGGCTGCTTCCAGTTCAGCAATGCGGACGCGGCGGCGTTCCGTGCGGTCGCGCAGATCAAGGCGCAGTTTCCGCATCTGCCGTATGCGCGGCTGAACCGCGAGCTGTTCGTGCTGAAATCGGAAGGCCGGCTCCGGCTGGATGCAAGGCTCATGGAGCACGCCCGGCTTTCCGCGGACGGGCGCGTGGCACTGGTCTATCTGCCCTATGCGTGGATGGAGGAGCTGCATCTCTCCGCGGAGGAGATCGAGGGAACGGCCAATCTGCCGATGCAGATCATCGGCGTGGAGGTCGGCATCATCTGTAAGCAGCAGCCGGACGGCAGCTACCGCATTTCCATGCGCGGCGGCGAGCACGCCGATGTCTCCGTGATTGCGCAGCATTTCGGCGGCGGCGGCCACATCAAGGCGAGCGGCTGTTCGCTGCGGGAGGGCGAACCGGAAGCGGTCTGCACGATGCTGATGGAAGCGGCCTCCGGCTTTCTGCGGGAGCAGCTATGATGGAAAGCGGCATTCTCATCATGGACAAGCCGCAGGGCTTCACCTCCTTTGATGTGATCGGGAAGCTGCGCGGCATTCTGAAAATGAAAAAGCTCGGTCACACCGGTACGCTCGATCCGATGGCGACCGGCGTGCTGCCCGTTCTGGTCGGGACGGCGGCAAGAGCCTGCGACATTCTGCCGGACGAGGGCAAGGCCTACCGTGCAGGGTTCCGGCTCGGCACCGTGACCGACACACAGGACAGCACCGGAACGGTCCTTCAGGTGCATCCGGTGACGGCCGGCAGCGCGGAGATTCTGCGTGTCCTGCCGGAATTCACCGGCTGGATCGACCAGATTCCGCCGATGTATTCGGCGGTGCAGATCAACGGAAAACGCCTTTACGAGCTGGCAAGAGCTGGAAAGGAAATCGAGCGCCCCGCAAGGCGTGTCCTTGTGGAGCAGATTACGCTGGAGGAGTTCGACGGAGCAGCCGGCAGCGGCGTGCTTTCGGTTCGCTGCGGCAAGGGCACATATGTACGCACGCTGATTCACGACATCGGACAGCGGCTCTCCTGCGGCGCTCACATGACGGCGCTGACGCGGACGGAAGCCTGCGGGTTTTCTCTCTCCGAGGCGCACAGCTTCGACGAGGTGCAGCAGGCCGCGGACAGCGGATGCCTTTCCGGGCTCATTCTCCCGACGGACCGCCTGTTTGCCGATCTGCCGGCACTCCGGCTCAATGCGGCACAGTCGCGGATGTATGCAAACGGCGTCAAGCTGACGCTCTCGCGCCTGCATCTGCCCGAAGGGGCGGCGCGCCTGCGTGTCTACGCCGACAGCGGACGCTTTTTCGGCCTGGCGGAGCCCGACCGCGAAAACGGCGTGCTGCGGATCTATAAAAATCTTTGAGGTACTGCATGAAAACCAGTGAAAAACGCCCGGTTGCCGCGGCACTCGGCGTGTTTGACGGGGTGCATCTCGGTCACCGCGCCGTCATCGCGCAGGCCGCAGCGTCCGGCGTCTGTCATGCCGTCACATTTCAGGCGGCGACCATGCCCGAAAAGCAGGGGCATCCGCTCCGGTATATCTACCGCGACGGGCAGCGGGACCGTCTGCTGAAGGACTGCGGCGCAGCGGCCGTGACGGCGCTTCCGTTCGGACAGGTTCGCGGGCTGGACGGCGAACGCTTCTGCCGCGAGATCCTGCTGGAGCGCATCGGCGCGGAGCGGGTGGTCTGCGGCGCGGATTTCCGCTTCGGCAGCGGCGCGTCCTGCGGCACAGAGCAGCTCATCGCCTACGGGCAGCAGCTCGGCTTTGCCGTGGAGCTGGTTCCGCAGGTGCAGGACAGCGACGGTCTGCCGGTTTCCTCCGGACGCATCCGTGCGCTGCTGCAGGAGGGCGCCGTGTCGGACGCCAACCGGCTGCTCGGCGCGGATTATCAGATTCTGACACCGGTTGTCACCGGACGGCAGCAGGGCAGACTGCTCGGCGCGCCGACCGCCAACCAGCTTTTTGAGCCGTGGCAGTGTGTGCCGATGTACGGCGTCTATGCTTCGTTCGCCGAGGTGGAGGGCGTGCGCATTCCGTCCGTGACCAGCATCGGTGTGCAGCCGACGCTGACCGACGGCACCGGCAGACCGGTTGCGGAAACGCACCTGATCGGCTGGCAGGGGACACTGAACGGTGTGCTGCTGCCTGTCACGCTGACCGCCTTCCTGCGCGGAGAGCAGCGGTTTGCTTCGCGGGAGGCGCTGATTTCGCAGATTCAGTGCGACATCAGAACCCGGATGGCGATGCTTCCGGCATAAGCTGCAATTTTCGTGTGGCTGACACGGGATTGTCACATTCGGCAGATACAATAGTCAAGGACTGTGCCGGTTCTGACCGGCAATTTACCTTATATTTCACGGAAGCGGCGCGGAGCGCTGCGGAAAGGGATGAACGAATACAATGATTGAAGTACGGCATCTGACCAAGCATTACGGCGATAAGCACGCGGTCAACGACATCAGCTTCACCGTTGAGGACGGCGAAATCCTCGGATTCCTCGGCCCGAACGGCGCGGGAAAATCCACTACGATGAATATGCTGACCGGCTATATCTCCTCGACCTCCGGCACCGCACTCATCAACGGCGTGGACATTCTGGAGGATCCGATCAAGGCAAAATCCTACATCGGATATCTGCCGGAGCTGCCGCCGCTCTATCTGGATATGACGGTCAAGGGCTACCTGCATTACATCTACGACCTGAAAAAGTGCAAACTGCCGCGCCGGGCACACTTAAACGAGGTCATGACGCTGACGCAGATCAGCGATGTGCAGGACCGTCTGATCAAGAACCTGTCAAAAGGTTACCGGCAGCGTGTCGGTCTGGCGCAGGCTCTGATCGGCAATCCGCCGGTTCTGATTCTCGACGAGCCGACGGTCGGCATGGATCCCCGCCAGATTCAGGAGATTCTCTCGCTGATCAAAAAGCTCGGCAGAAATCACTCCGTCATTCTGTCGTCCCACATCCTGAGCGAAATCCAGGCGACCTGTGACCGCATCATCATCATCAATCACGGTGTGGTCGCGGCGCATGACACCGCCGACAACCTCTCGAAGAATGTCTCGGCCGATCACCGTGTGCTCGCCCGCATCGAGGGCCCGCGTGAGGAGATCGTCAAGGCACTCCGCAACATCGACGGCATCCGCTACTGCCGCGCCGACATGGAGCGTGAGCCGGGCGTCTTTGAGTACGAGCTCGAAGCGGCGCCGGGCTATGACATCCGCCGGCAGCTGTTTGATATTGTCTGCGAGCATCACTGGTATCTGCTGTCGCTGCGCTCTGCGGAGCTGACACTGGAGGATGTGTTCCTCAAGATTACCATGGGCGAGGGCATTGTGCTGCCCGATGCCGACAAACAAGCCGCAGCGCAGACAGAGGAGGGTTAACTGATGGGCGCTATTTACAGACGCGAGATCGGTGCCTATTTCACATCGAGCATCGCATATATTTTCCTTGCCGTGTTCTGGACTTTCTCCGGATGGTTTTTCTATGCAGCCAGTCTGACCGCGGGAACGACGGATATGTCCGGTATGTTCCAGAGCCTGTTTCTGGTCATCATCTTCCTGATTCCGATTCTGACGATGCGCCTCTTTTCCGAGGAGAAGAAGCAGAAGACCGAGCAGGGCCTTCTGACGGCGCCGGTCAGCCTCGGCGAGATCGTTTTCGGCAAGTATTTTGCCGCACTGACGCTTTACACCATCGCCATTCTGATGCCGTTTGTCTATGCGATGATTATGAGCAGCTTCGGCCATGTGGAATGGGGCATCGTCTTTGCGAATTTCCTCGCACTGTTTCTGCTGGGCGCTGCGTTTATCGCGGTCGGTACGCTGATTTCCGCACTGACGGAGAATCAGATCGCCGCAGCGGTCATGAGCTTTGTCGCTCTGATGGCGCTGTATATGCTCGACCTGGTGGGCGGCCTCATCAATATCGTGTGGGTTCAGAATCTGCTGAAGAGCCTGTCGTTCTACACGAAGTATTATTCCGTAACCGTCGGCCTGTTCAATGTCTCGACCGTCGTGTTCTATCTGAGTGTTGCATTTATCTTTAATTATCTGACGATCCGCGTGTTTGAGCGCAGACGCTGGAGCTGAAGGAGGAGGGATTCGCCATGGGCAAGAAAAACAAGAAGCAGAATCCGGTTGAATCCGCCGGCGCTGCCAGACAGAATGCGCTGAACGCCGCAAAGGAAGCCGAAGCAAAGGCAAACGCGGCGGCGGAAGCTGCGGAGGAGGCAGCAGATGAGCTGACCGAAGACATCGGAGCGGCTGCCGCAGAGGCGGAGGAGCTGCTCGAAGAAACCGCAGAGGCGCTTTCCGAGCAGGCGGAGGAATCCGCAGCCGAGGCCGCCGACGAGATCCGTGCGGCGGAGCAGGCACTGGAGGACGGCGCAGAGCTTCCGTCTGAGCCGGAGAAGAAGGCTCCGGAGAAAAAGGAAAAGAAAAAGCGCGAGCTGACCGCCGAGGAAGAAGCGGCGCGCGAGCTCAATAAGACCAAGCGCCGCAAGAAGTTCAAGTACGGGACGCTGGCAGCCGTCGTGACGGCAATCGTGCTGGCCTGTGTCGTCGTGGTCAATGTCATCTGCCATGTGCTGGATGAACGCTATCACTGGAACATCGACCTGACCTCGTCCGGCAAGTATGAGCTGGATCCGCAGACGATCGACTATCTGCACCAGGTCAGCAAGGACATCCAGATCGGCGTCATGGTCGATGAGGATACGCTGGAAAAGGACGCCCGCGGCTTCAACATCATCGTGGAGACGCTGGATCGCTTTGAGAAGGAATCAAACGGCCATATTAATGTCGAGTACATCAACATGACCAAGCGCCCCGAAGCCGTCAAGCAGTATTCCAAGGACTATGACGGCGACTTTTCCGAGGGCGATACCGTCTTAAAGTGCGGCGATCTGACGCGTGTGGTCATGTTCACGGATATGATCAAAACCGAGCAGACGCCGAACTACGAGACGATGACCTATGATTACAGCTATACCTTCATCGGCGAGCAGTCCCTGATCTCGGCGATTGCCGGTGTCACCGACCTGAATCAGGTCAAGGTCGCGTTCATCAGCAAGACCGGCGGCCGCCCGATTTACTACGACTACGATTCGCCGTCCTTCAGCACGATGAAGGAGCTGATGGAAAAGAACAACTACAGCCTGACCGAGGTGGATATCGCAAATGATGCGCTTTCCCCTGCGGACTATGACTTTGCAGTGCTCTGTGCGCCGTTCAACGATCTGACCGAGGCACAGGTTGATAAGCTGGAGGAATTCCTCAAGAACGGCGGCCAGTATGACAAGTCGCTCGTGTACTTCGCCAGCTTCTATCAGCAGGATACGGAAAAGCTCGACGCCTTCCTCGATCTGTGGGGACTGAAGGCGGAGTCCGCCGTGCTGATGGAGGGCAACGAAAAGACGGCACAGGTTGCACCGACGGTGCTCGGAAACCTGCGCGGCACCCCGGTTGCCTCGCTGACCGATCAGGAACTGAACAAGGGTGTGACGGAGTCCAAGCTGCCGGTCATCACGCCGTATGCGCGTCCGCTGACGCTCGCCTTTACGACGGCCAACAACGGCAGAGAGACGCACGCCCTGCTGGAAACCGCAAAGACGGCCTTTGTCCGTCCGCTGGATGTCAAGACCGAGGAATTCAATGAGGACACCGCTGAGAAGGGCTCCTTTGCCGTTGCCGCGGTAGCGACCAATTCGGTCATCGTGGACAATGCCTCGCATACCAGCCGCATTCTCGCCTTCAGCAGCCCGATGATGCTCGATCCAAACATCACGGCGTCGAAGTCCTATCTGAACGCCGGCTATTTCATCTCCGTGCTGAATACGATGAGCGGCAAGGAATCGCTGATTACCGTCAGCGAGAAGGCACTGTCCTCGTCCAAGATCACGGTGACGAATAGTCATGTGAAGTGGATCTTCAATATCATTGTGCTCTTCATTCCGCTGCTGGTTGCAGCCATCGGCGTTGTTGTCTATATAAGGAGAAGAAACCGATGAACAAACAGGTGAAGGGACTTCTTGCGGCCTGCGGTGCGCTGGCCGTTCTCGGCGGCGGTCTGGCAGCGCTGAAGCTGACGGAGAAGCCGGCCGAGGAAAGCAGCGTCGATGACCATATGGATCCGCACGCAGGAATCCTCTGGGAGCTGGATTCGAGCGATGTCATTTCCCGCGTGGACATCACCATGCCGGACGGCAGATCGTATGCAGTCAACCGCAAGATCGAGAAGGAAGAGCAGAACAACAACGGCTCCGACGAGACCACGCAGACCGAAATCACCAACTACTATCTCGAAGGTCTTGAGGATCTGCCGATGGACACCGTCAGCATCCGCACGCTGGCCACGCGCAGCTATTCGGCCTCTGCAAATTCCGTCGTGGAGGAGCATCCGACCGCGGAGGACCTGAAAAAATTCGGCCTCGACAAGGCGACGGTCGTGAAATTCACCGCGGACAATGCCGATCCGGTGGAATTCTATATCGGCGCACGCACGCCGAAGGGCGAGTATTATCTCCGCTGCAAGGACAACGAGACCGTCTATGCCGTCAGCGGCCCCACGGTTGAGCCGTTCCTGCGCGATGCAAACTATTACCTCGGCAAGACGGTGACGAAGGAGCAGGACAGCGAGGATACGGTCAAGGTCAAGTCTGTCCGTGTGGATCGGAAGGACCTCGAATACAGCATTTACCTGACCTATGACAGCTACTATGCGGAGAACGACAAAAACGGCGTCGCATCGCTGTATGTGATGCAGGAGCCGATTCCCTGCCTGCTCAATGTGGACCGTTCGTCCGGCATCACGCACGGCTTTTACGGTCTGAATGCCGCAGAGGTCATCTGCCCGCACCCGACGGAGGCACAGCTTTCGGAGTACGGCTTTGACGATCCGTTTATGACCGCGACGATGGAGACAGACAACGGCAAGACATCGGTGTTCCGTCTCGGCAAGACCTACGAGCCGGCGGACAGCACGGAGGAAACCCCCAAGACCTATTATTACGGCTGGCTCGACTCTGTCAACTGCGTTTACGGCTTTGCGCCCGATGATATCAGCTTTGACAATGTCACGGCAGAGGACATTACCGCAAAGACGGTCGTGGACAATTATGTCTGGGACATCGGCTCGCTGGTCTATACGGCAGGCGATTTGAAGCTCGATTTCAAGGGTATGGGCGAGAGCAAGGACGATTATGTGCTGAAGCTGAACGGGCAGGAAGCGGATCCGGAGCGGTTCCGTCTGCTTTACACTTATCTGCTGAACACTGCCGCGGAGGAACTGGTGCTCGAAGAGGTGACGCCGGAGGGCGAGCCGCTGGTGACCGTGGATCTGGAGCAGCAGGACGGCAAGCACAACGCCAGGATTGCGTTCTACGATGCCGGCAGCAGAAAGGCCTACATCTCCGTGAACGGCAGAGTGCTGTACCGGTGCAGAATGTCGTATGTGACGACACTGATTGAGAACCTGAAAATTTACGAGGACACCAGCAAGAACTTTACGATGACATGGTGAGCTGCGGTTCACCGCGAGAAACGGAGGCGCTTTCATGAGTGAGACCTATATGACCTACAAAAACCGGCCCGTTGTCCGGAGCGGCAAAACGATCTATTACGGCAGCATGGCAGAGCCGTATGTGGTCATGATGAATGTGAACGGCGGAGAACAGCAGGGCGATGTGAATGTCGCAACCGCAATCAAGTGCTATCTGATGAAGACGGACAAGAGCCTGAATCCGATGGAGGCGATCATCAAGACGGCCGAGCGCGCGACGCTGCTCGACGCACTGGAGCTTGCATCTGTCTGGCTGAAGGCCGCCCGCGCCTGAAGAACAAAAGAGAAACGGCACCCCTGATTATTATTGCAGGGGTGCCGTTTTTTCAGCAGTCAATCACGAAGCAGATGCCGCCGCCTTTGCAAGAATGTTTTTTCATGGATGATTCCTCCTTTGAAATACGGTATGGCCGGACGGTCTGTCATCATCATACCATATCTGCCGGCGGAAATCCCGTGATTCTGTCAGGAAAATATCACAAAACTGTCAGGGCTGCGGCCCTCCGTTTATTATAGCAGAATCGGAAAAAAGCAAATCCCGAACGCGGTTGACGCCTTCGGGATGTCTGCGGTTTCAGTTTTTTGTCTGATCGGGATACTCCCAGAAGCCGCCCTTGTGGAAATTTTCATTGCCGAGCGGCTTTGCGGTCAGCCGGAAGATGACGCAGCCGTCGGGGCAGACGACCGTTTTGCTGTATGTTCCGTCGCCGCCGAGATTTTCGAGATCGCCGCCGCTCCGGACCGCCTCCATCAGCGGATACAGAATCATCATTGTTTTCGAGCAGATGCCGCATCCGTCCTGATTGACCGGACAGCCGTAGGTGCAGGTGTAGCGGTCCCCGATCTCCTCGCCGTTGCGGCAGTAGTGCTCCGTGCGGCTGCCGTGCAGAAAGCCGGTCACCTCCACGGTGAATTCATATTCCTCGTCGTACCATTTTTTCATGTATGTGCCTCCGTTTTTTTACAGTCCGTTTGCGGCTTCCCGTGAACCTGTTCGGTCAGCATGGCCATCAGCACGAGAAACATCATTAGAAACAGCGGGAACATCTGTAGTCCCGCACGGTCGGCGATGACACCGAAGAGCGGCGGCATCAGCGTCGTGCCGATGTACGCGCTCGCCATCTGCATTCCGATCAGCGCCTGCGCGTGCGCCCTTCCGAAGACCGCCGGTGTCGCATGAATCTGGCTCGGATAGATCGGCGCACAGCCGAGGCCGACGGTGACCAGTCCGGCGAGGGCAAAGCCGCACGGCAGCGGCAGCAGAAGCAGCGTCACGCCTGCCGCGATGCCCAGCAGTCCGAGCCGGATCATGCCGCGGTCGCCGAGGCGTTCGCTGACAAAGCCGCAGATGAACCGCCCCGCCGTAATGCCGATATAAAACAGCGACGCAAACCGTGCCGCCGTCTGGATCCCGACGCCGCGTTCATATACCAGAAAGCTGCTCGCCCAGAGCCCCGCCGTGCTTTCGAGCGCGCAGTAGCAGAAAAACGCCGTCAGCACCTGTCTGACGCCCCGCTGCCGGAGCAGTGCACACATCGGGAGGGGCGCAGCGGCCTGCTCTGTGTCCTGTGTCTCTGTTCCGTCGCTGCGCTTCCAGAGCGGCAGGGAGGCAAAGAGCACCAGCGTCAGGCAGATCTGAATGACGGAAACGGCGCGGTAGCCGCCCTGCCAGTTGCCGTCCTGCCGCAGGAAAAAGCTCATGATATACGGGCTCATCGCGGCACCGACACCCCAGAAGCAGTGCAGCCAGCTCATATGTCTTGCGGCGTAATGAACTGCGACATGGTGATTCAGTGCGGCATCGACCGCACCGGCACCGAGGCCGTAAGGCACCGCCGCGAGGCAGAGCATGGGAAAGCCCGAAGATACCGAAAAGCCGAACAGCGCCGCCGCTGTCAGCAGCACGCTGCACGAGACGACCGGCCCCGTTCCGAAGCGGCGCAGCAGTTTTGCGGAGAACAGGCTGGAAATCACCGTTCCCGCAGAAATAATCATCGAGAGCCAGCCCGCCCGCGAGATCGGGACGGAGAGTGACTGCTGCATCGTCGGCCACGCGGCGCCGAGCAGGGAATCCGGCAGTCCGAGACTGATAAACGACAGATAAATGACAACCAAAAGCAGGACAGTCAAGGAGGGGCCCCTTTCGTCAGAAAAGCATTATGCGCGTTCCGTGCCGGGGTAAAAGAGGGCAATGGTGCCGGGGCCGGAATGCGCGCCGATGACCGGTCCGATTTCACCGATGACCAGCCGTTCCGCGCCGTACTGATTCCGGAGCGTATCGCGGAGAAATTCCGCATCCCGCAGCGAATCGGCGTGCGCGATGAACACAGTAGCCGATTTGTCCGTACATTCCTCGCCGTAATGTGCGGCGAGCGCCAGCAGCGCACTGCGCCGGCCGCGGACCTTGGTCTTCGGAATCAGCTTGCCCTCGTCGCTGACATTCATGACCGGCTTGATGCCGAGCAGCGAGCCCGCAAAGGCGGAAACGGCACCGACTCTGCCGCCGCGCTTTAAGAACATCAGGTCATCGACGGTGAACCAGTGAATCGTCTTCAGGCGGTTCTCCATAGCATATGCGGCAGTCTCGTCCAGTGACAGTCCGGTCTGCATCTGCTCCGCCGTCCGGCAGACGAGCAGGCCCTCTCCCATGCTGGCGCAGAGTGTGTCGATGACAATGATGCGGCGATCCGGATATTCCGCCTGCATCTCCTCCGCCGCAATGATGCCGGTCTGGTACATACAGCTCAGTGCAGAGGAAAAGGCGAGGTATAAAATATCCTTTCCGGCTGCGAGCACCTCGCCGAACGCCGCACGGAACGATGACAGATTCGCCGCCGAGGTACAGGCGACCTTTCCGGACTGCAGTGCCCGGTAAAAATCTGCGCCGCGCAGGGTGCAGTTCTGTGCAGGGGTGTCCTTCATGAAAACATTGAGCTCCACGATGTGCAGACCGTAATGTGCGATCATCTCCGGAGTGAGATCCGCTGCGGTGTCTGTGAAGAGTACGAAATCCTGATTAGCATTCATTGCTGCCAACACCTTTCTTATGTTCTGATTGTGCAGAATCACTGTTCCGCATACGCCATATATATTATACCGCTTTTTTTCTTTTCTGTCACGATACTCTTGCGGAATCGCAAGAAACGAACCGGAGAACAGCCGGTAGAGGCGCTTTTGCCGGACTCTACTTTTCGGAGAGTTATTTTTTGCCCGCTATTGCATTCTTTTTCAATTTATGGTATAATGGATGAAAAGCATTCATGATACATTACGGAAGGCCCTTGCAGATGCACAGATCAAAGCTCTGCTCCCTGCAATCGGGCAATGATGCCGCAGGGTATCACAGACGGGAGATCAAAGGAAGGGAGTGCCGTCATGGACGAATGGAAGCAGACAGTCGCCGCGAATCTGTCCGCGCTGCGCAAGTCGCATCATCTGACGCAGCTTCAGCTTGCGGACATTCTGCATTATTCCGACAAGGCTGTCTCCAAATGGGAACGCGGGGAATCACTGCCCGATCTGGCAGTGATGAAGCAGCTTGCCGACCTTTACGGGGTTTCGCTCGATGACTTTCTGATGACAGAGGAAGCACGCGCAGCGCGTGCCGAGCAGCAGGAAGCGCTGCCGGCACCGGTGCCGGAGACTGCGGAGCCGATGCACCGCATCCGGACGCAGAACCGTCTGATTATCGCCGGCATGGCCGCACTGCTTGTCTGGCTGATCGCCACGCTGATCTTTGTCATTCTCGACACCGTGGTGCCGGAGCTGCGGTACGGGCCGTTTCTGTTCCTGTATGCCGCACCGATCACGGCGGTGGTCTGTCTGGTGTTTAATTCGATCTGGTTCAACCGCCGCTGGAATTATGTCATCATTTCGCTGCTGGTCTGGACGATTCTCGGCTCGGTATTCCTGACCTTTATTCACCGGCATATCTGGAAGCTGTTCCTGATCGGCATTCCGGCACAGCTGATTATCATTCTGTGGTCGCGCCTGCGCCCGACGGGGCAGGGGCCGGCTGCCAAATAACCGGATGTCTGTCAGGCTGCTTTGCCGGCACATCCCGTTACCGTATGAGGAAAGGAGGCGGATACAATGAGCGATGCAGAAAAGCTCCCGCAGGAGGCGGAGGACGATCTGGTCATTCTGGAGGACGAGGACGGCAATCTGATGCGGTTTCAGTTTCTGGAGCTGGTCACGGTCGATGTCACGCCCTATGCCGTGCTGATGCCGCTGGACGAATCCGATGAGGACGCCGGCGTGGTCATCGTCGAGGTCGTCGATCTCGGTCTGGAGTCGGAGCGTTACGACGCCGTCACGGATGAGGCGCTGAACGAGCGCATTTTCGACCAGTTCCGCAAGGAATTCGGCGACAAGTATGAATTTGCGGACTGAATGACAGTCCGCCGCGGCATGAGAGAGGAGACTGCCTATGATGCAAGTGCTGCGCCGCATCCTGCGGATGCTGAAAACCGCGTCCGGGAAAACGGCACAGGATCATCTCTCCGCCTATGCTGCGCAGGCAACCTTTTATCTGATGCTTGCGGCATTCCCGTTCACGATGCTGGTCTGTCTGGCAACGCGCCTGCTCCCGGTCCGGGAGGAGACGCTGCTGCGGGCCGTGCGGCTGCTGCTGCCGGAGAACTACCGCAGCATCGGAGAGGGCTTCATCGACAGCTATTTCAATAAGAACATCGGCTCGGCCAAGCTCGTGCTGATTCTGTTTCTCATCTGGACGGCCTCCCGCCTGATTCAGGCGCTGATGAACGGCTTCAACACCGTTTACGGCATCAAGGAGACGCGCAGTCAGGCGACGCTGCGGCTGATCGGCTGTCTTTACACCGTGGCCACCTGCATCATTCTGGTCACGCTGATCGTCATGTATGCGCTGGGCAGCCGTCTGGTCGAGCTGATGCTGATGCGCTTTCCGGAGTTTCCGCTGCTCGACCTGATTCTGAATATCACGCGGAATCTGGCGAGTCCGGTGCTGCTGTTTCTCGTGTTCTGGCTGTCATATGCGCTGCTTCCGAGCCGCAGGGCACGCTTTCGGGAGGAACTGCCGGGCGCGCTGCTTTCCGCGGTATTCTGGCGCGGTGCGGCGGCGCTGTATACGGTGTTTCTGGAGCGTTCACTCTCCCGCTATGCGTATGTATACGGCAGCCTGACGGGCGTCGTGATGATTCTGGTCTGGCTGTATGTGTGTATGTACTTCTGGTTTTTAGGCGCCGAGCTGAACTGGTATCTGAAGCAGCGCCGTGAAAAGGGCACGCTGCCCGCGCCGCTGGAGAAGTACCTGTATCAGCCGAACCGCTATGAAAAAGCAGCGGGAGACGACACGGTGCGGAAGGACTAGCGCAGTCTCCGCCCGCATTCCGAATACAAAAAAACGCCGGGCACCTGCTTCATACAGGTGCCCGGCTGCTTTATATGATCTGTTGTTCAGGCTGCTGCCTTCTCCGCACCGGAGACATCATCGACATAGAAGTCTGTCAGGCTGTCCGTGATCTCCACATACAGCTGCAGATTTTCCGCGCCGTCCGGAATCTTGTAGGCGAGGTTTTCGAGCGTGATCCACTCGCCGCTCTTGGCCGGTGCCAGTGCGATTTCATCGTACTTTTCGCCGCCCTGATTATACTGCAGCGTCATTTTCATCGTGGCGTCCTTGCCGCTTTCCTGCATGACCTTAGCCTTGAAGTGATAGGCCTCGCCGGGCTTGTAGGTATCGCTGCTGAGCAGGATGGTCGCGCCGTTCCAGTAGTCGGTTCTGCCGCTGACAAACAGAGACTGCGAACCGCCGGCAGCGTGCTCCTTGTCGATCGTGAGCAACGGGCCGCCGCGTGTCACCCAGCCCTCCTTGCCGGTTTCAAAGCCGGTCTCGAAGAAGCCGACCGGATCCTTTGAGCCGGAGTCGTCCGCGTTTGCATCGTTGAGCTTCTTGATGGCGTCCTCGTCCACGGTGACCTGGATGTCCGTCGCCTCCTCATAGGTGTCGGAAATCTTCAGCTCGTTCTTGTAAACGGTTGCCTTGCCCTGCGACTGATAGCCTTCGATGGTCAGCGCGACTTCATACATCTTGCCGAGCTCCAGGCCGCATTTCTTCCACGCGTCAAAGTGCTTGGAAACGGAGATTGTGCCTTCGAGCTTGGTGCCGTCGCCGGCGGGCTTTTCCTGCCGGACGCTCCAGTACTGGTCGAAGGTCTGGGTGCCGTCGATCGAGGGCTGCTCGACGCGGGTGGTCTTGTAGATGTCATAGGTTGCGCCGTCCACGGTGACGGTGCCGATCGCAAAGGGCGCCCCGGGCGGTCTCCAGGAGCCCCAGGATTCGACGATGTAGAATTCGATCAGCGGCTCTCTGGTCCAGCCGTAAACGCACATATAGGAGTTGCCGTCCGGCTGGTAGTCCACACCGAAGTCCACAGAGAGCGTGCCGAGCTCCTGATAGGTCTTGGTGCAGTCAAATTTCTGTCCGCGGCGGAACAGGGCATTGTTGATGTTTGTCCATTCGCAGGAGAAAGTGCCGCCGCCCGGCTCAACGGTGAAGGTGGTGTCGCCCTCGTCCTTCCAGAGCTCGTAGTCATAGCCGTCAGCGGAGCCGGTAATATTCTCGGTGAAGACCTGCGGCTCGGCAGGCTCAGTGGATGCCGGAACGGCGGAGCTGCCCGCGGTGCCGCATCCGGCTGCCATGCCGGATACAAGGATTGCTGCGGTAAACAGTGTCAGTTTTCTGAGGATTCCGTTTCTCATTCAGTAGATTGCCTCGCTTTCGTGATGGATTCCCCCTGCGGCGCGCAGCCGCGGGTGCAATTTGATTGTACCATATATGCAGAAATATACAAGTTTTTTCTTGCGGTTGAATTCCCGAAAATTGCTTTAGGGTGCAGAAGCTGGTGCCTGAATCCGGAATGCGGGACGCGGAATTGCGGTGCCTCCGGCGGATCCCGGACGGAGCTTCGCACAAAGCGCCGCACATTCGTCTGTGATTCCGCTTTCTGTATGGTTTTGCCGCAGAGAAACAGACATACGGTTTCTCCCTCCGCTGCCGGAGCGCTTTCGATCAACGCCGGTGCGGGCTCCGCGCCGTAAAATTTCAAATACTACTTGCAATTTTCAACCGATTCTGGTATAATAAAAAGTGATATGCGGAAGCTATCCGCGGAATCTGTAAAGTGAAGGAGATCACTGCGATGGATGAGCAAAACACACTGGCCAATCAGCTGCTCGGCGACATGACCTATGATGACCCCAGGAAAAACCGTCCCGCTGCCGAAGGTCCGGATCCGGGCCTTGCCGGCGCTCTGCTGGACGATATGGGTACAGGCACCGCGCCGAAGCCCGTGCAGTCGAAATTCCAGTCGCTTTCGGCGGAGCAGATTGCGACGCTTCAGCAGCAGCGTGCCGAAAAGGGCCTCCCTGCGTATACGGCGGAGGAAATCGCGGAGCTGAACGCCGATTTCATCGAGCGCCAGAGAATGCAGATGCAGCAGGCAGCCATGCAGCAGCAGGCCGAGGCACAGGCAGCCGCAGACGCGCTGCTCGGTGCGGAGGAGGTCTACACTGTGCCGCAGAAAACGCCGCAGAAGGAAGCACTTCCGGAGGTTGATGCGAGCGCCCTGCTGGAGGAGCCGGCACCGGAGCCGGAGAAAAAGGTCGTTTTCAATCAGGAGGATCTGGAAGCGGCAAAGCGCAAGGCGGTCAAAACGGCCAATGCGACGCTGACCTCTGCCCCCAAGACCGAAGAGGATCAGAAGCGCGCCAGACAGGAACTTCAGGCGCTCCGTCAGCAGCAGCAGGCGGATCTTGCACAGGCCGGCTTCAAGACCTCGGTAATCCTGACCGTCGTCGGACTGATCGCCGCGTTATGCATGATCTGGTTCTCGACCAGACCTTACGGTGACGACTTTGAGCCGAACGGCTTTTTCAATCTCGCCGGCTCGTTCTATAAGGGCGGCGGCGTGCTGCTCGTTCTGCTCTCCGTGACGATTGTCACGCGTGTCAAGCAGCTGAAGGGACTGACCTCGTTCCTGTTCGGCCTTTCCTCGGTGCTGCTTCTGATTCCGGGCGTCGTCCTGCTCTTCCAGAAGAAGTCGGCAGGCGGCTTTGCACTGACGGCGATTCTGTATCTCCTTGCGATCATCGGCTGCTTCGCCGTGACCTTTGTCATCTCGACGAGCGACAAGCTGAATGCCTATTATCAGCGCAGGGAAATTATCTACGACTGAGAGACACGGCGCCGGTTCTCGCGCAGAGGATCGGCGCTGTCCGCCGGATACGGGGAGGTATCCATGGAGCTGACACCGATCGCTTATATCCGTACCGATTTTGACGGAAAATTCGGCCTGCCGCGGCAGAGCGGCCTCGTGCCGGAGCTGACCGGAGAAGTGGTCTTTACGCGGGAATTCAGCCGTGCCGAAGCGGTGCGCGGGCTGGAGCAGTTCTCGCATATCTGGCTGCTCTGGGGCTTTTCGGAGGCCAGACGCCCCGAAGGCGGCTGGTCGGCGACGGTCCGGCCGCCGCGTCTCGGAGGGAATACGCGTCTCGGCGTCTTTGCGACGCGCTCGCCTTTCCGCCCGAATCCGATCGGGCTCTCCTGCGTCCGGCTGGAGGCGGTGCATACCGTGCCGCAGCCCGTGACGCTGACGGTCTCCGGCATAGACCTGCTGAACGGTACCCCGATCTACGATATCAAGCCCTATCTGCCCTATGCGGACGCGCATCCGGAGGCGGCGGAGGGCTACACCGCGCAGACCAGACAGCACCGTCTGTCCGTCTGCTTCCCGCCGGGGCTGCTGGCGGCCCTGCCCGAACATCACAGAGATGCCGCTGCCGCGCTGCTCGCTGAGGATCCGCGTCCCGGCTATCTCGACGATCCCGAACGGGTTTACGGCGTGCTGTATGCCGGATTTGACATCCGGTTCCGCGTCTGCGGCGATGTGCTGACCGTGACTGCGGTTGAGAAAGCAAAATGAGAAAGGAGCCCATGTTCATGGCAAAAAAGCTGTATAAGTCCGGAGAGGACTACCTTGAAACAATCCTGATGCTGCATCTGAAGCAGAATTATGTCCGCGCAGTCGATGTGGCGCATGAACTGGGGGTTTCCAAGCCGAGTGTCAGCCGCGCAATGGGCATTCTGCGGGACGGCGGCTTTATCCGCATCGCAGAGGACGGAAACATTCTGCTGACAGATGCCGGCAGCGCGGTCGCGGAGCGGATTTACGAGCGGCACCGCGTTCTGACGCAGTGGCTGACGGATATCGGCGTGCCGGAGGATGTGGCAGCCGCCGATGCCTGCAAGCTGGAGCACGACATCAGCGCGGAATCCTTTGAGTGCCTCAAATCGCATCTGCGGAAAGCGCATCCGAATGTGCAGACAGACTGAGTCCGGCGAAATGCCGGTGCTACTTCAACGAAAGGGGCAGCGCAGATGAATCTTCGCGCTTTTTTCCGCAGCACGAAATTCCGCGTGCTGCTCTGTGTGCTGGCGCTCCTGACCGGCGTGATGCTGTATTCGGTCAGACAGGGCGGTCAGACGGATGTGTTTTCGAGAGCGCTTCAGACCGCGACACAGCCTGTGCGGCGGTTCTCGTCGGCGATTTCGGGCAGTGTGAACCGGACGCTCGACACCTATTTCAAATCGAAGGCCTACCGCGACGAAAATGCGCGTCTGCGCGACCGCGTCGCGGAGCTGAACGGCCAGCTCATCGGCTATGACGATGCCGTGCAGGAGCGTGACGCCCTGCGCGATCAGCTGAAAATCAAGGAGCATTCGGCGGATTTCGTGCTGAGCGAGCCCTGCCGCGTGCTGATGCCCGTCACGAACGACATGACCGGCAGCTTCCGGATCGACCGGGGCGAGGCGGACGGCATTCTGCTGAACGCGCCCGTGATGGATTCGCACGGACTGGTCGGCGTGGTGACGGAGCTGGCAGCAGACAGCGCGACCGTGACGACGATTCTGTCGCCGGAGCTCTCCGTCGGCGTGACGGTGCTGGAGACCGGCGAGGACGGCATCGTCGAGGGCAATCTGAAATATGCCGCCGACGGTCAGACCAAGCTGATTTATCTCGACAAGAACAGCAAGGTGCGCGAGGGGAATCTCGTCATCACGGCGGGTACGACCGGCCTGTTTCCATACGGTCTGCCGGTCGGCAACATCACGGAAACCGGCATCGAGGAGAGCGGCCTGACCGCGTATGCGGCCGTGACGCCGTCCGTTGATCTGTCGTCGCTGTCGTCCGTCAGCGTCCTGCTGGACTTCAACGGAAGGGGCGTGGCCCGTCCGTGAAGATGAAGCGCAAAAGCCGCACAACCTCTGAAAAGCGCACGCGGCGGCGCAATCTGCTGAGAACCTGCATCAGCGTGCTGATTCTGCTGCTCTTTGCCGTGCCGATGTTCGGCGGCGGGGTGCAGCCGCTGCCGGTGATTCCGGCGGTCATCTGCATCGCAATGTATGAGGAGTTCTATTTTTCCGTATTCTGCGGGGTACTGGGCGGTCTGCTGATTGACACGGCCTGTTTCAGCCCGCTCGGCTCCAATGCGATCTATCTGGTCTGCGTGGCGGCGGCGGTCTGGCTGCTGTTCAAGGGGCTGCTGCGGCGGAGCTTTCTGCACTATATCTGCGTGACGGCTGCGGCGGTATTTCTCCGCTGCGGGCTGCTGTACTTCTTCACGCAGGTGCTGATGCAGAATGAAGGTCGTGCGGTACTGTGGACGAATGTGCTGCTGCCCTCGTCGCTGTGGACGCTGGTCACCGCACTGCCGGTTTACTGGCTGTTTCTGCCGTGTGAACGGTTTTTGCGGGGCATTCCCGCGGGCAATGACTTCAGGCTCACCGGAAGGACCGCGGAGTGAGTGCGGAATCCCCGGAGGAGAACGGGACTTTACTTTTTTTGAAATCTGTGCTATACTGAAAAGAAAGTGTCCGGGAGGCATGAAACAATGGAAATCTATCTGAATACCGGACATTTCTTCGCGGTGCCGTCTGCGGTGGCAGAGCATTTTCTGAAGCTGGCGAGCGGCGATCAGCTGAAGGTCCTGCTGTATGTGCTCTGTCACGCCGATGCAGTGCTGACGGCGGAGCAGATCGCCGCGCAGTGCGGCGTGCAGCCGTCCGCGGTGGAGGAGGCGCTGGCCTTCTGGCAGAGCGTCAACATCATCAGAGGCAGCGCGGAAGCAGCGCCCGCCGAGGTGCGGACTGCGGCGCCGTCTCAGGCAGCGGAACCGGTCCGCGTACCGGAGACGGCGGCGGGGAATGAAGTATCTGTCCGGGCTGCCGTGCAGGCGACCAGTGCGTCGTGGGCACTGCGCCCCTCGGAGATTGCCGCGCGCAAGGAGCAGAATAAGGCCGTCGCGGAGATGTTTGCAGCCGCGGAACAGCTGGCCGGCCGGCCGCTCAACCACACCGAGCTGCAAAGTCTGCTCTGGATGCACGAGTATCTCGGTCTGCAGCCCGACCTTGTGATGATGCTCGCGGCATACTGCATCGAAATCGGCTGCTTCCAGGTGCGGTACATGGAAAAAATTGCGCTGGAATGGCAGGAGCGCGGCATCCTGACGCATGAGGCGGCGCAGCAGGATATTCAGCGCATGGAAACGGCGCGGAGCTTTACCGGCCGTGTCATGCGGATCTTTGAAATGTCCAGACGCCCGACGCCGAAGCAGCAGGCGTATATCGACGGCTGGCTGCAGAAGAATTTTTCGCCGGAGATGATTCGGCTGGCATACGAAAAGACCAGAGATGCGGCGGATGACAAGCTTTCCTTCCCGTATCTCGATTCGATTTTGCAGCGCTGGGCTGCGGCGGGCATTCAGACCGTTGAGGCCGCAGAACAGGACGAGGCTGCATTTCAGGCGGCAAAGCAGAAGCGCAGGCCCGCCGCCGGTCAGGGCGGAAAGGGAAAGACCTCACGCAGAACCCAGATTTCGTCGATTGATCCGGACGAGATCGAGAAACTGATCGGCGCATACTGATTTCCCGAAGAAGGAGGCGGTTCGGAGATGCTCAGAGAACAGATTTTTGCAGCGGCGATGAACCGCATAGAGGATCGGCGTCTGCGCGCCCAGCATGAGCAGGAGCGCCGCACGGACGAGATCATGCAGAAAATCCCGGAGGCTGTCACACTGGAGCGGCAGCTCCGCTCGGTCTGTCTGTCCGTCATGCAGATCGCGGACGGCGAAAAACGCGCCGAACGCCTCAGACAGATTCAGAAGCAGTCCGAGGACGCGAACGGCATGATGCGGAAGCTCCTTCTGGCAAACGGTTTTCCGGAGGACTATCTCGACACGCATTATTCCTGCGAAAATTGCAGCGACAGCGGCTTTGTGAACGGGGAACGCTGCGCCTGCTTGCAGCATGAGATCGCCGTGATTTCCGCCGAGCAGATGAACGCCCGTTCGCGGCTTTCGCTTTGCAGCTTTGAGAGCTTTTCCCTGCGGTATTACGACGATCTGCCCAAAGAGGAACGCAGCGCGATGCAGCGGGTTTTCGGACGCTGCCGGCAGTATGCCGAAGAATTTGATCCCGCCGGCTCAGGCAATCTGCTGATGATCGGCGGTACCGGGCTCGGCAAGACGCATCTGTCGCTTTCGATTGCAAGCGTACTGCTGGAAAAAGGTTTTTCCGTCATTTATGATTCGGTCGGCAGCCTGCTGCATACACTGGAGCAGGAGCATTTTCATCACAGCGAAGCGTCCGGCGACACACTGGAAACACTGCTGGACTGCGATCTGCTCATTCTGGACGACTTCGGAACGGAGTTCGATACGAGCTTTTCCCGTTCCGCGCTGTATACCGTTCTGAACAGCCGCATCAATGCCGGAAAGGCAATGATTGTCAATACGAATCTGTCGAGCAGCGAGATACAGGAAAGCTACGGCGACCGGATTCTGTCACGGCTGCTCTCATCCGAGATTCTGCTTTTTTACGGAAAGGACATCCGTCTGAAAAAGCGGCATTCCCGCGCCCACACCGGTTCCACAGGAGGTGCCACATGAACGAAATCAACCTGTACGAGATCAATGAACACATCGAAAGCAGCCCGGAGCTGTTTGTGATCGACGCGGAGGCTGCGTATGACAAGGCACTCCGCACGCTGGCGGACGACATCTGCCGGCACGCATCCGAGAAGCCGATTACGCTGATTTCCGGACCGTCCGGCTCCGGAAAGACGACAACGGCCTGCCGTCTGGAGCAGATTCTCGATGCAGCGGGCTTTTCGTCGCACACGCTCTCGATGGACAATTATTACGCGGACGGTACGCGCAACAAGGACATTGTCGATCAGTTCGGCGAGCCCGATTACGAGTCGCCGCTGCGTCTGGACACAGACCTGCTGAATACGCAGCTTGCACAGCTTGCGCGCGGCGAGGAGGTCGAGCTGCCGGTCTTTGATTTCGCGGCACAAAAGCAGCTGAAATCCGGCAAAAAGCTCCGCCGCAAGCCGCACGAGCTGATTATCATGGAGGGCATTCACGCGCTGAATCCGGATGTCACCGGCTCCGCGCACGACACGACCAACCGCATTTACCTGAGTGTGCGCACGCGCATTCTGGACAACGGCGTGCGGCTGCATCCCTCTCTGATCCGCTTTGCGAGAAGACTGCTGCGCGACAGCCGCACCCGCGGCCGGACGGCAGAGGAATCCTGCCGGATGCTCAGCAGCATTTCGAGGGGCGAAAATCTCTACATCATGCCGTATAAGCATCTGGCGGACTATGAGCTTGACACCTTCATGAGCTACGAGCTTTCGGTCTACCGCACGCAGCTGCTTGAGACCGTGCGTGTGCTGGCTGCGGATGCACCGGCTGAAACGGGCATTCCGATTCTGGCGCAGGTGCTCGAAAATCTGGAGCCTGTGAGTGAGGAGTGGATTCCGGAGCAGTCTCTTGTGCGCGAATTCATCGGCGGCTCGCTCTTCTGCGGGTAAAGCGGCGTGGACGGGCAGACACCGTTTGCGGTCTGCTTTTCCGGGCACCGTCCCGAAAAGCTCCCGACGGGCAATTATCTGCACATGATGCAGAGTCTGCTGTACGCGGAAATCGAACAGGCGGTTTCTGCGGGCGCCCGGACCTTTTACACCGGTGCGGCACGCGGAGTGGACCTCTGGGCGGCGGATATCGTGCTGTATTTCCGGCGGAGCTGTCCGGACATCCGTCTGGTCTGCGCGCTTCCGTATCCGGAGCACGGCGCGGGACTCCGCGGAGAGGATCGGTATCATCTGCAGACGGTTCTGCACGCGGCAGACAGCAGAGTGACGGTTTCTCCGTCCTTTGCACGGGACTGCTACCGCCGGCGCAATGCCTGGCTTGTGGCGCACAGTCAGCGGCTGATCGCCATGGTGTCGGACATGAATTCCGGAACCGGTCAGACCATCCGGATGGCAGAGAAACGCGGACTGGATATCCGGCTGATTACCGTCGGACGCGCAGTGAACCAGCGTTCTGTGCAGAAGTATTATCAGGGTTGAAACCGTGCGGAACGGCACGGAGTTTTTGGAAAGGAGCGGCAGTTCGGAACAGAACTGCGGGAAGGGCATGGCAACTACCAGAAAACGAAAAAGCACGGGCAGCATCGCAATCCCGTTCATGGTGACATTTCTGATTGCTCTGATTGCACTCGGAGGAACCGGGTATTATTTCTATCAGAAGCTCTCGACGAAACAGCGGGAACTGCAGCCGATCGTCGGCGCAACGGCAAGCATCTCGGATGAAGACATCAATGAGATTCTCTTTGTGCTGGATCCGGCTGACAAGGAGGCACAGCAGCCGGCTGTGATGCTGCTGCGGTTTGATCCGGTGCGAAAGCAGGAATTCTGCATCGGCATCCCGCTGACACTCAAGCTGAAAGCGGACGGCGGCGGAGAAAGTGTCGGGGAGTGCCTGGAAAAGCACGGCGTCAGCACGCTGAAGAACGACCTCTCGAAGCTGCTCGATCAGAAAATCGACCGGTATCTCCAGATGGATTCGAACGGCTTCCAGCTGATGATGTCGCTGCTGAACAATGTTTCCTACATTGTCACGATCAAGGACAAGGGCCTGCGTCCGTCCGATGTTTCCGTTGAACTGGAGGGCTCGCAGTTTGAGACACTGCTGACGAGCCGGAAGTACAGCACGGAGCGCGAGCGGAATACGGTCATCGGCTTCTCGGTCTCGGCGCTGATCAATCAGCTGGAGGGCAAGCGCATTGCGGCAAATCTGGAATCCTATTTCAGCGAGCTCATCAACGAGCCGGAGGTCAAGACGGACATCACGGGCATGGATTTCTCGAAGCACCGCCACGCGATCACCTATGTGCTGGAGCACGGAAACGGCGCACCGCGCGGGATATCGCTCGAATACGCGAATCAGGACGACAGCAAGCTGATTCTGTCGCCGGATTTCGTCGAGACACTGAAGATCACCTTCTCGCAGAAGAGCGAGGCAGAAAGCTGAAAAAAGGACGCTGTTCCCTTGAAAAGAGGGGACAGCGTTTTTGCACCGCCGCACAGAACAAGACAAACGGGTTTCACTTTGCCGGCGGAGCGCTTTCGGTCAATGGGGGGCGGGCACAGCCCGCTCAATCATATAAAAATCAGCGTTTATCGGTCAGAATACCGACATCTTGTGCGGAATGTCTTGCACGGCATCCGCCTGAGATGCTATAATAAACGCGATGCAGAGTTCTCCATAACTTCTGCCATCATCCTTACAAAGCAATGACGCGCGGTATGCTGTTCCAGATGCCGCGCATCATTGTTTTTTATTGCAAAAACACGACATATCCCGTAAAAAAACAGACAACTATCCGAAGAAAGATTGACATTAAATACCGTTTGTGCTAGAATGGGGACAAGGAAAGCAATGGGGCTGTTCCGCTGAAAAAGGCGGAGCAGCCCTTTTTTCCGGATGTGAAAGGAGGGTTCAGATGAAACTGCATATTCTGGCAGCAGATTCCGGCGAAGGCAGCGCGAGAAATCTGAAAAACCTCCTCTCTGTTCTGGAGGACACCGATTTTGCGGTCAGCAGATACACGACAAACCTCAATGAAGCGGTGAGTCTGGTGCTGAGCCGTCAGTTTGATATTCTCCTGTGCATCAACCGTGCGCCGGAATACATCGCTGCAAAGCTGCTGCGGCTGACCGGCGGCACCGAGCGCCGGATTCCCGCCATCATTCTCAGTGAGCAGGACGATTCCCAGCGGATGCGCGAATGCTTTCTGCTCGGCGCGATCGACTTCCTTTCCGAGCCGATTCCGCCGGAGGATCTGATTTCTGCACTTTCCAGAGCCGCCTCCGTGATCCATGAGCAGCTCATTGACTCGGAATATCATGCGGCAGCGGAGGAGGCACTTTCCGTTCTGCCGCAGTCGGAGGAGCTCCGGCCGATTCTCGAAAAGCTGAGTGCCTTCCTGCAAAAAATGGAGCACCAGACCGCGACGGTCGAGCTGGCAGCGGATTATTTCAGCTTCAACCGCGACTATTTCGGGCGGTATTTCAAGAGTAAATTCGGTATGACCTTCGGCGATTTCTACAAGAGCTTTCAGATTAGCTACGCCAAGCGGCTGCTCGAAACCGGGCAGTTCAAGGTTCTGGAGGTCAGCCGGCTGCTCGGCTTTTCCACGCCCGATTATTTCACGCGGGTATTCAAAAAGCACACGGGCTCCGTGCCGTCTGCCGTCAGGAAATGACCTGCCGGACGGCATTCTGTACGGCGTCCAGCAGCATATAGGGCACGACCGGCATCAGCAGGAGCGTGATCCCGAAATGCCGTGCGCGGTCCAGATACCGTGCGTAGCAGTCCGGATTCAGCAGGAGAATCACCGGACATCCGCAGTTCGCGCTGCTCTGCATCAGATCGGAAATGCGCGATTTTGCGTAGATAATCAGAATCCCGTCCTGCCGTTCCGCCGCGATGCGGGACACATCGGAAACAGCGATATCTGCAAATCCGTCTTGATACAGAATATCGCGCAGCCGTGTTCCGACCGCTGCGGATTCCGATAAAATATGGATTGTATTCATGTAAAAGCCCTCTTGTCTCATGCGTTTTCGTATCTCAATTATACGGGAATTACAGCCGCATCACAAGGGCAAAGCAGGCAGTCCGCGGATTATTGCAGGCGGATGTCGGATATTTGCAGGGGATTGTTCGTTGACTTTCCCGCAGAAAATACGATATGATGATTATGCGTTATTATGTCGGTTCCAGGACCGAATGATAAACCAACACAAACAGGAGGAAGAAGTTTTATGTCTTATATTGATGAGATCATCGCGCAGGTAACGGAAAAGAATCCGGACGAGCCGGAGTTTCATCAGGCAGTCCGTGAGGTGCTCGATTCCATCCGCGTGATCGTCGATGCAAACGAGGAGCAGTTCCGCCGGGATGCACTTCTGGAGCGTCTGGTCAACCCGGAGCGCCAGATCAAGTTCCGCGTGCCGTGGATTGACGATCAGGGCAATGCCCATGTCAACACAGGCTACCGCGTGCAGTTCAATTCCGCAATCGGCCCGTACAAGGGCGGCCTGAGACTGCACCCCTCGGTCAACATCGGTATCATCAAGTTCCTCGGCTTTGAGCAGATCTTCAAGAATTCGCTGACCGGTCTGCCGATCGGCGGCGGCAAGGGCGGCTCTGACTTCGATCCGAAGGGCAAATCCGACCGTGAAATCATGAACTTCTGCCAGAGCTTCATGTCCGAGCTCTGCAAGTACATCGGCGCAGACACCGATGTTCCGGCCGGCGACATCGGCACCGGTGCCCGCGAGATCGGCTATATGTTCGGGCAGTACAAGAAGCTGCGCGGTCTCTTTGAGGGCGTACTGACCGGCAAGGGCCTTTCCTACGGAGGCTCGCTGGCGAGAACTGAGGCGACCGGCTACGGTCTGCTTTACATCACCGACGCGCTGCTCCGCGACCATAACATTGATATCAAGGGCAAGACGGTTTCAGTCTCCGGCGCGGGCAATGTCGCAATCTACGCGATCGAAAAGGCACAGCAGCTCGGCGCAAAGGTCGTCACCTGCTCCGATTCGACCGGCTGGATCTACGATCCGGACGGCATTGATGTCGCACTGCTGAAGGAGATCAAGGAGGTTCGCCGCGAGCGCCTGACTGCGTATAAAAATGCGCGCCTGACCTCAGAATACCATGAGGGACGCGGCGTCTGGCAGATCAAGTGCGACATCGCACTGCCCTGCGCAACGCAGAACGAGCTGACGCTCGACGATGCAAAGCTGCTCAAGGAAAACGGCTGCATCGCAGTCTGCGAGGGCGCCAATATGCCGACGACCGAGGATGCGACCAAGTTCCTGCAGGAGAACGGAATCCTGTTCATTCCGGGCAAGGCGTCCAACTGCGGCGGCGTTGCGACCTCCGCACTGGAAATGTCCCAGAACAGCGAGCGTCTGAGCTGGAGCTTCGAGGAGGTCGATTCCAAGCTCAAGGGCATCATGGAGAATGTGTACGCAAACATCAGCGCAGCCGCAAAGAAATACGGCATGGAAGGAAACTATGTCGCAGGCGCGAACATCGCGGGCTTTGAGAAGGTGCTCGATGCGATGAACGCACAGGGTATCGTGTAACAGGCTGTGTGCGGCGGAAGCGCTTCGGAACGCATGGATACATGGAGGAGAATGCAAATGGATCACACGGATCTGACCGGAATTCCGTTCACCGGGTTTCCGATGAAACAGCCGGAGATGCAGATAGAAGCGCCGCCGGCAAACCCGTTCAGCGCAGCCGCGGAGGAAACGGATTTCTCCCGCGACACGCAGACATGGGACTGACTGAATACAATAAAGATACGCCCCTTTCAAGGATGCAGGGGGCGTATCTGTTGCTGTTTAAGAGAGGAGACTGAGATGAAATCAGTTTTAGTCTGTCGGGAGACGGACCCGCGCGAAACGCGAGTCGCGCTGATTCCCGACGATATCAAAAAGCTCATCGGAATGGGCTTTTCATTCAAGGTTGTGCGCGGAGCCGGCGTGAAAAGCGGCTTTTCCGATGCCGCCTACGAAAAAGCAGGTGCTGTCCTGATTGACAGCGAATCGCAGGGCTATGACAGCGAAATTGTCCTGCGCATTCTGAAGCCGGAGAGCGCAGCCGGTCTGCGGCCGGATACGCTGCATCTGAGCTATCTGGATCCGTTCAACGAAAAGGCACTGCTGAAGGAATTTGCCGAAAAAGGCATCATGGCGGTCTCGCTGGAGATGATCCCGCGCACGACGCTCGCGCAGAAAATGGATGTGCAGTCCTCGCAGACCTCGCTGGCCGGTTATGTCGCCGTGGTCAATGCGGCGGCGCGTCTGCCGAAGATTCTGCCGATGATGGTGACGCCGTCCGGCACGATCAATCCGGCGCGTGTGTTTATCATCGGTGTCGGCGTTGCGGGCTTGCAGGCGATTGCGACGGCCAAGCGTCTCGGTGCCAGAGTGGATGCGTTTGATACGCGCCCCGTGGTGGAGGAGCAGGTCAAATCGCTCGGTGCAAGCTTTGTGAAGATCGACCTCGGCGAAATGGGGCAGACCGATCAGGGCTACGCGAAGGAGCTGACGCCGGAGCAGATCAAAAAGCAGCAGGAGGCGCAGGCAAAGGTCTGCGAGCGCTCGAATATCGTCATCACGACGGCAAAGGTGTTCGGCAGAAAAGCACCGCGTCTGATCGGAAAGGATGTCATTGACCGGATGCAGCCCGGCTCGGTGATTGTCGATATGGCGGTCTCGACGGGCGGCAATGTCGAGGGCTCGAAGCTCTTTGAGGAGGTCGTGACGGAAAACGGCGTCGTGATCCTGTCCGGCGATTATCTGGAGCGTCAGGTGCCGTTTGATGCGTCGAAGATGCTTTCGGGCAACTTCACGGCATTCCTCACGCATTTTTATCACAAGGAACAGGGCGAGCTGGTTGTCAGTCTTGAGGATGAGATCATGCGCGGCTGTCTGCTGACACAGGGCGGAAAGATCATCCACGAACGGTTCCGGGAGGTTTAACATGGGCGAGATTATGTTACTGATTTTTGTATTTGTGATTTCGGGATTCCTCGGCGTCGAGCTGATCTCGAAGGTTCCCTCGCAGCTTCATACGCCGCTGATGTCCGGCACAAACGCGATTTCCGGCATCACGGTTGTCGGCGCGATGTCCGCGACGGCAGTTGCGGTGCTGTCTCCGAGCAGCATCATCGGTACGGTGTTCGGCGTGGCAGCCATCGTGCTGGCGACAATCAATGTGGTCGGCGGCTATCTGGTCACGGACAGAATGCTCGGAATGTTCAAGAAAAAGGGGGATCATAACAAGTGAGAGATGTCATTGTTACCGTCCTCTATATGGTGTCCGCGGTTCTGTTCATCCGCGGCATCAAGCTGCTTGGCAAGGCGGATACCGCACGGAAGGGCAACGGGCTTTCCGCGGTCGGTATGCTGATTGCCGTCATCACGGTTTTGTTTGAAAAGCAGGTTGTGGCAGCCGGTCTGAACAGCTATCTGCTGATTGCGGCTGCGGCTGCGGCCGGCGGCATCATCGGTGCGGTCTGGGCGAAAAAAGTCGAGATGACCGGAATGCCGCAGCTTGTGGCACTGTTTAACGGCTTCGGCGGCCTGTCCTCGCTGCTGGTCGCGCTCGCACAGTATGCAAATGCCCGTACCGTCGGCGCGGATGCCGTGCCGTTTGAGGGAATCACGCTGGGGCTTACCGTCGCAATCGGTGCGATTGCGTTCACGGGCTCGGTGGTCGCATGGGGCAAGCTCTCCGGCAGGCTGTTCAAGAAATCGGTCACGATTCCGGCGAAGAACGCGCTCAATGCGGTGCTGGCGACTGCCGGTCTTGCCGGTATCTGCCTGTATGCGTTCAGCGGCAGCAATGAAACACTCGGTCTGATCGGTATTCTCGCCGTCACGGCTGCCTATCTGATTCTCGGCTTTACGATGGTCGTCACGATCGGCGGCGGCGATATGCCGGTCATCATCTCGCTGCTCAATGCGTTTTCCGGTCTGGCGGCGGCATTTGCCGGCCTTGCGATCAGCAACTCCGTGCTGGTGGTGTCGGGATGTCTGGTCGGCACCTCCGGTCTGATTCTGACGCTCATCATGTGCAAGGCGATGAACCGCACGCTCTATTCGCTGCTGTTCGGCAGCTTCGGCGCATCGAAATCCAAGGGCGCAGCCGGCAGCGGCAAGGAGCCGAAGTCGATGTCCGTCGAGGACGCATATCTGATTCTCGAAGCGGCCTCCTCGGTCGTGTTCATCCCCGGCTATGGCATGGCAGTCGCGCAGGCGCAGCACGCCGTCAAGGAGCTTGCGGACAAGCTCGAAGCAAACGGCGCAGAGGTCAGCTTTGCGATTCACCCGGTCGCCGGCCGTATGCCCGGTCATATGAATGTGCTGCTGGCGGAGGCAAATGTGCCGTATGAGCAGCTGAAAACCGCGGACGAAATGAATCCGCAGATGCCGAATACCGATGTCGCCATCGTCATCGGCGCGAACGATGTGGTCAATCCGGCGGCGCAGAACGACGAATCTTCGCCGCTGTACGGAATGCCGATCATCAATGCCTATGAGGCACGGACGGTCTTTGTGCTGAAGCGCGGAAAGGGCGCGGGCTTCTCCGGCGTGGAAAACCCACTGTTTACGAACGATAACACGGTCATGATCTACGGCGACGCGAAGCAGACCGTATCGGCGCTGGTCGGAGAATTTGAGGATTCGTAATCCGGCTGACGAAAATTATCTGATATCCGGGCAGAAATTTATACCGGATTCCGAAAAATCCAAAAGCACTTGACAAATCTTTCACAATATGCTATACTGTAATCAGAACAGCAAAGGGGCTGCGGAGAGATTGAACATCCGCAGCCCGTTCTGTTTGTTGCAAAGCGCATTGCAGAAAAAAAGCGAAACGCACAATGGGGTGCATGATGCTGAAAGCTCAGCTCATGCCCCCTTTTTCGTTTCAAAAGCGAGGAGAGATTATCATGCAGGAAATGTTGCAGACTGTGGACAGCGAGATCTTTGCGGTCTGGTTTTTGATCGGCGCAGCGCTCGTGTTCTTCATGCAGGCGGGCTTTGCGATGGTCGAGACGGGCTTTACCCGTGCGAAAAACGCTGCCAACATCATTATGAAAAACCTGATGGACTTCTGTATCGGAACCCCGATGTTTGTCCTGATCGGCTTCGGGCTGTTTCTGGGAGAAGACCTCTGCGGACTGATCGGCAAGCCCGGCTTCGATGTGTTTACCGCTTACGAAAGTTTTGACTGGTCGAATTTCGTGTTCAATCTGGTGTTCTGCGCGACCGCCGCAACGATTGTTTCGGGCGCGATGGCAGAGCGCACCAAGTTCCTTTCCTATTGTGTGTATTCCGGCATCATCAGCGCGCTGGTCTATCCGATTGAAGCGCACTGGATCTGGGGCGGCGGCTGGCTCAGTCAGCTCGGCTTCCACGATTTTGCAGGCTCTTGCGCGATTCACATGGTCGGCGGTATCTCCGCACTGATCGGCGCAAAGATTCTGGGACCGCGTATCGGCAAGTTCAGCAAGAAGTCTGACGGCAGTGTGCAGCCGAATGCAATTCCCGGCCACAACCTGACGCTCGGCGCACTGGGATGTTTCATCCTCTGGTTCGGCTGGTACGGCTTCAACGGTGCGGCATGTACGAGCACCGGCCAGCTGGCATCCGTCTTTGTCACGACGACGATCGCGCCGGCGGTTGCAACCGTCACCTGTATGATCTTCACATGGGTGAAGTACGGCAAGCCTGATGTTTCGATGTGCCTGAACGCATCGCTGGCCGGTCTGGTCGGCATTACGGCGGGCTGCGATGTCATGGATGTTGCCGGTGCCGGCATCGTCGGCATCGTCTCCGGCTTGCTGGTCTGCTTCGGTGTGTGGCTGCTCGACTATGTGCTGCATATTGACGATCCGGTCGGTGCAGTCGCCGTCCACATGATGAACGGCATCTGGGGCACGCTTGCGGTCGGCCTGTTTGCGACGACATCTGCGCCTGCAAACGAAACCATGACCGGTCTGTTCTACGGCGGCGGCTTTGCGCTGCTGGGCAAGCAGCTGCTCGGCTTTGTGTCGGTTGCCGGCTGGACGGCCGTCACGATGACCGTTGTGTTCCTGGCCATCAAGCATACCATTGGCCTGCGTGCAACGGAGCAGGAGGAAATCCTCGGCATGGACGCGACGGAGCACGGTCTGGTCAGCTCCTATGCAGACTTTATGCCGGCGATGAACGAGGCCGCGATTGCGGGCTATGTCAAGGGCGATGCCAAGCGTGTTGAGCAGGTCCCGGCAGCAGAGGCGGTCCCGGTCGAGAACAACATCCCGAACGATGTCAAGGCACCGAAGATGACCAAGATTGCGGTGGTGTTCAATCAGGAGAAGCTGCATCACTTCATTCACGCGATGGAGCGCATCGGCATCACGGGCGTGACGGTCACAAATGTCATGGGCTGCGGCATCCAGAAGTCGAACAGCTATTACCGCGGCGCGAAAATGAGCGCGACGCTGCATCCGAAGATCAAGGCAGAAATCGTTGTCTGCAAGGTGCCGGTCGATACCGTTGTGAAGACGGCGCGTGAGGTGCTGTATACCGGTCAGGTCGGCGACGGCAAGATCTTCATTTATCCGGTGGAAAAGGTCATCAAGGTGCGGACGGGTTCCGTGAACTATGATGCACTCCAGAGTGAGGAGCTGCCGGAAGCAAATTAAGACATCATCTTAACATCTCATTTCCTTACAAAGCGGCGGGGGCACAGTTTTCGGACTGTGCCCTTGCCGTAAGCCGGGGCGGGGTACGGCTGCCCGCAAAAAAAACGCCGTCTCCCGGACCAGGAAACAGCGTTTCAAGCTTATGCAAGAGCCGCGTCCGTGACAGAAAGCACTTCCGCGTGAATGTCATCAATGCTCCGCATGGCGCCGTCCGCGATGCACTCCACCGCGCGCCAGTGCAGGTAATCCGTGCAGTAGTCCGCCGCAAGACGGCACTGCTTCAGGTAGGGCAGATTGCACTCGTGAATGTCCTTTTTGCCCTCGTCGCCCTCATATCGGCCGGTCATCAGCTTCTGGCTGACCTCCGGATCCACCCGCAGATAGATCACGGCATCCGGCACCGGCAGACCGAGCTGCTCGTATTCATATTTGAACAGCCAGTCCAGAAAGCCGTTCCACTGTGCTTTTTCGAGCTTTGCACACTGGTGAATGGCGTTTGATGTGGTGTAGCGGTCGGCGATGATGATGCCGCCCTCGCTGTAAAACTGCTTCCAGTTGAGGTGGAAGCTCGCATAGCGGTCGATCGCAAAAAAGGTGGATGCCGCATAGGGGTTGACATCGGCCGGATCATTTCCGAACGCGCCGTGCAGATAATCGTCCAGCAGCTTGGCAGCGTCGCTGCCGTAGTTCGGGAACGACACGCGCATGACACGCGCACCGCGTGCCTTCAGCGTCTCATAGAGCGCTTTGGTTTGCGTTCCCTTGCCGCTGCCGTCCAGTCCTTCCAGGACAATCAGTTTACCAGTCATATCAAATTCCGGGAGCAGCTCCCGTCTCCATTTTCATTGAATAGCCGGATTCCCCGGAGAAAAGCTCCCGCTCAGTCTTCCAGCAGCGAGAGGATATATTTGCCGTAATCGGTCTGCTGGAGCTTCTCGCCGAGCTGCTT
The DNA here is from genome assembly GCA_024695445.1 of Oscillospiraceae bacterium. GTDB lineage: Bacteria > Bacillota > Clostridia > Oscillospirales > Ruminococcaceae > Firm-04. The sequence goes on from JAILIG010000133.1 coordinate 34,490, forward strand.
GAGCTGCTGGTCGCTGATGAAGCCCTTGCGCCATGCGATTTCCTCGATGCAGGAGATATAAAAACCCTGCAGCTCCTGAACGGTCTTGACAAAGCCGCTGGCCTTGTGCATTCCCTTCGGGGTGCCGGTGTCAAACCAGGTCATGCCGCGGCGCATTGTGGTCACATGGAGCTTGCCGGCATCGAGGTAGACCTGATTGACGGCGGTGATTTCGAGCTCTCCGCGGGCAGAGGGCTGAATGCTCTTTGCAATTTCGATGACATTGTTGTCGTAGAAATACAGGCCGGGGATTGCGAAATTGGATTTCGGCTTTTCGGGCTTCTCCTCGATGGAGAGCACCTTGCCGTTCTCGTCAAATTCGACGACGCCGAACTCACGCGGGTTCTTGACGGGATAGCCGAAGACGGTCGCGCTGCCCTTTTCGACGCGGCGCTTTGCGCGTCCGAGGGTTTCGGAGAAGGTGTTGCCGTAGAAGACATTGTCGCCGAGTGCAAGACAAACGCTGTCCTCGCCGATGAACTGCTCGCCGACCAAAAAGGCGTCTGCCAGGCCGCGCGGATGCTCCTGCACGGCGTACTGGATATTGAGGCCGAGCTGGGAGCCGTCGCCGAACAGCTGCTGATAGCCGGCAATGTCACGGGGCGTGGAGATAATCAGAATGTCGCGGATCTCTGCCAGCAGCAGCGTGGAGAGCGGGTAGTAGACCAGCGGCTTGTCATAAATCGGCAGCAGCTGCTTGCTGACTGCGATGGTATTCGGATACAGTCTGGTTCCGGCGCCGCCGGCCAGAATAATGCCCTTCATTGAGATCATGCACCTCTTTCCTGTTCTTCCGGCTGTAAAGCTTGCAGTGCGTCACAATAATTGACTGACCGGAATCCGGTTCCGGCGAGTGCGCAGCACGCATACAATACATTTGTATTATATCACATCTATGGGAAAAAATCAAGCATCAAACGGGAGAGAAGCCGAAATTGTGACAAATTTGTGAATAGTGCTGATATTTCATACAACTCCTTTGTGAAGAATGGTGAAGCGGGGCGCAGAAAAGGCAGACGGTTTTCCTATTTTTTGCGGCCGGCCGCAGCATGAAAAAACGGGCACAGCGCAGTGCTGTGCCCGTTCCGGAACCGGTTTATTTCTGATCCTTGAGCAAATCGCGGATCTCGGAGAGAAGAACCTCTTCGTTGGAGGGCTTCGGCGGCTCTGCCGGTGCCTCGTCCTTCTTGCGCTTCAGCTTGTTCACGGCCTTGATGATCATGAACAGAGCGAATGCGGTCAGCAGGAAGGTGATGATAGCGGTGATGAATGAACCGAAACGGATCACCGGATGATTGCCCCACGGCACAACCCAGTTGAGCGAATTGAAGTTCAGTCCGACGAGGATAGTGCCGATGAGCGGCATCAGGATATCGTCAACGAGCGAGCTCACGATCGCGGTGAACGCGCCGCCGATGATGATACCGACTGCCATGTCCATTACATTGCCCTTGGAGATGAACTCCTTGAACTCGGTAATGAAGCCCTTGCTCTTCTGTGTGAGATTATTGTCTGCCATTTTCATACATCCTTTCCTTTTTGCAGCAAAGCTGCTTGATTATCTATATTATACCATAACTGCTAAAAAAATGCACTTGTGAATAGTCACGAATCTGCACTGCGTTTCATCGGGACGATTCGGAAAAATGCACAAAAACGGAACGGAATCCCCGTGCAGAACCGTTCTGTTTATTCAGACGGGATGTTCTGCCGCACCGCCGAAAAGCTCCGTGTCGGCCGGTGGCCCGGACTTTTGTTCGGGCGTGTCGGACTTTGTCTCAGGGCGCCGCAGCCGGACAGGCTGATTGAGGACGGTGCGCAGCTTTTGTCCGGCATCGGCCGCACGCTGCTTCACCGACTGACTTTTGAGCGGCTCTAAATCGGCTCCGCAGACCACACAGAAGCTGTGTCTGGTCTCGACCGGTTCGCCGCAGTTCGGACACCGCATCGGCACACCCCGCTTTCCATCAATTTATCACATCCGTATCACCGGAACGACACTATCAGCATAGCACAATCGTCCGGAAAAGTCAATCGGAGCGGTCGAACTTCGTAAAAGATGTCAATGTTTCTTATAGAATTCTGTGCATAATAAACGAAGTGTGCGGAAAGCACTTCAAAAAGGGAAAAAGACTGTGTTATAATGGAAACACTGGATACAGCCACTCTGCGCGGCGTACCCCCGTTTTGCCGTGCAAACACTGCGGAAAGGAGTTTGCAGACAGAACCGTCTGCATCAATCAGATTATGGCAGATTACCGTTCGACCGGAAAGGAGCTTCGGAAGTCCCCCAAGGGACTGATCGCCGGACTGATCGCGCTGACGCTTTTAGGGCTCTGCGGATACGGCGTCTACCGGGTTGCCGACGGAATGAGAAAACTGGATTCGCTGACGGTTTCCGGCAGCGGAACAGAGATCTCCGTGCCGGAGTTCAGCGAGATTGCCGGCACAGAACCGGAAAGCAAAATCATCTATGCCTACGAATCGGCATTCAGCTCCGAGGTACACAGCGGCCCGCTGATGCTTGTCAACCGGGACTTTGCGACCGAGGATCTTGAGAGCGGGCTGATTTCGATGTTCTCGAAGAAAACGGACAGCTACGGGCTGAAGGACACGAGCCTGCAGCTTCTGGAGGAACCGCTCAACGCTTTCAACGCAATGGCGGATGCCTTCCACAAGGAGCTGAACGGCGAAAAGCTGCTGGTCACGGGCGCATACCGCTCGAAGGCGGACCAGCGGAAGATTTATACCGCATCGCTGTCGAACAAGGCGTCCGGCGCTGCAGTGGCAGCAATGGCAGGCTTCAGCGATTACGAGACCGGCTGCTCCGTCAGCCTGACCGTCATGCGCGACGGGCAGTATCTCGATCTGGGCGGCGCAGACTGTGAGCAGGAGCGTGCATGGTTTGCCGCAAACGCCGCAAAATACGGGTTTATCCTGCGGTATCCGGAGGACAAGACCGAGCGGACGGGCTTCCCGTATGAAGCGGGACATTACCGCTATGTGGGACCGGTTCACGCGCTGTATATGTACGGGACGGGGCTTTGTCTGGAGGAATATCTGACGAAGCTGCGGGAATACACTTATGCGGCGCAGCATCTGACCGTGCCGGACGCGCACGGCAAGGCATTTGAGATTTTCTTCGTGCCGCTGGAGCAGGCGGATACCGGAACGGTGGATGTGCCGGTGCCGACGGATGTGCCGTATCAGCGCTCCGGAAACAATGTAGACGGCTTTGTCATCACGGTGGAGACCGGAGAGGACTATCAGCCGCAGACGGAATAAGCGACAAACAGAGCCCCTGCCGGTGTGAACGGCGGGGGCCTTTTTGTCGGGGGGATTTTATGAATGCGGAATGTGGAATGCGGAATGAGGAGTTGCGCGGAGCCCGCGCCGGCATTGATCTAAAGCTCTCCGCCCGGCATCAAAGATGCAATCTTTGATGCGTGAATCACGCAAGCCTTTGAAAAAGCTTGACCGAAGCTTTAATTTGGGCTGCCGCAAAGCTTTTAAGAAAACAGCTTCGTAATCAGCTTTGCAATCGCCGAAAGCCCGCCGTAGGAGATGAGGCTCATAATTACCGTCGCCATAATCAGGCCGAGGAAAATCGCCGGCACGGACTTCTTGCGGCTGACATGAAGCAGCGCCGCAATCATGCTGCCCGTCCAGGCACCCGTTCCCGGCAGCGGAATGCCCACAAACAGCAGCAGCCCGATGAACTCATACTGCCGGATCGTCTGGGCCTTCTTGCCCGTCGCCCGCGCCTTGAGCCAGAGCGCAAACTTCCGCAGAAACCCGATTTTGCACTGCTCCGCCCACGAGAGCAGCTTCTCGATGAACAGCAGGATAAACGGAATCGGCAGGATGTTTCCCAGAATGCAGAACCCGATCGCCGTCCACATCGGAATGTCGAGCAGAGCCGCGGCGAGCAGGCCGCCGCGCAGCTCCAGCACGGGAATCATGGAAATAATGAAAATGACCGCGAGGGGCGGCAGCCCGCCGAGCATGGAAGTCAGCTTTCTGGCAAGCTCCTCCGTGCCGCCGGCGGCAAAAAGCAGTGGAAACAGTGTCATATACGGATACCTCTTGCATCGTGCGCCGCAGCGGAACCGCGGCGGGATTATCGGAAATCAGTCCGCCGTGCAGAATCCGGCACGGCAGTATGGTCTATTATCCCATAAAAGTGCGCCCCCGTCAAGCACTTCGGGGAAAAATACAGTTTTTGCACAAATTTTAGCGCAATTTTCACCGGAATCGTGGCTTTTTTACAAAAACGACCGGTGCGGAACGGCGTTCCTTGCTAAACTGCATAAATCGGAAATGACGGACTTCCTTTTTATGCGGAATTATGATAAAATGATAGGTAATATGTGTGCGATTGTGCCTTCCGGCTGTCGGAAAGTACGCCCGCACCCTGAGAGGAAAGGAATGGAAAGTATATGGGTTTTTCGGTCAGAGAGCTGTATAAGAAATACGGCGAAAAAGTCGTTGTCGATCATCTGAGCTTTCAGATGGACGGCCCCGGCGTATATGCGCTGCTCGGCACGAACGGTGCGGGCAAAACCACCTCGATCCGCATGATTCTGAATATGCTCGTCAAGGACGGCGGCACGGTCGAATGGAACGGCGGTCCCCTGACGCTGCAAACCTGCAATGTCGGCTATCTGCCGGAGGAGCGCGGCCTGTATCCGAAGAATACGCTGATGGATCAGCTGCTGTACTTCGCATCGCTGCGCGGCGTACCGCGTGCGGAGGCGAAAAAGCGCATCGCCTACTGGGGCGAGCGGCTGGAGGCGACGGAGTATCTCTTCCCGCCGGCAGAGCGCGGCAGAGCCGCAAAGCCGAAGAAGGCCGACCAGCTCTCCAAGGGCAATCAGCAGAAGATTCAGCTGCTGCTCTCTCTGATTTCCGATCCGGAGCTGCTGATTCTCGATGAGCCGCTCTCCGGCCTCGATCCGGTCAACAGCGATATTTTCAAGAGCGTCATTCACGAGGAGATCAGCAAGGGCAAATACCTCATCATGTCGAGCCACCAGATGGCGACGATCGAGGAATTCTGCACCGACCTGACCATCATGAACCGCAGCAAGACTGTTTTGCAGGGCAATCTGGCCGAGATCAAGAAGAGCTACGGCCGGATCAACCTGTTTGTCAAGGCGGAGCAGGACATCCGTGCGGAGATCGAGGCGGCAGGCGTCACGATCCTCTCGGATGTGGGCTTCTCGTATCAGTGCCGCGTCACCGGCGAGGCGCAGGCGAACGGCCTGCTGAAAACGCTGGTCGAAAAGGGCGTGACGCTGATTGCCTTTGAGCTGCGCGAGCCGAGTCTGCATGAAATTTTCGTGGAAAAGGTGGGCGATGCACATGAAGAACAGTAAGCTGCACGGCGCCGGAGCAGTGTTCCGCTACTCCATGCAGCAGCATTACAAGACGACCTCCATCCGCATTTTCCTGCTGGTGCTGTTCGTGCTTGCCGTTGCATCGTTCCCGCTGCTCAGCCTGACACGCGGCGGCGAGCGCGAGGTGGAGACCACTGCGATCACCAAAATTTATATCCGGGATGAGCTGGGTGCATTTCCGCTGGAGGACGCGGACATCCACGCGGATGCCCGGTTTGCGAATGCGGTCATCGTCCGGACCGGCATGGATGACAAGACCCTCGCCGAGACGCTCTCCAAGGAGCCGACCTCTGCGGCGGCGGTCATCGGCGTCGATCAGAAGCTGACGGGCAGCTTCATCATCCGCGGGCTCTACGGCGAAAAGGGCTCCGTCGGTTCCGCCGACCTGCACACGCTGAACAATGTGCTCGAGGAGGCGCTGAACAAGGCCCGGATGCGCACGCTGAATGTGGATCCCGCGAGCGCCGAGATGCTCGGAAAGCGGGCGGTCACCCGCGTCCAGACGGTGAAGGACTACACCGAGGGCAGCGGACAGTTTGACACCGGCGCCCACATGATCGTCAACCTGTTCTATTCGTATTTTGTCCTGATTCTCGCCATGCTGTCGATGAGCTACATCTTCCAGCTCTGCATGGAGGAGAAGGTTTCCAAGCTCGTCGAGTCGCTGATGGTCAGCGTGTCCCCGACGGCGCTGCTGGTCGGCAAGGTGCTGGCCGTGACCTGCTTCATCTTCATCGGCCTCGGCATTGTGGCGGGCGGTCTGGTGATTTCGTATTTCATTGCGCGGCAGATGGGCGATGTGAGCTTCATCCGCGAGGGCTTTATAAAGACATTTGAATTTGATCCGACCGCACTGCATCTGCACCTGGGCTCGGTGCTGCTGATCGTCGTCTGCGTGCTGACGGCCTATCTGATCTGTGCCGCATACAGCGCGATCGTCGGCTCCTGCTGCTCGAAGTCCGAGGACACGCAGCACGCAAGCCTTGCCGTGGTGCTGCTCGTGCTGACCGGCTACATGGTCACGACCTTCGTCCCGCTCATGGAGAGCGATGCGGCAACGGTCTTTATCTCGCTGTTCCCGTTCACAGGTCTGTTTGCGGCGCTGCCGAACTATATCAGCGGTGCGATTACGCTGCCGGTTCTGATCGCCTCGCTGGTGATCCAGCTGATTACGGCCTATCTGCTGGCGCGGCTGGCGGGTACTGTTTACCGCATGATGCTGCTGTACCGCGGCGGCGTGCCGAAGCCGAAGCAGCTCGTGAAGATGCTGCGGGAGCACCGTGCTGCCGAGAAGGCGGCTGCCGGAAAGGAGGCCAATCATGGAAATGAAGCGTAATCCGCTTTCCGGTACCGGAAAGGTCTTTGCCTTTACGCTGAAGCAGATGTGCGCGGCAAAGAGCTGGATCATTACGACGGTTATTCTGGCGCTGCTGCTGCTCTGCGGCATTCCGCTGCTGCTCTGGGCGACGACATCCTCCGCCGACAAGAAGCCGGAGGAGAAGGACGGCAAGGCGCAGATCAAGACGGTTCTGGTCTGTGACGAGACCGAGGGCACCGCAGATTACAGTCTGCTGAAGGACCTCGGCTACGAGAAGCTCGACTATCAGACGGCTGACACGATGGACGCGGCAGTCAGTGGCATCAAGGATGCGGACAGCACGGTCATCCTGCGCGTGACCAAGCCCGACGACAGCTTCCTGCTGACGGTATACCTGCCGGACAAAACGGAGCTTTCGCGCAGCACGGCGCGCAGCTTTGTCTCCTTTGTCGAGAGCAATTTCAAGTCCCTGCTGATGCAGAAGGCGAACCTTGAGGAGACGCAGATCGCGGCGCTTTCCGTTCCGGTTTCCACCGAGACCGAGGCACTCTCCGGGGAGAATGACGCGGACGACGGCGGCAAGGACGACAGCGGCATCCTGGAGATGCTGGTCGATTTCGCCGTGCCGTTCATGACGCTGATGCTGCTGTATATGATGGTCATGCTCTACGGACAGGCGATGTCCAATACCGTCATGGCCGAGAAGAACTCCAAGCTGATCGAGACGATCCTGACAGCCGTGCATCCGTTTGCACTGATGTTCGGCAAGCTGCTCGCAACGGCGACGGCGGCGGTCATCCAGCTGCTGATCTGGCTCGGCTGCCTGCTGGGCGGCGCCTTCGGCGGCGCGTTCCTCGTCAAGCAGTCGGTTTCCAATCCGGACAGCCAGACCGTGCAGATGCTGGATGCGGTCATGGAGAACAGATCGCTGTTCTCGGTTTCCGGCATTATCCTAGCCGTCCTGCTGATCGCACTGGGCTTTTTGCTGTATCTCTCGCTCGGCGCGATTTCCGGCGCACTGGCCTCCAAGACCGAGGATCTCAGCAAGACGCAGATCGTCTTTGCGCTGGTGCTGGTCGTCAGCTTCTTCCTCTGCCTCGGGAACACATCGGATGCCGCGTCCGAGACGCAGGGAATGTTCTCGCAGGCGGCGTGGCTCCGGTACTGCCCGTTTACGGCGGTGCTGATCGTGCCGAGCAAGCTGCTTGTCGGCAAGCTGGGCGCGGCGGAGATCGCCGGTTCGTTCTTCTGCATGATCGCGGGTGTCGTGATCCTGATTGCGGTGGCAGCGGCAATCTACAAGCTGCTCGTGCTCTACCGCGGTACGCCCCCGACGCCGAAGAAGCTGCTCGAAATGGCAAAGCAGAACCGTCCTGCAAAATAACAGACGGGAAGGGCGCTGCCGCGGAAACCTGCGGCGGCGTCCGCTGTCATGATTCTGCAATCAGACTGTCACAAACATTTCACTTGACATTTTCCGCGTGAGTGTGTATAATGAGGGCAGGGTATACGAGAGTGTCCGGCTCTGAACCGGACGGATATGCGCGGAAGATACGACCTGAAAGGAGCCTATGGCGATGAAACATGAAAAGAAAATCCTTGCGCTGCTGCTGGCGGCGGTACTGACGGTGCCGGCCTTCTCCTGCAGCAAGAACGGAAGCTCCCAGACCGCGGAGCCGAAGAATAGCGAGACCATCCCGCTCAACACCGATAACGACAAGAACATCAAGATGGACTTTGTCTTTAAAGAGGTGGAGGCGCAGGCCGCCAATGACGAGACCGAGCCGGTGCAGTCGATCGTGACCGGCGAGAACGGCTCGCTCTATGTGCAGAAGACGGACATCAACCACAAGCCCGTCACGCAGGAAAACGGCGATCCCGCAACCGAGATCTACACCGGCACGACGCTGGCGACCAAGGTGCCGGGCCCGGAGTATACGCCGAGCTACAAGACCTATTTCTCCATGTGGATCGACATGACGCAGAAGGCGGACTTCATCTTTGACGGCGAGTTCCTGACCTTCGATGTGAAGATCAGCGAGGACGCAAAGGACGGCGTGTATCCGATCCAGATTTACAGAGACGACATCTCGAACTACGAAGGCGAGACGCTGAAGGTCACGAAGAATCCGGGCTATATCTGCGTCAACACCGAGGCACCGAACCCGGAGAACCAGGTCGGCGCCGGACTGACTCTGAACGGCGATGTGGTCAGCGGAAAGCCGGGCGAGACGGTCAAATTCACGATCAAGGCGCAGAACAATCCGGGCTTTGTCGGATTCCGCCTGTGGATGAGCTATGACGCGAACATCTTTAAGATCACGCGTGCAAACGCCGGCAAGGACTTCCCGACCACGGCAAGCCTCGACGGCAGAACGGTTTCCGGCACGAACAGCTGAGAGCCGCATCATAAGACTGAGACAGAACCGGTGCTGCATTTTTTGCGGCGCCGGCTCTGTTTTTATTGCAGACTGCGCCCGGCAGAGCCGGGTTCCATTGATCTAAAGCGCTCCGGCAGCGAAGCGGGAAACTGTATGTCTGCTTCTCTGCGGCAGAACCTTGCAGAAAGCGAAATCAAAAGCGAATGCGCGGGGCTTGGGGCGAAGCCCCATTCAGAATCATCCGCGCAGCGGATACCACAATTCCGCATTCCGAATTTCGCATTCAAAAAACTACTCACTCCTAACTGCTCGCTCCTCACTTTCCAGCCACACCGCCACTTCGCCACTGTATAATAAGCGGCGGCCTGACAGGATACGGGGATTTGGAATGGCGTTCTGCACAGTTTCTGATGAAAAAACGGGCGGAATTTCTGCACCGGCTCTGCGCGGCGGACTTGAAAAATCGGCGAAAATGTGATATAATAGATAGGCACTTCGCACGGAACGGCATCGCCGCCCGGCTCTGTACGCGGAAAACGCGGCAGTTGCGGCTGATCCTGATGCCCTCCGGAGGTCAAAACCAAATTTATTTTTTTCAAGGAGGATCTACCCCATGAGCGTTGTATCCATGAAACAGCTTCTCGAAGCGGGCGTCCACTTCGGTCATCAGACCCGTCGCTGGAACCCCAAAATGGCTCCGTATATCTTTACGGAGCGCAACGGCATCTACATTATCGACCTGCAGAAGACGGTCCGCAAGCTGGAGGAGGCCTATGCCTTCATCCGTGAGCTGTCCGCTTCCGGCAAGTCCGTTCTCTTCGTCGGTACGAAGAAGCAGGCTGCGGATTCCATCCGCGAGGAGGCACTCCGCTCCGGCTCTTACTTCGTCAATGCCCGCTGGCTCGGCGGTATGATGACGAACTACAAGACCATCCAGCAGCGCATCAAGCGTCTGGAGCAGCTCCACGCGATGGAAGCGGACGGCACCTTCAATCTGCTCCCGAAGAAGGAAGTCGCAAAGCTGTCCCTCGAAATCGAAAAGCTCGAAAAGTTCCTCGGCGGCATCAAGGGTATGAAGAGCCTGCCGGGCGCACTCTTCATCGTCGATCCGCGCAAGGAGAAGATCGCAGTCGCAGAGGCAAAGCGTCTTTGCATCCCGATCGTCGCAATCGTGGACACCAACTGCGATCCGGATGATGTGGACTATGTCATCCCCGGCAACGACGACGCAATCCGTGCGGTCAAGCTGATTGCCGGCACAATCGCAAATGCCGTCATCGAAGGCAGACAGGGCGCAGACGCACAGGCTCAGGAGGAGACCGCTGCTGCTGAGGAAGCCGCTGCCGAGACTGCCGCTGAATAAGAAAGAGAGGAACGGAATATGGCAAACTTTACTGCAAAAGATGTCAATGATCTGCGCAAGTCCACCGGCGTCGGCCTGATGGACTGCAAGAAGGCGCTGACCGAGGCGGACGGCGATGTCGAGAAGGCAATCGTCATCCTGCGTGAAAAGGGCCTTGCCAACCAGGCAAAGAAGGCAGACCGCATCGCGGCCGAGGGCGCTGTCATCGCCGTGACCAACGCGGACCACACCGCCGGCGCAATCGTCGAGGTCAACTCCGAGACCGACTTCGTCGCACAGAACGAGGAGTTCGTCGGCTTCTGCGAAGGCCTCGCACAGACCGTTCTGACCGAGAACCCCGCCGATCTCGATGCGCTGAAGGCTGCCAAGTTCAACGGCACCGCAGCAACCGTCGAGGAGGCACTGCAGGAGATCTTCCTGAAGTTCCGCGAGAACCTCCAGATCCGCCGCTTTGCCCGCGTCGAGGGCATCGTCAAGGAGTATGTCCACTTCAATAAGAAGGAAGGCGTGCTCGTCGCCGCTGCCTGCGAGGCAGGCGCAACCGACGCCGTTCTGGAGTGCCTGAACGATGTCGCGCTGCAGGCGGACGCCATGAAGGCCACCTACCTGACAAAGGACGAGGTTCCGGCCGCAACGATCGAGCAGGAGAAGCAGATCGTCATGGCACAGATGGCAGACGACCCGAAGATGGCTTCCAAGCCTGAGCAGGTTCGCGCCAAGATCGCAGAGGGCAAGCTCGGCGTGTACTACAAGGACAACTGCCTGCTCTGCCAGGAGTTCGTCAGAGGCGAGGGCGAGTCGGTTGAGCAGTATGTCAACGCCTGTGCCAAGAAGGTCGGCAGCCCGATCACGGTCAAGAGCTTCGTCCGCTTCATCTGCGGCGAGGGCATCGAGAAGCGTGTGGACGATTTCGCAGGTGAAATCGCAAGTATGCTGAAATAAGGTATCATCTCACCTGTCGCGGGGCTTCCTGCGGCAGGTGAACTTGTATCAATCTTTTCTTCTGTGCCGGCGGATTTTCGGGTAAACCGTCTCACATTTGGTTTTATATTGCCTACTTTTTGCAAGATAATCCAAAACTGTCGGATTGTCAGTTGGAAAATGCGCGATTGGTCATAAAGATGATACAAAAAGTCATTGCTTTTTCTGCTCAATTCAGTTAAGATATAAGTGGCATAATGTGATGATGAAGGGTGAAGGGGACATTCTGCATCACAGACGCGGAGCTTCGGAGTTTCGGTTCCGGAATCCGCAATGCACACCAAAACAAGATTTTTGGAGGAGTATGAACATGAAAAAATCAAAACTGATTTCCGGCATCATGGCTCTGACCATGGCGGTTTCCGGCATGAGCTTCAGTGCCAGCGCAGCCGATGTTGGAGTCAAGGTTGGCTCCGCAACGAAGGATCCGGGCGAGACCTTCCGCATTGATGTTGATCTGTCCGGTGTGCCGTCCAGCGGCCTGAATGCGGTTGACTTCGCAATCAGCTACGATTCTTCGCTCATCGACATCACCGATGTCAGCGCAGGCAGCATTATCGGCACCAGCGCTGCTTCGGCAGAGGGCTCTGACCTCGGCAAGACCGTGTTCAACTGGAACAAGGTGAACGGCCAGGTCGTCATTGTCTACGCAACGGGCGCAGACACCTCGAGCTGGATCAAGTCCAGCGGCACTTTTGCGACGATCAGCGGCACGGTTGCTTCCACCGCTGCGAAGGGTTCCGTTGCGGACCTGAAGGTCGTTGCTGTCAAGCGCCCGGACTATCCGGACGGCGCAGACAACACCTCGATTATTTTCTCTGCTGCGGCAGATTCCGTCACCGATTACACGGCTGCACCGACCAACGGCGCAATTCAGATCGGCGAGGAGGAGACTGATCCGCCCGCAAAGAAGATGATCGGCGATGTGGACTGCAGCGGCGATGTCAAGATCGCTGACGCGGTTCTGCTGGCCCGTTATGTTGCTGAAGACAATGTCAATGTCACGGCACAGGGCAAGATCAACGCTGACTGCTTCGATGCAGGCGACGGCAAGCTGACCTCTGACGATATCGCATCCCTGCTGAAGTATCTGGCAGGTGCAGTCAGAGAACTTCCGGAGACCTGATTTCCGAACTCCATAGTATGACGCAGAGGGCGTGTCCGTTTGGATGCGCCCTCTCTCTGCTTGGCGGGCAGTGCCCGCTGCCCGCCTTTTTTCAAAAAAAGGGCTTGCATCCTGGCACGATATATGGTATAATATAATGTAAGCGCCCAACAGAGACTTGTGGGCAGAATACCGAAAGGATGAAGAAAAATGTTTAGTGATTTGATGGACACCATTGGGTTTGTCTCACAGTATGATGCTGAAGTCGCTGCGGCAATGCAGTCTGAGCTGGCGCGTCAGAGACGGAATCTGGAGCTGATTGCAAGCGAAAATATCGTTTCGCCGGCTGTCATGGCCGCTATGGGCTCCGTGCTGACCAATAAGTATGCTGAGGGTTACAGCGGCAAGCGTTACTACGGCGGCTGTGAATGCGTCGATATCGTCGAGGACATCGCAGTGGAGCGCGCAAAGCAGCTCTTCGGCGCAAAGTTTGCCAATGTGCAGGCGCACTCCGGTTCGCAGGCAAATACTGCTGTGTATTTTGCGCTGCTCCAGCCGGGCGACACCGTGCTCGGCATGAGCCTGGCACACGGCGGCCACCTGACGCATGGTTCTCCCGTCAACCTCTCCGGCAAATATTTCAACTTCATCTCCTACGGTCTGGGCGATGATGAATATATCGACTACGACAAGGTTGAGGCGCTCGCAAAGGAGCATCAGCCGAAGCTGATCGTGGCCGGCGCTTCCGCGTATCCGAGAGCCATCGACTTCACCCGCCTCGCGGAAATCGCACATTCCGTCGGCGCAATGCTCATGGTCGATATGGCACATATTGCCGGTCTGGTTGCAGCCGGTCTGCACCAGTCTCCGGTCGGCGTGGCCGATGTCGTCACCACCACCACCCACAAGACGCTCCGCGGTCCGCGCGGCGGCCTGATTCTCACGAATGACGAGGAAATTGCCAAGAAGATCAACAAGGCGATCTTCCCCGGCATCCAGGGCGGCCCGCTGATGCATGTCATCGCGGCAAAGGCTGTCTGCTTCGGCGAGGCATTGAAGCCGGAGTTCAAGGCATATCAGAAACAGGTCACGGACAATGCACAGGCGCTCGCAAAGGGCCTGCTCAGCAGAGGCTTCGACCTCGTTTCCGGCGGCACGGACAATCACCTGATGCTCGTCGATCTCCGCCCGGTTCACATCACCGGCAAGGAGCTGGAGCACAGACTCGATGAGGTCTATATCACGGTCAACAAGAACGCAATCCCGAACGATCCGGAGAAGCCGTCCGTTACGAGCGGCATCCGCGTCGGTACGCCGGCCGTCACGAGCCGCGGTCTGGTCACCGAGGATATGGAGAAAATTGCGGAGTTTATGTTCCTCGCTGCAACGCAGTTCGAGACCAAGGCGGACGAGATCCGCGAGGGCGTCAACGCACTGTGCGCGAAGTACCCGCTTTACGAGTGATTGATTGTAGGATAATAATGCCGAAGCAGGACAGTCGATGTCCTGCTTTTGGCGTGTTTGGAGGCTTTCTGAGATCATGGACTTTGATGTGATGCGGATTTTGCTGGACTGCGGACTGATTCTTTTTGCGACCAAGGCACTCGGCATGGTGACGCGCAAGCTCGGTCTGCCGCAGGTGGTCGGAATGATTCTGGCGGGACTGCTGATCGGGCCTGCGCTGTTCTTCCGCGCTTCCTTCCCCGGTCTGATTCACCCGACGCCGGAGGAGATGAATGTTTTAAAGAGCTTCTCGCAGATCGGCGTGGTGTTCATTCTGTTTTCGAGCGGACTGGAGACGGATTTCCGCGAGATGAAACGCTGCGGCCTCGCCGCAACGATGATTGCGGTGGCGGGCGTCGCGGTCCCAATGCTGTTCGGAACGGTCGTCGCGCTGCTGTTCATGGGCGGACTGGACCGCATTCATGATTCCGCACTGCTGATGAATGCGCTGTTTGTCGGCTGCATTCTGTCCGCAACGAGCGTCGGCATTACGGTTGAGACGCTGCGTGAGCTCGGCAAGCTCAAAACCAAGGTCGGAACCGCGATTCTCAGTGCCGCGATCATTGACGATGTCATCGGCATCGTGGTGCTGAGCGTCATCACGGGACTTGGCGGCGAGGGCAGCGTTCTGATGACGCTGCTGCGCGTTGCGGGATTCTTCTTCTTCACGGCAGTCGCCGGCTGGCTGCTGCGGCAGGCCTTCCGCAAACTGGTCAAGGTGTATCCGCACCGGCGCCGCACGAGCATTTTCGCCTTCTCGGCCTGCTTCTTCTTCGCCTATGCGGCGGAAAAGTATTTCGGCATCGCCGCGATTACCGGCGCGTATATGGCCGGTCTGGTGCTGAGCGGCCTCGGCGACACCAAGTTTGTGGACCGCAAGGTCATCGTCAGCGGCTATATGTTCTTCACGCCGATGTTCTTCGCGTATATCGGCATCAGCGCGGATTTCAGCCATTTCCGGTTGACTGAGCTCTGGTTTGTGCTGGGATTCCTGCTGGCGGGCATCCTCGGAAAGATCATGGGCTGTGCCGCGACGGCGCGGGGCTTCGGTTTCCGCGGGCGGGAATCTATGGCAGTGGGCTTCGGCATGATCGCGCGCGGTGAGGTCGCGCTGGCCGTCTACGCGACGGGGCAGGGGATGATCGTTCCCGGCAGCGGCATTGATCCGCTGGTCGCCACGATTTTCCTGATTATCACAAGCTCGATTCTGTGTCCCGTGCTGCTCAAGCTGGCGTTCCGCAACCAGCAGACCGAGGTCATCGGCGCAGCGGAGCACTCGGTCAGGATTTCGTCGGAGGCACTGGAAAATGTGCATCACGACATAGACGGGGAAGCGTAATATCTCGGAAAGGGGCGGTGTACCGTGCCGGAGCAGGCTCCTGCGCTGTTTCTGCGGGAAATCTCAGTCGATTGGGACGGGATTCCGGCAGACAGCTATCTGCGGAAAATTCCCGCACTGGTGTCTCTGCGTCAGCTCTGCTTTCACAGACCGGTGACCTTTTTCACCGGAGAGAACGGCAGCGGAAAATCCACGCTGCTGGAAGCGATTGCGGTTGCCTGCGGATTCAATCCGGAGGGCGGTTCCCGCAATTACTGCTTTTCCACTTATGATACGCACTCGGAGCTCTGCCGGTCGCTGGGGCTGGTCAAAGGGAGCCGCGCTGCGAAGTGGGGATATTTCCTGCGCGCCGAGAGCTTTTACAATGTGGCGACGGCCGAGGAGGCGTACAGCAGATATGCGCGCCGCGGCTCGGAGGAATACCATAAGCGCTCACACGGCGAGAGCTTTCTGCATCTGGTGCAGCAGAATTTCACCGGAGACAGCCTGTATCTGCTGGACGAGCCGGAGGCGGCGCTGTCCCCGCAGCGGCAGCTGACCTTGCTGCTGGAGCTCCGCCGGTGTGTCCGGGCGGGCGCACAGTTTCTCATCGCGTCGCATTCGCCGATCCTGCTGGGAATGCCCGATGCCGAGCTGCTCTGCTTTGACGGCGGCCGGATTCATCCCTGCACCTACGAGGAGACCGGAAGCTACCGCGTGACGGAGATGTTTGTCCGCCGCCGGGAGCAGCTTCTGCGGCAGCTCTTTGCCGGGGAGTAACACTGTATTGATACGCCGTACTGAACAGTCAGTGCGGCGTATTTTGTGCCTGTTTGCCGCAAAAAAACAGTTGACACGGGCGTTCTGTTCGTGCTATAATTTCAGTAAAGAGACAGATTCTGACAGCAGTATCATTCGTACAAAGGAGATTCGCTATGAAGAAAGCAAGACTGTATGTTCTGGAAACCGTCGTGCTCATCCTGTGTGTGTTGTGTCTGTCCGGCCCGGCTGCCTCCGCGTCCGGAATGTTCCTGACGGTGTTTCCGCTTCCGGAGGCGGAAAACGGCATTCTGACCGTCGGCGGGCAGGCATGGTACCGCGTCAGGGGGCTTGAAAGCGGCGGCGAATACCTGATTGCGGTGCGGGATGCCTCCGGCGCGCAGCAGATGGTTGCCGTCTCAAACGGCGAGCGGAGCCGGTACGACCGCTGGACCTATACCGATTACCGGATGACGCCGAGCACCGATCCGCGGATCTCCCAGCTGACCGCCGGCGGCTATCCGATCTCTTACCGGGACGGTGAGCTGTACATCGGATATTATTACAACGACGACGGCGATCAGACCTGGTCGCACGAGGACGGCCGGCTCTGTTACCGTGTCTGCGGCAGAGCGGTCTATCTGAAATACGATGCGGAATGCCCGGAGCCTTTTTCCTTTACGGATGACAGGTCTGCGGCCTCTGAGATCATCCTCTACGCCGCCGCACCGGTTCTGTCGCGCTGCATCACGGCGCAGCCTGCCGCGGAGTCGTATGTCATAGAGGACAGCGGCTATCCGGCACCGGTGTTTTCCGTCGGTCTGGCGGAGGGTGTCACCGCAGACAGCGTCTGCTGGTTTGCGGACGGCGAACAGCAGCCCTGCACGGCGCTGCGCTTTCAGGCGGACTGCCTGACCGGTCAGAAGGCCGGCGTCCACCGCGTCAGCTGTCTGGTCGAAGCGCATGACAGCGAGGGAACCCATTACCGTGAAGCGTCCGCAGAGGCGGCCTTCGTCATTGCAAAGGGCGTGGTGCCGGATTCGGTCATGACCTTTTCCGACATTCACGAGGAGTATCACTTCATCGGCGATGCGATCGCGGCTGTGATGCAGGAAACAGGCGGGTATATCCCGTCGCTGGTCATTTGCAGCGGCGACTTCGTGAACGGCCCGACCGCGTACCGGGACACGGAGCTGAACCGGTATTTCCCGCAGATCGTGTCCGGTCTCGGCGGACTGGACGCCGTATTTGTCGCCGGCAATCACGATTCTGCGGAGGCTGCTGCTATGATGTCTGCGGCCGCGGGGCTCGGCGCATCGCCGGAGCTTTCCCCGGCCGGCGGTCTGATCTTTGACGGGGAGTCGGAGGCGGTCGCAGCAGGGGGCAGAAACAGCCGGTTTGCACAGGGCATTGTCACTTACGGAATAAATTTCGCTTCGGTTGTGAGGAATGAGGCTTCTGATCCGTATTATACTTATGAGAGCGTCATCGGTGATACGGAGCGCTTTCTGCAGGAGACGGCGGCGGACTATCACGGCGAGCTGGTCATCATCTCCGCGCATTCGGGGCTTCATGTCATCGGGATGCAGCCGGAATCCGAAACCGCCTACCAGTCGCAGCTCAGAGCATGGCTCGGCGACAATATCTACAATGTGGATATGGCGTATGAGCTGGCCGAAACGATCAACCGCTATGCGGAGCAGTATGACATGGACATCATCTATCTGTTCGGCCACAATCATTCGAGAGGGGAAACAGAGCTGTTTCTGACGGACGGCGACCGGCTGATTTCCCCGCGGTGTTACAGCGACCGGAGCTTCGGCTCGATGACGCTGCACTTCACTTATGCCAATGCCGGCTATCTTTCGTCTGTCATCGGCAGCGCCGCCGCACATTTCACCTTCCTGTACCGGGACGGCGGCTGCATCCGTGAGCTGATGCTCAGTGCGGAAGGCAGAATCCTCCGGCGCTCCGAGATCAGGGCAAAGCATCCGTATGAGGCGCCGTCCCCCGCCGAAACAACGGATCAGACCACTGACACGACGGCTGAAAAGACGCATCCGGAGACGGAAACGACTGCTGAGAAGACGGGCTCTGCGCAGCAGATTCCCGCTCCGGAAACCGGTGACGGACAGACTGCGGCTGCTGCATTGGCCGTTCCCGTACTTGCCGTTTTGCTGCTGAGCAGGAATCGGCAGAGGACCTGATACAGTGCAGACTGACAAACGGAAAAGAGGGAAGATTATGAAACTGAAAAAACTGACAGCGGCTTTGCTTTCGGCGGCCGTGATGCTCGCCGGCACGGGACAGATTCCCGCTTCCGCGGCGGACACCGCGAAACAGATTCCGAATGACTATGATTCCGCGCTGGAATTTCTGAACACCTACGGCGTGACGCGGATCAACCGGGACAATATCTGCTTTGTCTTTCCGGAGCCGGTGACAGAGGAGGGCGAGGAGCCGGTCTATGCAATCGCCGGGCTGGACGCGGGCGGTACCGTGACCTACCGTGAAGTGTTTACATCGCCGGACGGGCGTTCTCCGTTCCAACTTGAGGTCATCCGGGTTTTGACCAACCCCGGCTGCTACTTTTACTGTACCTATACTTCAGATGTCAGTGATCCGGACAGCGCCTACACCTACATATTTGAAACGGACAACCGCGGAGTCATCACCGAGACCGACCTTTACGGCTGGGTGCCGGACTGTCCTGCGGAGTACAGCCGGTTCACGGAGGAGAACGGCAAAATCGGGGTTCACGGAAGGTATCTCGCATACTGCATTGAGAACAACGCCGGGACAGCGTACAGCTGGAGCGAAACGGCTGTGGACAGTGCCGCACAGAAGGTGCTGGTCTCACAGTGCAGCGGCGCTGCGCAGGAAATGGTTCCGGGAGCGCGTACCTGTTCCGTCCATGTCTACAAGGTGCTGCAGGACGGACAGCTGACCGTTACATGGGATCTGTGCGAGCTCGCAGAGGGCGGAACGGGGCTGCCGGCTGAAACCCTGACCGAGACCTTCTGTGCGGTGGACAATGTATCAGCGGTGCTGCGGCCGGACGAAGTGTACTTCCGGATGCTGGATGCCGGAACGGGCAAGCTGCTGACGCTCGATCCGGACAATCTGCCGGTGCTGGATGTCCGGACGGAATATCTCCTCGATCGCCCCGGCAAAGAGGATTTTGCCGTTCAGCTTGTAAACGGGGATGTTCCGGTGCGCGTGGACAGCTATACAATCACGGAAAACCCGATTGTGCTGCCGATTGCGGAGGCCTTCCGGAATGCCGGCGACCGTGTGTCGGTCAGAGAAGGGACGGAGCCTGCCGGATACCGCATCGTTACGATGAACACCGCTGTGCAGAAGAACCGCTCCTGTATCGTGGACGCGAAATTCCGGTATGTCATCCGCGGCGATGTCAATTTCGACGGCGAATTCGGGATGTCCGATCTCGTGCTGATGACGCGCTGGCTGCTCTGTGAAAATCAGGCGTGGCTGAGAAACTGGGCTGCGGGCGACATGAATGAGGACAACCGGCTGGATTCCCGCGATCTGGTGCTGATGAAGCGCCTGCTGATGACGCGGCCGGCTGCGGCGCACTGCACGCTGACCGTTGAGACCTCTTACAGCGGCTTCGGTGTTATGGGACAGCCGCTCGGCAGCGGAGAATTCACGCAGACCTTTGATGTCACGGAGGGTGACCTGTTCTATGAATATATGGACGGTACCTGGCATCCGAACGACGGAGCCAGGACGCCGATTCTGCGTGTCGAACGGATTACGGAGGACGGCGTGCTGTTCACGGCGCATTACCGCGGAGAGGATCAGCAGTCGGAGCTCGCCTACGATGCGGAGGAGCTCTATCCCGTCAGCTCGACCTTTGTGGTCTATGACGGCATCAATTACAGCCACGGCATCCGGTTCGGCGGCTATACGCCTGCCGGCTCCCAATGACCGAAAGCGCTCCGCCCGGCAGTGCCGTGCGCGTCCGCGCATCAAGTGAATGAAAGGCGAAGCAATCGCCCGCAGGGAGGATGTCCTTTGACAGAGGGCGTCCTCCCTTTTCTGTACGCATTTGCTGCGCAAAGACGGCGCGCATCCCGTTCCCGGTTGACAGACCGCCGAAAAAATGTTAGACTAAAGTGTAACCCTTCCGATGTGAAACCGGTCTGGTGAAATAGAACAGGTACCGTTCCAATCAGGCAGAAAGGAAGTGAACACCGTGACCGATGAAGCGATCATCTCTTTGCTGGAGCACCGCGACGAGCGCGCACTGCGTGCCATTGAACGGCAGTACGGCGGCGCAGGACGCAATATCGCAGCGCAGATCCTCGGCAGCGAGGAGGACGCGCAGGAGGCCTTTCAGGACACGCTCCTGCGGCTCTGGAATGCGATTCCGCCGGAGCGCCCGGAAAATCTGTTTTCGTATCTCTGCACCGTGCTGCGCCGCATCTCTTACAACAAGCGCGAAAAGCAGATTGCGGAGAAGCGCGGCGGCGGTCAGAGGGCGCTCGTGCTGGATGAGCTGGCGGAGGTCACGGCAGACAGCCGGAATGTGGAGGACATCCTCTCGGCGCGTCTGCTCGGCGAAGCGGTCAACGGGTTTCTTGCCGGATTAAAGCCCGATGCGCGCTCCGTGTTTATTCAGCGGTACGGCAATCAGCGGTCTGTCGCCCAGATTGCGGAGCTGTATGAAATGTCTGAGAGCAAGGTCAAGGTCACGCTGATGCGGACGCGCAAAAAGCTGCGCGCATACTTAAAAAAGGAGGGCTTGTTATGAAGGAGCAGGAGCTTCTGCACGCAATTCAGAATGCAGACCGGAAGTATTATGAGGAAGCTCAGGCGCGGATTCATCATCGGAAGGAGAACAACACTATGAGAACAACTGTCATTCGCCGGATCCTGTCCGGCACGGCCGTTGCAGCGATGCTGGCCGTGACCGCGATGTACGGCGCGAAAATTTACCGTGCCGGTTCGGATAACCGGATCGTCAACACCGTACCGGGAAGCGCTGCAGGCGTGCAGACGACGGAGCCGGGAAGCGCACCCGATGTGCAGACCGAAGAATTCAGCGGGGAAAATTTCCTCGGCGGACAGGGCAGGCTGCACAGCTCCCGGATGGGAAAGATTATGTACGACAGCGACAACTGGTATTTTTCGCCCGGCTATTCTGCAAAGATGACAGCGGATGCCGGAATCAGGCTGAACAAAACCAATCCGGCCGGCGGGGGCATTCTGGCGGAGCACGAGAGTTATCTGACGGACAGTGCCAACGGCGCGCTGTATGTCAATGATACCGATACCGGCGCGGTCTATGCGCTGGACGATGCTGGCAGCAGGACGCTGCTGAACGGTTCCGCACAGCAGGCCGTTCCCGGTCAGAGCATTCATATTCAGCGCATCCTGCGCCTGACCGATACCAAGTATTATGTGGACGGCTGGCTCTTCACGGATGGCTGGGAGAATGCCTCTGAGTTCTGGCGGATCATCGACACCGCTTCCGGCACATCGGTCCGCGGCGATGCGGAGATGCTCTGCTTTGACCGGATTTACTCCGACGGCGATGCGGGCGTATATACCGTGCTGTGGAACGGTGATGCGGAAACGGGAAATTTTGCACTCGGACATATTACCGAGGAAAAGACGGAGATCGTGATGAATGAGTGTCCGCGTGGCTACGGCTGGTATATCTATGACAACTGCGTGTATTACCGCGTGCCGGAGGGCTGCGAGGGGTACCGGGATTTCATGAAGTACGACCTCGCAACCGGCGAAAGGACGGTTCTGGAGAAGGACTGCGGCTATGAGCAGATCGTGCTCTGCGGCGACACCGTCTATACGCAGATGAATGCGGAGCAGAACCGGACAGAGGCACATATCGTTACCTTCAAGCCCGACCTGACCGACAAAAAGGAGATGACATTTGCCTATCCGGAGAAGATACAGAGCGCAAGCGCCGTATATCTCATTGATGTCTGCGGGGATACGCTGGTTTTCGATGTGTTAGGCGGAAAAAAAGATCAGGAGACGCTGCCGGATATCAGCAGCTCCGATACTGCAGTGTGGGATCCGTATTATTTGCTCTGCCGCATGGATACCGGAGCCATGCAGACATTCACCCTCGATCACGGACAGGATGCAGGGAAGTAAGCCCCTGCACAAAAAAAGCGCCCGGCAGCCCGAATGAAAGCTTCGGTCCAGCCTTTTCAAAGGCCTGCGTGTGTCACGCATCAAACTATGTCTTTGATGCCGGGCAGCGAAACGCTCCGGACTAAAAAAGAACTCCGCAAAGCGAAACCGGAATACAGGGCGGCCCGCACTGTAAAAAGCTACAGTTTTCCGATTGACAAATCGGATACATTCTGGATGCTATTCCGAATTTGTGCGCGGGATACGGAAATCTGTCCGCCAAATATTGACAAATCTTTCACAATGTGCTATAATAGCGACAATGGAATGAACAAAGGCGTTCATCCGGAACACGGACTCCGTGTCTCCGGGTGGACGCTTTTTTTGTTGACAAGGAGGAGTATGAGATGATCCCACTCGAAGGTCAGGTGCGCATTCCGTCCGGCTGCGCGGTATCTGCGATGATCTCCCGCGACGGCAGACGCATGAACGGCGAACGCATCATCGAGAGCATGGTGCCGATGCACGACCGCTCCAACGGTCTCGGCGGCGGCTTTGCCGCATACGGCATCTATCCGGAATACCGCGACTTTTACGCGCTGCATATTTTCTTCAGCAGCCGCAGCGCACAGAGCGCGTGCATGACGCTGCTGAAGGAGTATTTCGAGATCGTGCAGGACGAGCACATCAAGGTGCGCAAGATGCCGCAGATCACCGATGAACCGATTATCCGGCGCGTGTTTGTCTCGCCGATGCAGTCGGTACTGCGGCATTTGCAGATCGACGAAAAGGAACTCGTCGTGCGTGTCGTCAACCGCATCAACGCGCAGTCGGACGGCAGCTATGTCTTCTCCTGCGGCAAGAATATGGGCGCGTTCAAGGCAGTTGGCTTCCCGGAGGATGTCGGCAGATACTACCGCCTCGAAGAATACGATGCCTACTGCTGGACGGCGCACGGCCGGTACCCGACAAATACGCCCGGCTGGTGGGGCGGCGCGCATCCGTTCTGTATGCTCGATTATTCGATCGTCCACAACGGCGAAATCTCCAGCTATGACGCCAACCGCCGCTTCATTGAGATGTACGGCTACAAATGTACCTTGCAGACCGACACCGAGGTCATCACCTATATCGCGGACTACCTGCTCAGACGGCAGGGACTGACGCTCGACGAAATGGCTGCGGTCATTGCGGCACCGTTCTGGTCCACGATCGAAGGAAAATCCGGTGCGGACCGCGAGAAGTACACCTATCTGCGCACGGTCTTTCCGAGCCTGCTGGTGACCGGTCCGTTCTCGATCATTCTCGGTTTTGACGGCGGCCTCATGGCGCTCAACGACCGCCTGAAGCTGCGTTCGATGGTGGTCGGCGAGCAGGACGACATGGTCTATATCGCAAGTGAGGAGGCCGCAATCCGCGTCATGGCGCCGGAGATCAAAAACATCTGGTCGCCCGCCGGCGGCGAGCCGGTCATCGTTCGGGTAAAGGAGGGAGCATTTTGAATTTCTATCCGGAATTTGAGGTCGTGCGCAGTGACAGCCGGTGTATCCGCTGCCGCGTCTGCGAACGCCAGTGCGCCAATGAAGTACACTGGTACGATGCCGACGGCAAGGTCATGCTCTCCGACGAATCGAAATGCGTGAACTGTCAGCGGTGTGTGACGCTCTGTCCGACCAGAGCGCTGAAGATTGTCAAGAGCGACTGCCGCCTGCGCGAAAACGCCAACTACTCCGATCAGACGATCAAGGAGATCTACCGGCAGGCGGAGACCGGCGGCGTGCTGCTGTCGTCTATGGGAAATCCGAATCCGCTGCCGGTCTACTGGGACCGGATCCTGATTAACGCTTCGCAGGTGACCAATCCGCCGATTGATCCGCTCAGAGAACCGATGGAAACCCGTGTGTCGCTCGGCAAAAAGCCCGATCACATCACGAGAAACCCGGACGGCTCGATCGACACGAAGCTGCCGCCGCAGCTGACGCTCAGTATGCCGGTGATGTTCTCGGCGATGAGCTACGGCTCGATCAGCTACAATGCACACGCTTCGCTTGCCAGAGCGGCATCCGCGCTCGGCATTTACTATAACACCGGCGAGGGCGGTCTGCACGAGGATTTCTATCAGTACGGAAAGAACACGATCGTGCAGGTTGCGTCCGGACGCTTCGGTGTCCACAAGGACTATCTCGAAGCGGGCGCGGCCATCGAAATCAAGATGGGACAGGGCGCAAAGCCCGGCATCGGCGGACATCTGCCCGGCACGAAGGCGGTCGGGGATGTCTCCAAGACACGCATGATTCCGGAGGGCAGCGATGCGATTTCGCCGGCACCGCATCACGATATTTATTCGATCGAGGATCTGCGGCAGCTTGTGTATTCGCTCAAGGAGGCGACGGAATACCGTCTGCCGGTGATCGTCAAGGTCGCGGCGGTGCATAACATCGCGGCGATTGCAAGCGGCATTGCGCGCTCCGGTGCGGATATCATCGCAATCGACGGCTTCCGCGGCGGCACGGGTGCGGCTCCGACCAGGATCCGTGACAATGTCGGCATCCCGATTGAGCTGGCGCTTGCGGCGGTCGATAAGCGGCTCAGAGATGAGGGCATCCGCAACAATGTTTCGATCATCTGCGGCGGCTCGGTCCGCTCGGCGGCGGATGTGGTCAAGGCAATCGCACTCGGCGCGGATGCGTGCTACATCGCAACGGCAGCCTGTCTTGCCATGGGATGTCATCTCTGCCGGAGCTGCCACACGGGCAAATGCAACTGGGGCATTGCAACGCAGCGTCCCGATCTGGTCAAGCGCCTGAATCCCGATATCGGCTCGCAGCGGCTCATCAATCTGATGGACGCATGGCGGCATGAAATCAAGGAGCTGATGGGCGGCATGGGCATCAACTCGATCGAAGCACTGCGCGGAAACCGGCTGATGCTGCGCGGCGTCGGGCTGACCGAAAAGGAATTGCAGATACTTGGCATTTCTCATGCCGGCGAGTGAAGCGGGGGCGTACATATGAAACGAATCTATGTCAGGGAAGAATGGTGCCTCGGGTGCCATCTGTGCGAATATAACTGCGCATTTGCCAATTCCGGTATGACGGATATGGTCAAGGCGCTGCGCGGGAAAACAATCTATCCGCGCATTCAGGTCGAGACGGACGAAAACGGCGTAACCTACGCGGTCTCCTGCCGGCACTGCAAGGATCCGGTCTGCGTGAAAAGCTGCATTGCCGGCGCGATCTCCCAAAAGGACGGCGTCATCGAAATCAATCATGACAAATGCGTCGGCTGCCTGACCTGCGTGCTGGTATGTCCCTACGGCGCGGTGGTCGAGGACGGCAGCGGCGTCGCGCAGAAATGTGAGCTGTGCATGAAAAATGCCTGCGGTGCGCCGGCCTGTGTCAAGGGCTGTCCGAACGGCGCGATTGTGTATGAGGAGCGGGGTGAACGGGAGTGAAAAGGTATATCATCATCGGAAACGGCGTTGCCGCGGCAGGCTGTATCGAGGGCATCCGCTCGGTCGATGCGGAGGGCAGCATCACGGTCATCTCCGCAGAGAATCATCCCGTATACTGCCGCCCGCTGATTTCGTATTATCTCGAACAGAAAACCGATCTGAAGCGGATGCAGTACCGCGCAGATTCCTTTTACGCGGATCATCATGTGAATCTGGTCTGCGGCAGATCGGCCGCGGAGATCCGCGCAGAGGAAAAGGAGATCGTTCTGGACAACGGCGACAGCTTCTCCTACGACGCCCTCTGCTGCTGCACGGGCTCTTCACCGTTCGTGCCGCCGATGACGGGGCTTGACACCGTGGAAAACAAGTTCAGCTTCATGACGATCGACGACACGCTTGCACTCGAACAGGTGATTACGCCGGATTCCCGCGTGCTCATCATCGGCGCCGGACTGATCGGCCTGAAATGTGCGGAGGGACTGCACGGCCGCGTCAAGAGCATCACGGTCTGTGATCTGGCGCCGCGTGTCCTCTCGTCGATTCTCGATGACAAATGCGCCGCGATGATGCAGAAGCATCTCGAAGCAAACGGCATTTCGTTCCTGCTCGGCACGAGCGCAAAGGAATTCAGCGGAAATCATGCCGTCATGCAGAACGGTGCAGAAGTTGATTTTGATGTGCTGGTGCTGGCCGTCGGTGTGCGCGCCAATACCGCACTGGTAAAGAATGCGGGCGGAGCTGGCGGCCGCGGCATCGCGGTCAGTGATGCGTGTGAAACCTCTCTGCCGGATATTTACGCCGCAGGTGACTGTACCGAGTATCACGACATTTCGTCAGATACGGTCAAAGTCATGGCGCTGATGCCGAATGCGTATATGCAGGGGCATACGGCGGGCGTCAATATGGCAGGCGGCAGCGCCGTATTCGACAATGCGATCCCGATGAACTCCATCGGCTTTTTCGGGCTGCACTGTCACACTGCCGGCAGTCAGCCGGAGGGCTGTGAGATGTACGAGGAGGCGGATGAACAGCATATCAAGCGGCTGTTTATCAAGGACGACAGGCTGACCGGATTCATGCTGATCGGACAGATGCACCGGACGGGAATCTATACGGCGCTGATCCGCAGTCAGACGCCGCTGTCGTCGGTGGATTTCGCACGCCTGAAAATTGAGCCGCAGCTCGCGGCCATGGGCCGTGCGTACCGTGACAAAGTGCTGAAAGGAGCGGTCTGAATGGAACTGAATGTATCGGCAATGGGCTTTTCCGAGGTCAATGAGCAGATGCGGCAGACAGCGGACCGCGAAATCACGCTGACGGGCTGCATCGGGCAGCGCTTTCTTGCAGCCGGAACCGGCGGCAAATATGTGAAGATCTGCGGCATCGCCGGAAACGCCCTCGGCGCGTACCTCAACGGCACGGTCATCGAGACCTTCGGCAATGCACAGGACGCAGTCGGCGACACGATGAATGCGGGCGAGATCATCGTTCACGGCAACATCGGCGATGCGGCAGGCTACGCGATGCGCGGCGGAAAAATCTTCGTGCAGGGGAATGCCGGATACCGGGCGGGCATCCACATGAAGGCCTATCAGGAGAAGGTGCCGGTCATGGTCATCGGCGGCAGGACCGGCAGCTTCCTCGGAGAATATCAGGCGGGCGGCATCATCATCGTGCTGGGACTTTCCGGCGGGGAAAAGCCGATCGTCAGCAATTTCCCCTGCACCGGAATGCACGGCGGAAAGCTGTTTCTGCGGTCGGACTGCGCAGGCATTCACTTCCCGCATCAGGTGCATCACCGCATCGCCTCTGCGGACGAGCTGGAGGAAATCCGCCCGCATATCGCGGAATACTGTGCGCATTTCGGCGGCGATCCCGATGAGATTCTGAATGCACCGTTCACGCTTGTGACGCCGGACAGCGGCAACCCCTATCAGCAGATGTATGTAGCGAACTAAGGACGGTGCGCGATGACGAAGTATATTTTTGTGACCGGCGGCGTTGTTTCGGGACTCGGCAAGGGCATCACGGCGGCGTCGCTCGGACGGCTGCTGAAAAGCCGCGGACTCAAGGTTGCGGCCCAGAAGCTTGATCCGTATATCAATGTCGATCCCGGCACGATGAGCCCCTATCAGCACGGCGAGGTCTATGTCACGGAGGACGGCGCCGAAACCGACCTCGATCTCGGACATTACGAGCGCTTTATTGACGAGGATCTGAACCGGTTTTCCAATCTGACGACCGGCAAGGTCTATGCAAATGTGCTGCACAAGGAGCGCCGCGGCGAGTATCTCGGCCGCACGGTGCAGATCATTCCGCACATCACCGACGAGATCAAGCATTTCATATACAGCGTCGGCGAAAAGGGGAATGCCGATGTGGTCATCACGGAGATCGGCGGCACGACCGGCGACATCGAGAGCCAGCCGTTCCTCGAAGCGATCCGGCAATTAGGACACGAGGTCGGCCGCGAGAATACGCTCTATATTCATGTGACGCTGGTGCCGTATCTCCGGGCATCGGGTGAGCACAAGTCCAAGCCGACGCAGCATTCCGTCAAGGAGCTGCAGGGCTTCGGCATCTCGCCGGACATCATCGTGCTGCGCACCGACGAGCCAATCACCGACCGGAGCATTTTCACGAAAATCGCGGGCTTCTGCAATGTCAAGCCGGACTGCGTCATCGAAAACCTGACACTCCCGAATCTCTACGAAGCGCCGCTGATGCTGGAGAAAGCGCATCTCTCGGAGATCGTCTGCCGCGAGCTCAATTTGCAGACACCGCCGCCGGATTTAACGGAATGGGCGGCGCTCTGTCAGCGGATCCGGTCCCCGCGCAGAAAGGTCACGATCGCGCTGGTCGGCAAATATGTGCAGTTGCACGATGCGTATTTGTCCGTTGCGGAGGCGCTGCATCACGCAGGCTATGCGCTCGGCGCGGATGTGCAGATTGACTGGATCGACTCGGAGCAGATCACCGGTGAAAATGCGGCGCAGATGCTCAGCCGCGCAGACGGGATCCTGATTCCCGGCGGCTTCGGTCAGCGCGGCATCGAGGGCATGGTTGCGGCGGCAGAATATGCGCGGGAAAACCGAAAGCCGTTCCTCGGCATCTGCCTCGGAATGCAGATTGCCGTGATCGAATTTGCACGGCATATGGCAGGTCTTCCCGATGCGCATTCGGGAGAGTTCAGCCCGGACTGCGCACACAAGGTCATTGACTTCATGGACGGGCAGTCTGACAGTGTGGACAAGGGCGGCACGCTGCGCCTCGGAAGCTACCCCTGCGTCATCGCACCGGATACGGTGATGATGCGCTGCTACGGGCAGCCGCAGATCGCGGAGCGGCACCGTCACCGCTATGAGTTCAGCAACGCATACCGCGATGTACTGACCGGTGCGGGACTCTGCATCAGCGGCACCTCACCCGACGGCAGTCTGGTCGAAACGGTCGAGCTGACCGGTTTGCCGTTTTATGTCGGCGTGCAGTATCATCCCGAATTCAAGAGCCGCCCGAACAAGCCGCATCCGCTGTTTGTCGGACTGGTGGACGCAGCCATGAGGGAAAGCGAATGAGCAGCTTACATGAAGAATGCGGCGTGTTCGGCATCATGACGCCGCAGCCGGAGAACCTTGCGCATCTGACCTACTGCGGGCTGTTTGCCTTGCAGCACCGCGGGCAGGAGGGCGCCGGCATCACCGTCAATGATGACGGCGTGTTCACGACGCACAAGGATCTGGGGCTGGTCGATCATGTGTTTTCGCCGCAGGTGCTTTCGGCGTTCCCGCACGGGACGATGGCGGTCGGCCATACGCGCTACGGCACGACGGGCGGCAACGAGCGGCGCAACTGTCAGCCGATGGAGGTCAACCACCAGAAGGGCAAAATGGCGCTGGTGCATAACGGCAACCTCAGCAATGCCGGCAGACTGCGGAGCGTTCTGGAGCAGCGCGGCGCGATTTTTCATTCCACAAGCGACACGGAAATCATCGCGTATCTCATCACACAGGCGCGGCTGCAAACCGATTCGATTGAGGCAGCCGTGCGCCTTGCGGTACCGCAGCTGGAGGGCGCTTTTTCGCTGATTATCATGTCCGCGCAGAAGCTGATCGCCGTGCGCGATCCGCACGGCTTCCGCCCGCTGTGCATCGGAAGGCTGCCGGACGGCGGCTATGTCCTCGCCTCGGAAAGCTGTGCGCTTCATGCCGTCGGCGCGGTATTCCTGCGGGATGCAGAGCCGGGTGAAATGATCGTGCTGACGCAGGACGGAAAGCTGTACTCCGATCGCAGACTGACCGGCACAGAGCCCAGGCGCACCTGCATTTTCGAGTATATTTATTTTGCGCGTCCGGATTCGGTTCTGGACGGCGTTTCCGTTCATGCGGCGCGGAAAAAAGCCGGCGCATTGCTCGCGCAGATGCATCCCGCCAAAGCGGATGCCGTGATCGGCGTGCCCGATTCGGGACTCGATGCCGCGCTCGGATTTGCCGAGGCATCCGGCATTCCCTACGGCATCGGGCTCATCAAGAACAAGTACATCGGGCGAACCTTCATTGCGCCGTCGCAGTCCGAGCGCGACAGCGGCGTGCAGCTCAAGCTGAGCCCGATCCGGGAGACTGTGGCCGGCAAGCGCATCGTGCTGATCGACGATTCGATTGTCCGCGGCACGACCAGCCGCCGCATTGTCACGCTGCTGCGGAATGCCGGCGCAAAGGAAATTCATTTCCGCGTATCTGCGCCGCCGTTTCTGCACCCGTGCTATTACGGTACGGACATTGATTCCGAGGAAAACCTGATTGCCAATCACCACACCGTCCGGGAAATCGCGGAGATCATCGGTGCGGATTCGCTGGGCTTTCTGCCGGTCGAAGCGCTGCCGCAGCTTATCTCCTCGGACGGCATCTGCAATGCCTGCTTTACGGGCGATTACCCGACCGCCGTCGAGCAGGACGAGTGCAAAGAACGCTTTGAGCGCAAAATTCACGGTTGACAAGAAGCGTTTGGATATGGTATGATAAAACGGAAAGGATGTGATTCCATGCTGAGTGTTTCGCAGCGCGAAGCTCTGGAGCTGATTGAAAGCAGCGACATCAAGTTTGTGCGCCTTGCATTCTGCGATGTATTCGGTGTGCAGAAGAATATTTCGGTGCAGGCTTCGGAGCTGGAGCGCGCATTTGAACAGGGCATCGCCTTTGATGCGTCGTCGGTGGCAGGCTTTTCCGATCCGTCGCATTCCGATCTGTTTTTGTTCCCCGATCCGGCGACGATGGCGCTGCTGCCGTGGCGGCCGTCCAGAGGCGGGGTTGCCCGCTTTTTCTGTGAGATCCGGAATCCGGACGGCACGCCGTTTTCTGCGGACTGCCGCAAATTCCTTGCCGGTACCGAGCAGCTTCTGGCCGCGCATGACCTGCGCTGTGACATCGGCGCGGAATGCGAATTCTATCTGTTCAAGCTCGATGAAAACGGCAATCAGACCGACATTCCGCTTGACCGTGCCGGCTATTTTGACATTGCGCCGGCTGACTGCGGCGAAAATGTCCGCAGAGAAATCTGCCAGACGCTCGAATCCATGGGCATCCAGCCGGAGCGCTCGCACCATGAGCAGGGGCCCGGGCAGAATGAGATTGATTTCCGTTACAGCAATGCGCTGAGCGCCGCAGACAATGTGATTACCTTCAAACAGGTCGTCAGCACGGTCGCCGCGCGGAACGGGCTCTGGGCATCGTTTGCACCGAAGCCGATCAGCGCCGAGGCCGGAAACGGATTTCATATCAACTGCTCGATCACGCACGCGGATATCCGCGCAGCAGCGGACGAATCGCTGTTTCAGCAGTTTATGGCGGGCGTGCTGGCGCATACGCCGGAGATGACCGCCGTGCTGAATCCGCTTCCGGAATCCTATGCGCGGCTTGGCCAGGACAAGGCGCCGAACCGTGTTTCATGGTCGCCGTCCAACCGTTCCCAGCTCATCCGCATCCCCGCGGCAGATGTCCAGCATCAGCGCATGGAGCTGCGCTCGCCGGATGCCTCGTGCAATCCGTATCTCGCCTTTGCACTGGTCATGCGCGCCGGCCTCGACGGCATCCTGGGCGGCATGACACCGCCGCCGTCCTGCGATATGAATTTGCTGGATGTACCGGCTGAAACCGCCAAGCAGTATGCACCGCTGCCCGCAGACCTCACTGCTGCGCGGCAGCTCATGACAGACAGCGCGTTCATGCGGAATAATCTCCCCGCGCATCTGTTTGAAGCATACACCGGTGCCGTCTGATGCGGACACAGTTTGAGATCAAACGGGTTTTTGTCATTTCCTCGAACGAGAATTTTCACCGGTATGTCCGCGAAAATCTGCCGGACGGCGATTTTGCCGTTTCCGGTTTTGCCGGCTCCTGCACGGAGGCCCGGCAGAAAGTGATGAGCGGAAACTGCTCCGTCATTCTCATCAATATTCCGCTTGCAGATGAATGCGGTACGGAGCTTGCAAGCGATCTTGCAGAAAACACCGCCGTTTCGGTTGTCGCTGTCGTCAAAAACGAACAGGAGCCCGAAATGCGGCATTCGCTGGAACCGTCCGGCGTTTTCGTGCTTGGCAAGCCCTTTTCGCATTCGGCGTTCCACCAGCTTTTATATGACGCCGCCGCCGCCAATGCCAGAATGCAGGTCATGACATGGGAGAACCAGCAGCTTCAGACAAAGCTGAGTGACCTGCGCATCGTCAACCGCGCAAAGTATGCCCTGATCCGCTATCTCGGCATGACCGAGGAGCAGGCGCATAAATATATTGAGCAGCAGGCGATGAATCAGCGCATCTCCAAACGGCGCGCTGCGGAAAATGTCCTAAAAACCTATGAGAATCAGTGAGGATTCATAGGCAAACCGTAAAACCTTGTGAAATTCTTGTCAAAGTATTGACATTCCCCGGAAAATATGCTATCATGTAACACAGAGAACAGCAACGGCGCTGTTTCGGGACGATTCCCGCAATGCCGTTGCTGTTTTTTTGTTTTCCCGCTGCTTTGCTTCTCGCTTGACGCAAAAGATGTGCCTCCGGCGGATTGGAAACGGGGCTCCGCCCTCACTTGCCCATCGCTGAAAGGATATCTCTTAGGTCAGACGAGAGACAGATTAGCGGGGAAAGCGAAAAAGCAGAAAGGATGAATAAAATGAAACCGACTGAGATCTTTGGAAGCCTTGTTTTTAACGATGCCGTGATGCAGGAGCGTCTGCCGAAGGCG
The DNA here is from genome assembly GCA_024695445.1 of Oscillospiraceae bacterium. GTDB lineage: Bacteria > Bacillota > Clostridia > Oscillospirales > Ruminococcaceae > Firm-04. The sequence goes on from JAILIG010000133.1 coordinate 67,471, forward strand.
GTATACCGCTCGCTGCACGAGACGATTGCCAACGGCAAGGACATTGATCCGACCGTTGCGGATGTTGTCGCAAGTGCGATGCGTGAATGGGCTGTTGAGAACGGTGCGACGCATTACACGCACTGGTTCCAGCCGATGACGGGCATCACCGCAGAGAAGCACGACAGCTTCCTTTCTCCGGACGGAAACGGCGGAGCGATCCTCGAATTTTCCGGCAAGGAGCTGATTAAGGGCGAGCCGGATGCGTCCTCGTTCCCGTCGGGCGGTCTGCGCGCAACCTTTGAGGCGAGAGGCTATACTGCATGGGATCCGACATCGTATGCGTTCATCAAGGAAAACAGCCTGTGCATCCCGACTGCATTTTATTCGTACAGCGGCGAGGCGCTTGACAAGAAGACGCCGCTTCTCCGCTCGATGGAAGCCGTCAGCGAGCAGGCCGTGAAGGTTCTGCACCTGCTCGGATTCTCCGATGTGCAGCGTGTCAGCGGCACGGTCGGTCCGGAGCAGGAATACTTCCTCATTGACCGCGAAATGGCTAAGAAGCGCAAGGACATCCTGTTCACCGGCAGAACGCTCTTCGGCGCAAAGGCACCGAAGGGACAGGAGATGGAGGACCACTATTTCGGCGTCATCCGTCCGCGTGTGCAGGCGTTCATGAAGGAGCTGAACGAGGAGCTCTGGAAGCTCGGCATTTACGCCAAGACCGAGCATAATGAGGTTGCTCCGGCACAGCACGAGCTGGCGCCTGTCTATACGACGATGAACCTCGCCTGCGACCACAATCAGCTCACAATGGAGATCATGAAGAAGGTTGCGGAAAAGCACGGTCTGATGTGCCTGCTCCACGAAAAGCCGTTTGCAGGCGTCAACGGCAGCGGCAAGCACAACAACTGGTCGCTCTCGACCGATACCGGCATCAACCTCTTTGCGCCGGGCAAGACGCCGGAGCGCAAGCAGCTGTTCCTGCTGATGGTCGCCGCCGTCGTCGCGGCAGTTGATGAGCATCAGGATCTGCTGAGAATGTCTGTTGCATCTGCCGGCAACGATCACCGCCTCGGTGCAAACGAAGCGCCGCCTGCAATCGTTTCGGTCTATCTCGGCAACGATCTGCAGATTCAGCTGGAGGCTGCGGCAGAGGGCAGAGACGAGAGCGTTCACCGTGAGACCTTCGCAACCGGTGTTCATGTGCTTCCTGATTTCAAGAAGGATTCCGGCGACCGCAACCGTACCTCGCCGATGGCATTTACCGGCAACAAGTTCGAGTTCCGGATGCTCGGCTCGGAGAATTCGATCGCAGACACGAACATCGCACTGAACACGATCTTTGCAGAGGCGCTCTGCAATTTCGCAGAGCAGCTTGAGAAGTCCGACAACATCGGTCTGACTGTGCAGCAGATTCTCGCGGATACACTGAAGACACACGGTCGCATCATCTTCAACGGCAACAACTACTCCGAGGAATGGGTGGCCGAGGCGGAGCGCCGCGGACTGCTCAATCTCCGCACAACGGCCGATGCGATGCACGCCTTTGCAACGGAGAAGAATGTCGCACTGTTCAAGAAGTTCGGCGTTTACAATCACAGCGAGGTGGTCTCCCGCAAGGACATCCTGCTGGAGAACTACACGAAGCTCATCGCAATCGAAGCGAATACGATGATCGACATGGCACGGACGCAGATCATTCCGGCGGGCTTCCGCTACGGCGAGTCGCTTGCGGCATATGCCATGAAGAAGAAGGAACTCGGCGTGAACGGAATTGCGGAAACCGACCTGCTCCGCCGCGTCAGCGCTCTGACGGACGAGATTGCCGAAAAGACCGAGGCGCTCGAAAATGTCATGATCGGGCTCTATGACAACGAGCATCCGTCCTATTACTGCCGCGACACGATCATTCCGGCGATGAACGAACTGCGTGCCGTCGCCGATCAGCTCGAGCCGCTGACCGCAAAGGAATTTCAGCCCTTCCCGACCTACGCAGACCTGCTTTACAGCGTGTAATCATAAACATTTTGCGGCGCCGCATTGCAATACGCAGTGCGGCTCGCCGTGTAAAATCAGGAGTGAGGAAATGAACGGTAAGGATATGAAACTGGGCTGTCTGGTGCTGGAAAACGGCATGGTTTTTCACGGAACAGGGCTCGGCATACAGGAAAATGTCACGGCGGAGGTCGTCTTTGCGACCGGCATGAACGGATACCTCGAAACGCTGACAGATCCGAGCTATTACGGTCAGGCGGTGGTGCAGACCTTCCCGCTGATTGGCAATTACGGTGTGATTCCGGAGGACTTTGAATCGCGGAAGCCGTTTTTGTCGGCATATATTGCCTCGGAGATTTGCGATGCACCGTCAAATTTCCGCTGCAAGGGCAGGCTCACGGACTGGCTGGCCGCGCAGCAGATTCCGGTGCTGACCGGCGTGGATACACGAACACTGACGAGGATCCTGCGCGATCACGGCACGATGAACGGCATGATCTGCGGTTCGCCGGACGATGCGGATTTTGAGAAGATCCGCGCATATCGCGTGAAGGACGCCGTGCGGAGCACAACCTGCGAGGCGGCATATACGCTCGGACCGGACAGCGCCGCATACCATGTGGTTCTGCTGGATTTCGGCGCAAAGGCAAATATCGCACGGGAGCTGGTCAGGCGCGGAGCCCGCGTTACGGTTCTGCCTGCATACGCAAAATCTGAGGATATTGCGGCGCTCAGGCCGGACGGCATCATGCTCTCGAACGGCGCGGGCGATCCGGCGGACAACCCGGAGATCATTGCAGAGCTGAAAAAAATCATGTCGCTGCATATTCCGATCATGGCCATTTGTCTCGGTCATCAGCTTCTGGCGCTGGCAAACGGCATCCCGACCGCAAAGCTGAAATTCGGACACCGCGGCGCAAATCAGCCGGTGCTCAATCCGGAGACAAAGCAAATGGCCGTGACCACACAGAATCACGGCTATCAGGTGCAGTACGATGCAGAGGACGCGCATTGCCGCGAGACCGCCGATCTGCTGTATGTCAACCTCAACGACAACACCTGCGAGGGGCTCCGGTACCGCAAATTCCCCGCAGTCTCCGTGCAGTTTCATCCGGAGGCCTGCGCCGGCCCGCAGGACACCGCATTCCTTTTTGACGACTTTGTGCAGATGATGGAGGTGCAGAAATGCCGCTGAACCGTGATATTCATAAGGTGCTGGTCATCGGCTCCGGTCCGATTGTCATCGGACAGGCTGCGGAATTTGACTACTCCGGAACACAGGCCTGCCGTGCGCTCAAAGAGGACGGCATCGAAGTCGTGCTGGTCAATTCCAATCCCGCGACGATCATGACCGATGCACAGATTGCCGACAAAATTTACATGGAACCGCTGAAGGCGGAGGTCATCCGGCGCATCTGCCTGACCGAACAGCCCGACAGCATTCTCTCCGGACTCGGCGGACAGACCGGCCTGAATCTCTGCGCGGAGCTTGCCGAAAGCGGCTTCCTTGCAGCGCACGGCATCCGGCTGCTCGGCGCCAACCCCGAAACGATTGCGCGTGCGGAGGACAGAAAGCTGTTCAAGGAGACCATGGACAGCATCGGGCAGCCCTGCATTCCGTCCGGCATTGCGGAGGACATGGATACGGCGCGCCGGATTGCGGCGGAGATCGGCTATCCGGTCATCATCCGGCCGGCGTTTACGCTCGGCGGAACGGGCGGCGGCATCGCGGAGAACGCCGAAGAATTTGAAAATATTGCGGAGAACGGTCTGCGCCTTTCTCCGATTCATCAGATCCTTGTGGAACGCTGCATTGCCGGCTGGAAGGAGATCGAATTTGAGATCGTGCGCGATGCGGACGGCAACAAAATCACGGTCTGCTCGATGGAAAATCTGGATCCGGTCGGCATTCACACCGGTGATTCGATCGTCATTGCGCCGGCCGTTACGCTCTCCGACAAGGAGTATCAGATGCTCCGTACAGCTGCGCTGAAAATCGCGGAGGTGCTGAAAATTGAGGGCGGCTGCAACTGCCAGTTCGCGCTGAATCCGGACTCGTTTGAATACGCCGTCATCGAGGTCAACCCGCGTGTTTCGCGTTCCTCTGCACTCGCGTCCAAGGCGACCGGCTACCCGATTGCAAAGGTTGCGGCGAAAATCGCCGTCGGCTACCGGCTGTACGAGATCGCAAACAAGGTGACCGGCAAAACGACAGCCGCATTTGAGCCTGCTTTAGATTATGTTGCGGTCAAGATGCCGAAGTTCCCGTTTGAGAAATTTGCCGGCGCATCCCACCGCCTCGGCACGCAGATGAAGGCGACCGGCGAGGTCATGGCGATCTCCGACACCTTTGAATCCGCGCTGCTGAAAGCCCTGCGCGGCGCGGAGGTCAAGCACAGTGCGCTGCTGGTCCGCGATCTGCGGGGCGTGCCGGATGACGAGCTCCGCACGCATCTGGTTCACGCGGACGATATCCGGCTGTTTGCGGTGGCAGAGGCCATGCGGCGCGGCTTCCCGGTCGATGAAATTGCAGAGGCATCCAAAATCGACCGCTGGTTCCTGCAAAAGCTGCTGAACCTGACCGTCTGCGAAACGGCGCTGGAAAACGCCGTCCTGACGGAGGATCTCTACCGCACGGCCAAGCGCTTCGGCTATCCGGATGCCGCGATTCAGGCGATTTCCGGACAGAAGCTGCCGGAAAAGCGGATTCGTCCGGTTTACCGCATGGTCGATACCTGCGCCGGCGAATTTGCAGCAGAAACGCCGTATTTCTACGGCGTGTACCAGCCGGATGCGATGCCGGAGGCCAATGAAGCGGCACATTTTCTCGGAGACAAAACGCGGAAAACGGTTGTCGTGCTCGGAAGCGGCCCGATTCGCATCGGACAGGGCATCGAGTTTGACTATTCGGCGGTACACTGCGTACAGGTGCTGAAGCAGGCCGGCTATGAGGTCGTGCTCATCAACAACAATCCTGAAACGGTTTCGACCGACTTCGATACCGCCGACCGCCTGTATTTTGAACCGCTGACGCCGGAGGATGTGCTTTCGATTCTGGCGCTGGAGCAGCCCGCCGGCGTTGTGACGGCCTTCGGCGGGCAGACTGCGATCCGCCTTGCGAGAACGATCGAGCAGGCCGGCTATCCGCTGCTCGGCGCGTGTGCGGACAGCATCGACCTTGCCGAGGACAGAGAGCGGTTTGACGCGCTGCTGGAATCCCTGCACATCGAGCGCCCGCGCGGCTGCACGGTCAACACGCTGGATGAAGCCGCAGACGCGGTGCGCACGCTCGGCCTGCCGGTTCTGGTGCGTCCGTCCTATGTGCTCGGCGGCCAGAATATGAACATCGCGTTTGAGGAGAGCGATGTCGCTGCGTTCATGCAGAACATTCTCGCAGACGGCATCGACAACCCCGTGCTGATCGACCAGTACATCCGCGGCACGGAGATCGAGGTGGACGCGATCTGCGACGGCACGGACATTCTGATTCCGGGCATTATGGAGCATATCGAGCGCACGGGCGTCCATTCCGGCGACTCGATTGCCATTTGTCCGCCGGTGCATATTGATGACGAGATGCGGAAGAAAATCCTTACAGATACGAAAAAAATCTGCCTCGGACTGCACGCGGTCGGACTCATTAACCTGCAATACATCGTCAAGGGGCAGTCGCTGTATGTGATCGAGGTCAATCCGCGCGCGTCGCGTACCGTTCCGTTCATGAGCAAGCTGACCGGCCTGCCGCTCTGCGACTGTGCGATGCGCGTCTGTCTCGGCGAGAAGCTCAGCGCAATGGAATACGGCACAGGCTACTACAAAACACCGCCCTTTACGGCGGTCAAGGTGCCGGTGTTCTCGTTCCAGAAGATCGGCGGTGAATCGCAGCTCGGACCGGAAATGAAATCGACCGGCGAGGTCATCGGCATCGGCAAGACGCTGACCGAAGCGCTCTACAAAGGTCTGCGCGCAGCGGGCTACCGCCTCGAAGAGAGCGGCAGAAACCGCAACGGCGTCCTGCTGACGGTCTGCGACGCGGACAAGCCGGATATCATTGAAATTGCGCGGAAATTTGCAAGGCTTGAATTCCGGCTGTACGCGACGGAGGGAACCGCGGATGCGCTCCTGAAGGCCGGCCTTTCGGTTCACAAATTGCAGAAGCTGCACACCGGCGACAGCGAAACCTTCCGCCTGATGGAGAACGGCACGATCCGGTATATCGTCTCGACCGATGCGAATGCGCGCATGGCGGCGCGGGACGGCGCGAAGATCCGCAAAAAGGCCGTTGAGCTCGGCATTCCCTGCCTGACCTGCACCGATACTGCAATGGCAGTTGCAAACTGCCTGCACACCGGCTATCGGGATTCCAATGTGGAGCTGATGAATATGAATCAACTGAGAACGGCAAAGCGCCGCATCCCGTTTGTAAAAATGCAAGGCTGCGGCAATGACTATATCTATGTGAACTGCATGGAGCAGCGTGTCGCTGCGCCGGAATCGCTGTCTGTTCAGCTTTCGGACAGACATTTCGGCATCGGCGGTGACGGGCTTGTGCTGATCGAGAAATCCGACTGCGCAGACGCCGGAATGCGGATGTTCAATCTGGACGGCAGCGAGGGAAATATGTGCGGCAATGCGATCCGCTGCGTCGCAAAATATCTCTACGATAACGGCATCTGCCCGAAAAAGGAAATCGTGATCGAGACGAAAAGCGGCCTGCGGACGGTCACGGTCACGACGCAGAACGGCGTTGTCACGCGTGCGGCGGTCGATATGGGCAAGGCGGTGTTTGATCCGGAGCGGATTCCGGTGCGCTGTGCGGAGCCTGAGATGATCGCAAAGCCGCTGACCGTTGCCGGGAAGGAATACACTGTCACCTGTGTGTCAATGGGCAATCCGCACTGTGTCGTGTTCGGCGACAATCCGGAGCTGCTGAATCTGGCGGCAATCGGCCCCGAATTTGAACATCATCCGGCGTTCCCGGAGCAGGTCAATACGGAGTTTGTGCAGGTGATCGACGACCGCACGCTGCGGATGCGCGTCTGGGAGCGCGGCTCCGGCGAGACAATGGCCTGCGGTACGGGTGCCTGCGCGACGGTTGCAGCAGCGGTGAAAAACGGGTTCTGCCGGCCGGATACTGATGTGACAGTTCATCTGAACGGCGGCGATCTGGTCATCCGCTATACGGAGGATACGGTCATGATGACCGGTGAAGCCGTGCTGATTTTCACAGGAGAAATTGAGGTGTAAAAAATGAGGGTCAATCATCATGCACTGGAACTTGAACAGAATTATCTGTTTTCAGAGGTTGCAAAGCGGATTCGCGCGTTTCAGGCGGCCGATCCGGAACGCGAACTGTTAAAGCTCAGCATCGGCGATGTGACGCGCCCGCTGGCAACCGTCATCACGGATGAAATGAAAGCCGCCGCAGAGGAGATGTCCCACGCAGAGACCTTTCACGGCTACGGCGCCGAACAGGGCGAACCGTTTCTGCGGGAGGCAATCGCGGCATACTATCAGAGGCGCGGCATCAAGGTCGATGCGGCAGATGTGTTTGTCAGCGACGGCGCAAAATGCGATCTCGGCAATCTCTGCGATCTGTTTGATGCAGACAACACCGTGCTGCTGCCGAATCCGGTTTATCCCGTGTACTATGACACGAGCATCATGTCCGGCCGGCGCGTGATCTTTGCAGCGGGGACGAAGGAGAACGGCTTCCTGCCGATGCCGGACAGCAGCGTTCATGCGGACATCATTTACCTCTGCTCGCCGAACAACCCGACCGGCGCGGTCTACACGAAGGAACAGCTTGCGGAATGGGTTTCCTATGCGCAGGCAAATCACGCGCTGATTCTGTTTGATGCGGCATACGAGGCGTACATCCGTGACGCGGCTCTGCCGCACAGCATCTTTGAGATTGCCGGTGCGGAAACCTGCGCAATCGAGATCAACTCGCTCTCGAAAACCGCGGGCTTTACGGGTGTCCGCTGCGGCTGGACGGTTGTGCCGCGCACGCTGCAGTTTGAGGCATCGCTGCACGATATGTGGTTCCGGCGCATGGCGACAAAGTATAACGGCAATTCGTACATCATCCAGCGCGCCGCCGCAAAGGTGTTCACGGAGGAAGGTCTGCGCGCCGTACATGAGGATATTGATTACTACATGGAAAATGCGCGCATCATCAAGGCTGCGCTGAACAAAGCGGGGATTCATTCCGTCGGCGGCGAGAATGCGCCGTATGTCTGGATGGAGTGCCCGCATCATGCGGATTCGTGGGAGTTTTTCGACCGCCTGCTGCATACATACGGCATCGCCGGAACGCCGGGTGTCGGCTTCGGAACGGCAGGGCAGGGCTGGCTCAGATTTTCGTCGTTCGGCACAAGGGAGACCGTCACCAAAGCGGCGGCGTATCTGTCCGCACTGTGACCGGCACAGAAAAAAGCGGAGCGCGGGCTGCCGCGCATTTGTAAGGAACAGGAGTTATGGTTATGAAAAAAGTACCGTTTTTGACAAAGGCACAGGCGGAGGAAATTGCCGCCTGCTATCCGACGCCGTTTCACATTTATGACGAGCGCGGCATCCGCGAAAATGCGCGGCTCGTCAAGCAGGCATTTGCATGGAACAAGGGATTCCGTGAATATTTTGCGGTCAAGGCAACGCCGAATCCGTTTATCCTCAGGATCCTGCAGGAGGAGGGCTGCGGCGCGGACTGCTCCTCACTCACCGAGCTGCAAATGGCCGATGCCTGCGGATTTTCCGGCAGCGACATCATGTTTTCGTCGAATGTCACGCCGGAGGCGGATTACCGGCTCGCGTATCAGCTCGGCGCATACATCAATCTTGACGACATCACGCATATCGAATATCTGGACAGGCTGACCGGCATCCCGGAAACAATCTGCTGCCGGTTCAATGCGGGCGGCGATTTCAAAATCTCGACTTTCGTCATGGACAAGCCGCAGGATGCAAAGTACGGCTTTACCCGTGAGCAGATGTTTGAGGGCTTTCGGCTGCTGATGAAAAAGGGCGCAAAGCATTTCGGCATACACGCATTTCTCGCGTCGAACACCGTGACAAACGAATACTATCCGACGCTTGCGCGGCAGATGTTTCAGCTTGCCGCCGATCTGAAGCGCGAGACCGGCGCGGATATCCGGTTCATCAATCTGTCCGGCGGCGTCGGCGTGGCCTATCACCCCGACCAGACACCGAATGACATTCTGGCCATCGGCGAGGGAGTCCGCAAGGTGTTCGAGGAGATTCTGGTGCCGGCCGGGCTCGGTGATGCGGCAATCTTCACGGAAATGGGCAGATTCATGCTCGCGCCCTACGGCGCACTGGTCACACGGGTGCTGCATAAAAAGCATATCTACAAGGAATATGTCGGCTGCGATGCCTGTGCCGCAAACCTGATGCGTCCGGCGATGTACGGCGCGTATCATCACATCACGGTGCTCGGCAAGGAGGATGTGCCCTGTACCTATCTCTGCGATGTGACGGGCGGCCTGTGCGAGAACAACGATAAATTTGCGGTTGACCGGATGCTGCCGCCCGTGGATATCGGCGACCTGATCTATATTCACGATACCGGCGCGCACGGCTTTTCGATGGGGTATAATTATAACGGAAAGCTGCGGTCTGCGGAGCTGCTGCTCTGTGCGGACGGCTCGGTCAAACTGATTCGCCGCGCCGAAACACCGGCGGATTACTTTGCGACATTTGATTTCTGCGGCGTCATGGACAAGTACCGGAAGTAAAAAAAGAGGCGTAAACAAAAGGTTTACGCCTCTTTTTCACATTGTTCTTCTGCGGTCAGGGCTGAGGATCGGCTTCCGGACTGCATATCAGTGTCACAGGCTCCGTGACGGCGCTGTTTCCGTTGGGGGACGAGATCACGCAGCGGTACTGACATCCGAAGGCTTCCGCATCCGCAGCGATCACGAGGGTGTCTGCGGCAGCATCCGCACCGGTGACGCAGTCTGTCCAGCCGGCATCGTCGCTGCCCTTGTTGTACTGCCACTGATAGGCCAGGTCTTTGCCGTCGGCTTCCGCTGTAAATACCGCGGTTTCACCGGCGGGCACGGCCACATCGGCCGGCTGCTTCGTGATGCAGACACCGACGGTCATGGCAGCCGCGTCCGAGTAGACAAAGCGGCCGTTGGAAGATGTGATTTTGCAGCGGTACTGCTGTCCGTCGCGGCTTGGGGTGACCGCCAGCTCCACGGTCTCCGTCCGGCTGCCGGATGCGGTGGAATCCTTCCAGCCGTTGCCCTTGTTGTACTGCCACTGATAGGTCAGATTTCTGCCGGCGGCCTGCACCGTAAATGCCGCAAGCCCGCCGAGCGGCAGCGCCGTGTCAGAGGGCTGCTGCGTAATCTGCGGCGCGCAGTAATCGGAAAACCGATAGCGGCCTTCCGCAATGTCAAGGATTCTCTGCCGGTCGCTGTCATCGACGGAATGATCGAAATTGACATCGGCACGGTCTTTTTCCGGATCGGAAAACGAAAGTACGCCGGACGACCAGAGCGAGATCAGGAGTGCATCCGCTTCGGTCGTTTTTCTGTCTCCGTCCACATCGCCGAGCGCGATGAAGCTCTGGAGAAACGCATTGTCTTCCGGAACTGGGGAGCAGAAGTCTTTTGAAATTGCCTGATAGCTGTGGTTTCTCACCAGATCGTTAACATACCGGTCAGAATTCAACAGACTGATATCACGGTCCGTCAGGTCGGAGATGCTGCTGTCCGCGGTCTGTTCGTCGGTCTGTGCCGCGCCGCAGACGAAATCCAGCGTGTTGAACGCCTGAATCAGATTGCCGGTCAGCAGGTATTCAACGGAACAGTCCTCATTCCGGATTCCTTCGATTTTCTGCTGATCGTAGCTGTCACGGAGCCACGCTGCGACTCTCGGCGTGACCAGCACGCGGTAGTTGCAGGTGATTTTCCGGATTTCACCGGTATCCTTTTCTGTGACTCCGTAGATCCATTTATAGTGCAGCGGTTCCGTGCAGGATTTGATATACGCAACATAGCAGTCAACGGAAGCTGTCTGATCGGACTGCATCGGATCGCAGATGCAGAGCGCGATGAGCCTTTGCCATTCCTCCGTGTCGATGGATGCCCAGTTTTCGAGAATGGCATCGAGACGGATCCAGTTGTCCGCATTGCTGTCGTCCTCGTCGGAAGTGTGACTGATCGGCTTTTCCGTATAGAGGTTCAGGAGTGCGGCCAGCCGGGCGCGCAGCTGACAGGAGGAGGAATCTCTGCCTGAGACATATGCCAGAAACTGCAGCGGGGTAATCCGTGCGAATTTCCCGGAAGCGGCTCTGACCGATGCGCCGAATGCGCTTTCCTCCGCGCAATAATCGGGGAAGGACATCTGCGCGGCATCTGAATCGGGCTGCGGTTCGTCCTCTGCTGCGTCCGCCGGTTTCCATGTCACGGCTTCGGCGTCCTGCCACTGCTTTCCCCAGGGCGTCAGGAAAATGCGGCGGGTTTCATACCCCATGCAGTGCAGTGCGCAGAGCCAGCGCAGCGTCACGAACATTTCTTCTTCCGAATTATAAATGAGGTGATACCGGCGCCCGCTCAGAAACGCATGAGAGACCTCGTGCAGAAGCTCCTCCGTAAACGCGTACTGCGTGATCCCGAACAGGATTTCCGAGGAAATCACGGGGCGGTAGAAGGTGTAGTTTCCGTTGCATCTGCCGGCCTTGCTGCTGCCCCACAGCGCCTCATCGGTGCAGAAGGTGCAGACGATATACGGATAGCGGATGCCGGTTATACCGGAAAGGGCTGATATGTATTCGGAAAACAAAAACGCCCATTCCTTTCCCGCCGGCGATGTCATCAGGGCATCCAGCCGGACATCGTCCGGATTGTAGATGAACATAAAGTTGGATTTCAGATTTTTGGAATAAAGCGCCTGATAATCTGCGCCGGCATATCTGCTCAGCGCTTCATCGGATAACAGGGACTGTATTTCGGGTGCGTCACCGTCTGTTCCGTCTGTTTCGTCCGGGGCTTCCGGAATGCAGCGGCATTCGGAGAAGACCACATCTGCGGCTGTGGCTGCCGCAGCCGGTTCGGATTGCTCTGCTGTGGTGATGCTGCCGGGAACTGTCATATATCGCGGCAAGACTGCGCCGAGGACGATTGCCGCGTTCAGAACCAATGCTGTCATTTTCTTCCAAATGGTGTTCCTGCGTGTCATAGAACTGTAAAACCTCCTGCTTTTTTGAAATGATCTGCTAAGGATATTTACTTGGAATCAATGGAACAGCCCCACGCCTTTTTGCCTGTTTCTTTCTTGAAAAAAGTTTTTGCTTTCTGTATCATCTCCTGTTTTCTGCAATGATCTGTCATCCGTGACTGTCCGATGCGTCAAATGCTGTCAGCCCCTCTTTGTAATTTTGACAGCAAAAAACAAGCCCATTCAAGATGCGCGTTACATCAGTGTACAATCATAACTAATTTTATTATACACAAGATGATTATACTTGTCAAGATGTTCCACAGCGCTTTTTGCTGTTTTTCTTTCCCGCGGCCTGTCTTATGCGGGTATTTTCTGCGATCTGCATACAAAAAGGCCGTCCGTGTTCTGCACACAGACGGCTTTTTCCGGCGGGAATCTGATAAAAACGGGCGGAGGTCTTATCGGAGCAGTTCCCGGTACAGGGCATTTCTGCGGTCCTGCAAGACGGGAAAGCGCTTTCGGAATGCAGCGGCTTCCTCCCCGATTTCACAGCAGAGGATGCCCTCGCGGTCCGGCAGGGATGCTGCCGTTTCGCCCTCCGGACGGACGGCTCTGCTGCTGCCGCAGTAGTGCAGGTCCTTCTGGTCGCCGACACAGTTGATGCCGAGCACCCAGCTTTGATTTTCCAGTGCGCGGGCTTCGAGCAGCTTGTTCCAGTGCGCGATGCGCGGTTCCGGCCAGTTTGCCGCGACGACCAGCACCTCGGCCTCTGCGGACACGGCGCGGAAGATTTCCGGAAACCGCAGGTCATAACAGATGAACAGTGCAAATGTGACGCCGGAATAAGTGAACACGGCGGTCCGGCTGCCTGCCGCAAAATAACGGCTTTCGCCGCCGTAAGAGAACGGGTGGATCTTGACATAATCCGCGAGCACCGTGCCGGCTCTGTCCACGACGGTATAGTGGTTTTCACCGAGCTCCGCTTTTTTCTTTACCCAGCCGAAGCCGACAGCAATCCCGTACTGCCGTGCGAGCTGCTGTATCCGCCGGACGGTTTCGCCGTCTGATTCTCCGGTGACGGCAACCTGCATCGAAAAGCCCGTGAACGACATTTCCGGAAAGAAGATGATGTCGGCGTGCTCCTTTGCCGCCTGTGCGATCATCTGCGCAGCCCTTTGCAGATTCTGCTCCTTTTTCTCCGGTTCGATGCGGAACTGGCACAACGCTGTTTTCATCACGCGCATCCTCCTCTGACAAATCGGGGAACATCCGTCTGCGCGGGGTTCATTCGCGGCCGATAGCTTTGTCAGGCGCGATTTCCTCGATGTACCTGTAAAGCTGTATCAGCTGCACATTGTCGTATTTGCGCCGGATGCAGTCCTCGGCAACCTGATAGTTCAGATGCTCTGTCAGTCTTTTGTACTTCTCTGATGATGTGTAAAAAAACAGATCGAAGCAGTAGCTTCTTCCGCCGCCTCTGGTCATGTATGACCGGAGCGTATATGACACGGAAACGACCTGATCCAGGTCGATTTTCCAGAACAAAAACAGCCAGCGGCACCGGATGATGCTGCCCTCGCCGAATTTCACGGTTGTTCTGACCGTTACGGCAAGAATGATTCCGGCGAAGAACAAAGCGCTGATTCCGATTAAATAAATAGCGTCACTCAGCTTCGGCTTCTCTGTTCCCTTGAGAGAGAACGATGCAGCGACGATCATGATTCCGAGGACGACCATGGCGATATCCACGCATTTCGGAATGTGCCTGATTGAGATTTTTTTCATAGTATTTCCTGTTTTCCTTTCTGATTCCCTGACTGATATCCGGGCTTTTTGAATCTCTTTTTATTATACACAGAAGCGGTCTGTTTGTCAATCTGTCCTGCTGCGGACGCGGTCACGCAAACGCAGTAAAACACGGATTTCCTGCATAGGCTTATGAATTCGTATCGTTCAGCAGGGCACGCTTCATCAGGGAAAGGTCGCGTGTGTCGAGCCGGCTGTCCGCATTGAAATCGGCGGCCTTCCAGTTTTTGAGCTCCGTATCCGGAACGGCAAGCAGCCACCTTTGCAGCAGCACTGCATCGGAAATACTGAACACACCGTCCGCGTTTCCGTCGCCCTTTATTGTCTGCGGCGTCCATCCGGAAACGGCTGTGACGGGCGGCGTCCATGCAGGCTGCGTTTCTCCCTGCTTCAGCGGAATGCAGGCGACGCAAATCGTTGTATCCTTCGTGTCTGTCAGATGTACGGCGAGCTTTCTGTATTCGCTGTTGTCCGTCTGATTGGCGACGGCAAGGGAGGTCGGCAGCAGCTCGGCGTTCATCACGGTGAATGTTCCGCCGTCACTGAGAAGCCCCGCCCACAGCTTCTCCGAGCCGACCGTGATGACCGCGCTTCTTCCGTCATCGGAGACGGCGATCTGTCCCTTTGTGTGCGCAAACCAGTAGATCTCACCGGGTGCATCCAGAGTGATCTCATCCTGAATGACAACGCATTCCCTGTCCTTTATCATTTTCAGCCCGCGGACAACGCGCTCTGTGCCGTTCAGCCCGTAGGCGCCGGTCAGATCGGTGACCGCGAATGCTTCATTTCCGCCGCCGAAGCGGGTGATCGGGCAGTCCGCGCCCTCCTGCTGATCGGGCTCCTGAGACGGATTGATGACAAGGGTATTATGCCCTTCTGCGCGGATGCGGTAGGCATACTGCCGGTTTTTCAGCTCATAATTCTCATTGCCCAGATCGGTAAAAAATCTGGCGCCGTTTGATTCGAGATAAAATGAACCCAGATCGTAGTGACCGTGATATTTGTAGTTGTTTACACCGGCATGAAGCGCCGCAACGGTCCCGCTTTCCTCCCAGTTATTCCGGAAGCTGGCATTGGCCGCACCGGCCTCGCCCCAGTCCGTCGGGCTGTCCGCGGCGGAAGCGGGTGTCTTTTCTTCGTCAATCCACAGCAGGTCCAGATAATTGAAGCTGTCGGTTTCGATTTTCTTCATGCGGATTGCCGCGATGTCATAGTCCTGAAAATATGCACCCAGCCACAAAAGCACTGCCCAGCCGGTATCGCGGCTGTCGCCGTCGTCCCCGAAGCTGAAGGATTTAGAGGTGTTGGAGCTCATATAGCGGATAAAATCGACGGATCTGCGAAGTCCCTCAAAATCCGCGAGGCCGTAGTCCGTGCCGGCTGCACTGTTCAATGCGGAAGAAAACAGACCGAGATAATAGGTCGCGTAATCCCAGTAGCCAAGCCCCTCGCTGTATGTGCCGTCCTTTGCGCTGTATGCGCGGCGGACAAACGAATATGCTTCCCTGTAAGCATAGCCGAGCACCGCGGATGCGATGTCTTTCGCGTCGGCTTCATCTCCGAAAGCAAGCGCCGCCATGCTCATGCTGCCGGTGCAGACCAGCTTCCAGTTGTCACCGGGATCATCCTGATACCACTTGTAGGTGCGGCTGCGCGGTCTGTCCTCAAAATCGTCCATGACCTGCATGAAGCCTTTTTCGATCATATTCTGCCGGATCATTGCCCGCTGCTCTTCGTTCATCCAGTGATAGAGCCAGTCGTAGCCGAGTGCAAAGCCGGTGCTCATTTCGGCGGTGTCGAGAAAATGATAGGGATTCCAGTCCTTGAAGCTGCACGCGGTTTCGAGCTCAGCCCAGCAACGATCGGCATATTTTTCCTCGCCGAAAATATTGTAGGCCAGAGCCAGTGCGGCCACGCGGCGTTGGATTCGTTTGGATGTTTCAAGCAGCCGGATGCCGTCCGGAATCTCATACTGACAAAGCGGCTGTTCCAGCGTCCAGTCCGCCTCTCGGCGCAGCTTTTCCAGCAAAGCCGCGGTCACGGAATCACCGCCGGTCTGTGCTTTCAGCTTTGCGAATTTCTCCTCCGACATGATGATGCGCGGATGTGCGTACATCCCGTTTTTTTCGGTCATATCGCGGAGGACCTGTTCACCGCCGGTGAACTCGCCGCAGATTTCTGTCCGGGCGCTGTCTGAACCGGTGTCTCCGGCCAATGCCGTGAACGGCATGGCGCCGGTTACCGTGACCAGCATAAACAGAATGCCGAACAGCCGCCGCAAAAGGGCTGTCTTTTTTCTCATGACACACCTCCGTAAAAACGATACAGCAAAAACGCTTCTCTATAACAGGATTATAGCACGGCGAGCAGAAAAAGTCAATCAGGGGCGGCGGCGGTCTCCCGTTGCACTTTCCGGCGAAATATGCTATAATTGAGAAAAATCAGATGACAGGGACACTGACCGCGGTCTGCGCGGAACCGGACAAAGCGTGCAGAAAAAGTCGGGACAGGCATCCGCTGATGTGATATAATAAGAGTGCAGAGAGTGAGGTGACCGTTATGAAAGACTGGATTGAAGGGTTTCAGGCCTCCATTGATTATATGGAGCAAAATCTGTCGAAGGAACTGAGCATCGGAGAAATTGCAAAGAGAGCTGCGCTTTCTCCGTTTTATTATCAGCGGATCTTCGGCGCGATGTGCGGTATGACCGTCGGAGAATACATCCGTGCGCGCCGGATGACGCTGGCAGCACAGGAGCTGGCCTGCTCCGGCTGCAGGGTGATCGACATTGCCCTGAAGTACGGCTACGATTCTCCCGACAGCTTTGCAAAAGCCTTCCAGCGCTTTCACGGCATCACTCCGGCGCAGGCAAGAGAATCGGGGGCGAGCCTGCGGTCCTTTGCCCCGCTGCATATCAAAATCACACTGGAGGGCGGAACGATGCTGGATTATCAGATTGCGGAAAAGGCGCCGTTTACGGTTGCCGGCGTCAAAAGACGGTTTCATGCCGAGACAAGCTACAGGGAGATTCCGGAATTCTGGGGCGAGTGGATGTCAGACCGGAAAGGCTTAAAGGGAATGTTCGGCATATGTACGGACATGGACGGAAAAACCTTTGACTACTGGATTGCTGATTTATACGAGCCGTGGAAGGAACTGCCGGAAGGCTGCGGAACCTTTCAGATCCCCGGCGGTCTGTGGGCGCTGTTCCGCTGCGTCGGTGCGCTGCCGGACAGTATGCAGAAGGTCAACACACAGATCTGGTCGGAGTGGCTTCCGGCCTTGCAGGGATACACATTAGCCGGCAATTATTCGCTGGAATTTTATCTGCCGCCGGCGGAAAACCCCGCCGATACGGTCAGCTATATCGGTATCCCCTTAAAAAAGCTGTGATGAGACGGCAGCGATGAAAAAGCTTTTTGCATGGATGGTCACGGCGGCAATGACTGCGGGCGACGGAATGTCTGTTCCGGATTCTGCTGCGGAGGTTGATGCTGCCCTATATTGCGGGACGGATGGCCGGCCGGCCCGGCTTTGGTTATCACGCATTATGGGTATGGGGCGTCCGCTCTGCCCTTGCCGCATTCTTGCTGCTGGACGGATTGACCGTCTGCCTGACAGCGGCAAGTGTTTTACGGTATCTGCGGCGAAGAAGGGAGAATACAGAATAGCCGTGCAGCCAAAAGCTGCCCGCATCCCGCGTATGCAGCCGACAGCTGAGAAACCGTTCAGATACCGTGCCTGCGTTCCCTGTTGTCAAAAAGCCCCGGATATGCTGTAACGAACATATCCGGGGGACTTTTTTATAGAAACAGATTCGCTTTCGTCTGAAGCAGTCCCGCCTCTGCCTTTGTCACCAGGAGCGGCTGACTGCCGGTTTTACGGTTGATGTCTCATGTGATTTTCCGTTCATGTTGTTTACCGCCTTTGCGGGGGCATATGATTGCGCCTGCGCAGCGCGGAACCGCACGGACGATGCGCTTTATCGGGCGGTATGCGCTCTTGAGGGGAATATACAGTTCCGGATGAAACCGGTATAAGCAGTAAAGCGCTCTTGTTTTGAAAGAGTAGCCATGTCTTTTTTTCGCACGAATCCGCAGCTCGTTTTCAATGATATTCTTCGCGCTGCTGCTGACATTTTTTTTTGCTGTCAGCATGATATATTTTCTGATCAGGTGCTGAAAAGTTGTTTCAAGGAAATACCGCTTTGAAAAAAGCGGGATTTTATCATTTCCAAGGAACACCTTTTCAGCTTTTTTTCTGGCATACAGCCAATCCAGAACGCTTGATTCATCACAGGATGCCGTAATGCTGCCGGCGTGCTTCCGATACATAATCAAAGGAAGATCAATCTGCACGACACGCTTTGCCCGGCTCATCATCTGAGGCATGAAGATAATATCTTCATAAACGCGGCCCTCCGGGAAACGAAGCTGATCGAATAGACAGCGGCTGTAAATCTTGTTCCAAACATAAAACTTAAATTTACGCTCAGCCATCAGCTCCAATACGGTTTGCGCGCTTCGTATGTTGCTTTTGTAATTCACCCGGCTTCTGCTCTGTGATACCTTCATCCTCCGGTCCGAAAAACAGATATAAACACTGCAGGCGGCAATGTCAGCATGATTTTCCGTGATGCTTTTTATCATGACCTCGATCATATTGCGGCAGAATGCATCATCCGAATCCAGGAAAGCAATATATTCCCCGTTTGCAGCATCTAAACCGGCATTCCGAGCTGCACTCAGACCTCTGTTTTTTTGATGAATCACCTTGATTCTTTTGTCTTTCTTTTGATACGCATCGCATATTTCAGAGGAACCGTCAGTTGAGCCGTCGTCAACAATTATGATCTCGGTGTTTCTGTATGTCTGACGGATCACACTGTCAATGCTCTCACATAAATACGGCTTCACATTGTATACAGGTATAATCACACTGACAAGCGGCTGCATATGGGATTCCTTTCTGCCAATTATATCGTGCCGGAATCACAGCGTCTTTTTCATATTCGGCTCCGGCAGGACCGCACTGAATGACCGCATCGTTTGTGCTCCCGTTATGAGGAGGGCTGAACGCACGCCGCCGCCGTCCCAAACCGAAAACGCATCACCGTCATTCGTCCGGGCCGCACGCATAACCTTCTTTATGGAGCACTTCACTGCCGTGCACAAACCATCCGTAATAGGCATAATACAGGCGGCGGCTCTCCCACATCACCGGTTCATATTCGACTACGCAGCGCGTGCCCTTATAGTCGGTGTTGCTTGATATCTCATGGCGGTAGGACAACACAAGTATCCAAAACCCGAAAATGCAGAATGCGATCAGTGCGGCCGCCCACAGCACGATCGCGGCAATCCGGACCGGCTTGAGCGGAATCCGCAGCAGCAGCTGTAAGATGCCGGCTGCCGTCCCGAATGCGATCAGCAGCGTGACCGGTTCGCGGATCCATGTGCGGAACTGCAGCCCGTGACGATTCAGGATCCAGCGTGCGGTGAGAAACAGCACGCACAATATCGCTGTCCAGAACAGAATGCTTTTTTTCATAGAATATGTCCTCCGTTTTTGGTGCGGCTTGCTGCTTTCAGTATATCATGTTTGGCAGGAAAATGCAAGAGCCGGCACTGTTTTCGCCGCGGGAAAGCAGCCGGGCAGATATCAAAGCGCGCTGCGCAGCCCGGTTCCTTTTGGTGCAGGCATCAGAACATAAAAGCGCGCCGGCCTCACACAGATGCGAACCATGTGAGACCGGTGCTGTTATAGGGGGATATTGTGAAAGATCAGCTGTCTGCCGTCCGCTGACGGCCAGTGCAATCGGGGTGCTCAGACTACGGTCAATGTGACCGCGTTGGAATAAATGTAATAGCCCTGCTTGTTCCAGACCACACACATAAACTGCTTATGATTCGTGCTTGCATTTGCATTCACACTCAGTACCCGGAATGTAGTTCCGTAATAAGCATCTGCAAGCACCCACTGGTTTGTCTGGGTGTCGTAGCAATACCACCGGTAAGTGAGGTTATCGCCGAACAGCGTGACTGTGAAATATGCGGTGGAGCCGGCTGCGGCAGTCTGATTGGTCGGGGTGGAATCGTTGATATAAGTCCAGTAATCCTTGCGGAAATAATGGAGCCAGTAGAGAACCTCCGCCATCCGGTTGTTGATCTGATCCGTCGTAGAGCCGACGCCGAACGAGAACTGCAGCATTCCGTTGTATGCCAGCTGATCGTTCTGCTGCGAAGCAGCGCCGTTCAGATCAAAGTCGTAATCCAGCATACCGTCGTGATTCACATCCTGAAACGACACGGTGCAGCCGCTCAGAATCTGCTCGACATTGCCGCTGTAACCTCTCAGCAGCGGGTGCCTTGATCTGTACCCGTCTATTTCATAGGTTTCACCCAGCGCTCTGTCGAGCTTGCTGTTGTGCAGGGACAGCAATTCCGCATCGCTCTTCAGATAATAGGTATAATCGGTGCTGTATTGCGTTGTACTCCCGGTATCATCCCATGTTGGATCCGTTTCGTAGTACCGGCTGCCGATTTTGATCAGATTCCACGCATGGCCCTCGAAAAACCAGGCAGAACCCGCTACAACATAAGACTCGATTCCGGCGGCTGTCAGCAGCATGGTGTACGCCTGTGCATAGCCCTCGCAGACGGATTCACCGATACCGGAACCGCGGATGTTCAGCGCATAGCTGACAAACACCGAGGACGCAGCATGGTTTTCCGTATCCCGGTTCCATTCGCCGTTTGCCTGATCTTCGTATTGGCAGT
Organism: Oscillospiraceae bacterium; assembly: GCA_024695445.1. Classification (GTDB taxonomy): domain Bacteria; phylum Bacillota; class Clostridia; order Oscillospirales; family Ruminococcaceae; genus Firm-04. The sequence goes on from JAILIG010000133.1 coordinate 88,221, forward strand.
GACGGACGATCCAGTCATGAAGCTGGCGTGCTTTCAGCAGATCGTTCATCCACGGATCCGTCTCCGTCGCCACGATATAATTGCAGAGATCGGTGCAGTAGTCATTAATAAACGCAACGCCGTTGCTTCTGCAGAAATGATTGCGGACCGCCTGGATTACACCGGAATGGAAAAACGGATACTGCTCCCCGTTGTTGCTGTCGATCCGGTGCTGAAGTGCCGTGACGCCGTTGACCGTATAAAGCCTCGGGCAATAGGAAAAGGCCATACCGGCAGGATCGGTTCTGGAGCTGTCGGAAAGCCGGACTCTCTCCAGAGCGGAGCAGTTTTTAAAGGCATCGCTCTTCAGCAGTGCGGGACCGAGGATTGTCAGATCGGTCAAAGCAGTACAGCCGGAGAATGCGTGTCCTTCAATCAAAGTAAGGGTGGCAGGCAGCGTGATGCTTTTCAGCGATGTGCAGTCCTCAAAGGCGCCAAAGTCAATGGTCTGAACCTTCGGGACAGACACATTTGTTAATGCACGGCAATCATAGAAGACCGTTTCACGGAGGTATTCGACCAGCGGCAGAGAGATCGACTTCAGCTTCCGGCACCATGCAAAGAGCGAATCACCGATGTTTTCGGCCTTCGGAAGTGAAATGCTCTCCAGATTGAAGCAGGCAGAGAAGGCGCCTTCCCCGACGGTGACAGCCTTCGGAAGGGAAATCGTCTTCAGGCTGGTGCAGTAATAGAAGGCGTCGATGCCGACCGTTTCAGCCTTCAGCTCGGATATTGCAGTCAGATTGCCGCACTTATAAAAGGCCTCGTCTCCGATCGCCTTGACCGTAGGCGGCACTGTCAGCGTGCTGATGCTTGCGCTTTTAAAGGCACCGTTTCCGATTTTTGTAACCGGCTTGTCGGCGATGGTATCCGGAATTTCAGCGTTTGAGCCGGAACCCTGATATTTCAGAATGGTCACTTCGTTGGAAATAATTTCGTACTGGTATTTTCCGTCCGGCGTAACCGCGGCCTGCGCGGTCATACCGGCGGAGAAAGCGGCTGCGGCAGAGATGCCGAGCAATGCGGCGGAAAGCCATGTGACGAGTTTGCCGTGTTTCATCTGTAAATCCTCCTTTAGCATTGACGAATAATCTGTTTGTTTCCCGGGCTGTGATGTCAGCGGAGCCGAAGTGTATGCTGATCTGTCGCTGCGGTCTGTCCGATTCGCGTTTGTGCTTTCACCTCCCTTGTGCCGTATGCGGGTTTCTGACGCAGAGCATACGGATGCCTCCTCTGATGTGTCAGGCGTGCGTATATTCCTTTCATAATTATACAATAATATTGCACATCAAGTCAATGGAACTTCAGTAAGTTGCTTCTGAGAGGCGGTAAGATGCATTTTTAGCGGGGTAAGTTACATGAACGTGATGAACAGAGCTGCATATGATCGTGTTCCTTCCTGCTTCCGTATCCGTATTAGGAGGGAAAACAAAAGCGAGGAAGGACAATGCTGCGTCCTTCCTCAGCCTTGTAAGAGTGCTGTATGGACAAAATCCGAAGGCGACCGATTTACCGATACTGAATCAGAGCGCGTTCTATCACGGGAATGCTCTTTTTCTTTTCAGATGCTTGACTTATTCATAGCCGTTTGATATAATTAGTGAATAGAGACACGCACTCGTCTTACTCATAATAAATTGGAATTTAGGGGGAAATATGATTCGGGAAATTGCAGTTTTTTTGCATCAGTTCGAGAAAATATCATTTCCGGGTGACAATCATCCGAACGCGATTGGCCGAATCAACGACTGTCCAAAGTTCATCAATGAGTACGATTGTGCTGTCGTAGCAATCTGAACGCGAAAGGAGATATTGTATGTCCACTATTCTGCTTGCAGGCGGAGCGGGTTATATCGGCTCACATACTGCTGTCGAATTGCTTCAGGCCGGGTATGATGTCATTGTTGCAGATAATTTCTGCAACAGCAGCCCTCAATCCATAAAGCGCGTGGAGATGATTTCCGGAAAACATGTACCGCTCTATGAAGTTGACATTAAAGATAAAAAAGCGCTTTCCAATGTTTTCCTCAAGCATAATATTGAATCGGTAATTCATTTTGCCGGCTTAAAAGCTGTTGGCGAATCCATGGAAAAGCCTCTTCTATACTATAGTAATAATATTGACACGACCATTTCCCTGCTTGAAGTGATGGCGGAATTTCATGTCCACAACTTCATCTTTTCATCCTCCGCTACTGTCTACGGAACAGAGAATCCGATCCCGTATATTGAGACCATGCCAAGAGGAACCTGCTCCAATCCCTACGGCTGGACAAAGGTGATGATGGAACAAATCCTAGAAGACGCAGCAAAAGCAGATCCGGCGCTTTCAGTTGTTTTACTTCGCTATTTCAACCCGATCGGTGCACATCCGTCTTCTATGATCGGAGAAGATCCTACCGGAATACCGAACAACCTAATGCCCTATATTACTCAAGTCGCGGTTGGTAGGCGCGATCATCTCACAATCTTTGGAAATGATTATCCCACGAAAGACGGAACCTGCAGAAGAGATTACATCCATGTAGTCGATCTGGCAATCGGACATGTGAAAGCAGTGGAATACGCCTCTCATCATACGGGTACAGAGATTTTCAATCTTGGAACCGGAACACCTTACAGCGTAAATGAAATTGTCGAAGCATTTGAACAAGCAACAGGAGTAAAGATTAAAAGAGAGTACGGCGCCAGAAGACCTGGCGATATTCCCGAATTCTATGCCAATGCAGATAAAGCAAAGGCAATACTTGACTGGAAAGCAGAAATGGGACTTTATGAAATGTGCCGTGACAGTTGGAATTGGCAGCGAAATAATCCTAATGGATATCAGATATAAACGCATCGCCGAACACGCTGTTGACTTCAGATGAATCTCTATGGTTAAGATTTGCTTGAAATAAAGGGCGAATAGAAGCGGTGTCATAACCTGAGTCAGGGGCGGTTTATATGCGATATGAAACCTGATCGTAAAATCGCAGAGCCGAAAAAAGATGAGATGATTCGTGTTCGCGTGACACACGAGGAGCATGAGCTGTTTTTCAAAATGGCTGCTGTGAACGGATACACATCTATCAGCGAATACCTCCGTTCATTGATTACGGCATAGCCGGACGAAGAACCGGAAACACAATAAAAACATAGCAAAAAACATCCCCGAACGCATGACGGAAGAGCCGATGCGATCGGGGAATTATTTATGAACGGCACTTTAGCGGTAAACGCAGCGGCTTTAATTGTGATATCACAGCCGGAGAATCATCCGGAAATTCAAAAGCCTGCCAACTCGCTCCGTTTCCGTTCCGTGTTTATTTGCCGGCACTGAGATGCTTTTTGACCTTTTCCGCCAGCGTCTGGCATTCCGGATACATCGGAATGCACAGATGACCGTTCTGATCGGGTTTCATCAGCGAGCTCTTGCAATAATACCTGCAATACACTTTTCCGATGCCGCTTTGGTGCATTTTCAGGTCGGAACCCAACACTGTGACTCTGCTGCGCACCTGATATACGGTTTCGATCAGTCCGATTGCACGCCCATTGCGCTGACCGAGATGCACCGACCACACAATCGGCTCCGGATCAGCAACACTCGGCATCGCATTCGCCAGCTGCTTGAGGAACTGCGAAATATACAAATCTCCGCTGACTTGCAGAATCTTTGTGTTCGGCGCATTGCAGTCATCTGCCATACAGACGCTGTCTCTCTCCACGGTTACATCCATTTTCGTTTCCTCCTGATTGCCGGAATCGGTATGTGCTGAGAAGTTGTTTTTTGGGTGATCAGGCAGTCGCAATCCTGGCTGCTGCGGTACCGGCATCCTCTGCGTCCTGCTCCGCTGCTCATTTGCATTACGGAAGCCGACCTCAGACGGCGGGCAGTCAAACGGTTATCAAAGCCGCCGCTACTACTCCCCGCACGGAGAATGCGTCTCCAGATACTGCATCAGAAGCATCTGGATTTCCGGATTTCCGCCGTTTGCAAGCACGACCGCCTTTTCAACTTCCTGACGGGGCAGGTTCTCAATCTGCAAAACCGCTGCTGCGGCTGCGGCATCGCCGCAATCAATCAAAAAGCGGAGCACTTCCAAAGCGTTTTGCCGGATCCAGTCCGCCGGCTTCGGACTCTGATGCTTCCGGTATTCTGTCAGCAGCACCGGAATTTTGACCGCAGCCGGAATGTCCGTTGCATAGTCTTCCGTCCGGAGCATCTCACGGAGCTTCGGCATATCTTTATGCAGCAGATTGGGGTTATATTGTTCAGCCGGAATCACAAAGCCGCGAAAAACAATGCTTTGCAGGCTTTCGCACCAATCAAACGCTTCTTTGCCTATCCGCATGACGCTGTCAGGAATGATGATGCTCCGCAGGCTGCTGCAAAAAGCGAATGCCTCCGCTCCGATGCTTGTGACACTCTCCGGAATCGTGACGCTCTGCAGCTTTTTGCATTCATAGAAAGCCATATCGCCGATTTTTTTGACGCCGTCCGGAATCCGATAGTGCGTTTCTTGTTTTCCGCATGGATACATAATGAGCCGTTCTTGTTTTTTGTCAAACAAAACATCAGCATCTGCGGTGAAAAACGGATGATCGGGTGCAACGGAAATGCGATGCAGCTTCTCACAGTTCGCAAACGCCCCGTAATCAATGCTTCTCAGGGTTTCGGGAATGGTGATGCTCTCCAAACTTTTGCATTCATAAAATGCCGCCCACCGGATTCTTGTGACATTTTCCGGGATGATGATGCTTTGCAGGCGGCAGTTTAGGAATGTCGCTTTTTCAATGGTTTGGATGCGTTTTGGAATGGTGATGCTTTCAATGCCGGAGCAATCGAACGCCTCTTTTTCTATGCTTTCCAACTGCTCCGGAAGACGGATGTGCCGCAGAGCTTCACAGCCGATAAACAGCCCCTGTGCAATCCTTCGGATGCTTTCCGGGATGGTGATGCTTTGCAGGCGGCGGCACCAGAAGAACGCTTTTGCACCAATCTCCGTGACGCTCTCCGGAATGGTGATGCTCCGCAGGCTGCTGCAATATGAGAAGGCCTTCTCTCCGATGCTTGTGACACTCTCCGGAATGATAATGCTTTGTAATTCCCGGCACTCAAGGAAAGCCTCCTTCCCGATGCTTGTCACGCCCTCCGGAATGACGGCTTCCGATTCTCCCATGTACGGTATGCAGCTTTGCAGCACGCCGTCTTGTATCTTAAATTCCATCGTGAAATCTCCTTCGCATAAAAGGCTGTATCCTGCTTTGATTATAGCTGAATCGAGATGCTTTGTCAAGACTGCAATTGCAATTTCAGGAAAGCCTGCATCATCAGCAATTCAACCCTGTGCGCCGGACCGCACACATTCCCTTGACTTTTGCGGCGTGAACATGGTATAATCAAAACAGAATATTATGCAATTCATAATCCATGGAAGAAGGTCTGAGATTGTATGAAGGATGAGAAACTGAAAGAATTCATGACGCCGGATGAGATGCAGCGATTATCCAGAGATTATGTGCTCGAACATGAAGGGATAACGATATTATCATCGGATGATGTGATTGAAAACGGAAGAGAATGGAATGAAAAGATCTGGTATGACCGCTACGGATACAGGCTGTGTGATCTGTCCGGCGGGGAGGAAATACCGATTACCGGACTGTTCTATGAACGGTTTAATAACGGCAGGCTTAGCTGGTATGGATATTATGAAGACGGATTTGAGAACGGCGTTCATGTTACATTCTATCCGTCAGGGCAGATCAGAAGCTATCGCCGGGATTTGGATGAAGGAGAAAAAGAGATATACTACAAATGGTACGAGGACGGAATGATTAAATGGATTCCTGCGAATCGCGAGGGGTATGTGTATATTGAGATTGCCAGGAACGGGAAGCTCAGATGGCTGACTGCGCTGGATCTTTACGCATGGCGCGGAGATGAACCTGTCCCGGAACATCCATAAGCCCGCCCCGTCACACATTAAGCGCAGAAAGGAGCATTTTTTATGAAGTATCCCTACAAAGTCGGCATCTCCATGCCAGACGAACTGAAAGACCGTTATGAAACCGAGCCGCACGAATATCTGATCGGCAGCCGATTTGAGTATCTCACAGGCGTCGTTCGCGACATCCGATATGATACAAAATACGGAACATGGCCGATTGAGCGGATCCTCGAAACAGGTGTGGATATAGTCGGATATGTCGATCTGACCGCTAATGTTCAGGTACGCACTAGAGGAAAAGCTTGCTTTACTGCAGTACATCCATGCCAACCGACGGATGGCTTGTCGAAAGAGGAAGCTGAAGCGCAGCAAGCAGAATATGATCGTACCAAAGCAATTTTCCAGCCGAACAAAATCTACCGTGTGAAAGGCCTTCCGCCGATTTCCCGTCCGGATCTTCAACCGTTTAATAATGAATATCATATGCAGTGCATTTATGTGCTGGAAGTTCTCTCCGACAACGAGGAAAATGAATTCCTGCAAAATCTGCTGAATATGTGGTATAATCCCGTGACGCTGCATTCCGAAGCATTCGGCGATATGGTGCTGGATAAAGAATTGCTGTGGTTTACGGTTGAAAAGCAATGGAGAAGAAAGCCCGTTCAGATCAATCTGAAAATTCAGAATGAAAATGAGGATGCAGCGGAAGGACTGTCACTCCTTGAACAATTCTGGAAAAAGAAGGCGAACTGGGATAAAAAGCTGCGTACATTCGCTGCCAAAGAGCTGCTCGCTCTTGCGAACGACTGGGCTTCCAGTGATGACGAGCATCCGGGCAGAGTCTGGACGGAGGAAAGTTTTGCCAATGCGCTCACAAACGAAAGTATAACCATGTATACTGACGGTAGCTTTGAGATGTGGTACGATGACGGCGGCATATTCTTCGGCCATGCGGTTGTTGTATACGGTGATGTGCAGAACGGCGCAACAGAAGCGAAAACGGAAGGGTAAGGAGCAGATATACAGCCTACCTCATTACACATTCAGCGCATTGCTTATCATATCAGCACGGTCACCATTGGTGTTTTCAAGAATAAGTGTAAAAAATATGACTTTCCCTTTTCTTTTAGGCTTGGGTGTGGTATAATCAAATCAGAATACAGCACATTCTGAGATGTGCAGAAGGAGCGTGTGATTATGTCTGATATCATTGAAAACGACATACTGAAAAAATATACCGCAGAACCCGGCATCACCAGAGTCGAAATTCCGGAAGGCGTCACGGAGATTGACAATTTTGCCTTCTCAGACGCAAAAGAAATCACAGAGATCATACTGCCGGACAGCTTGACAAAACTAAAGCCTCCCGCTCGATCGTAAAATAAAATACACATTCATCGTACTGCATTATCTGCGTACAAAGGACAGCAGGCTCAAACTCTACATACAGAAGAACATCCAGAAAATCATGAAAAAGTGCATCGCCTGCGGGGATACCGATGTGATTCGTGCATTTGCGGAA